>DHLW01000124.1 GCA_002405485.1 Phycisphaerales bacterium UBA4658
GTGCTCCTCGTCGACGACGATGAGGCCCACGTTGCCCAGCGGCGCAAACACCGCCGAGCGTGCTCCGACCACCACCCGCGCTGCGCCGTTCGCCGCACGTGTCCACTCCTTGTGCCGCTGGCTCGCGGTGAGCCCGGAATGCAGCACCGCCACGCCCGCGCCTCGGAATCGTTCGACGAACCGTCCGGCGGTCTGCGGCGTGAGCGAGATCTCCGGAACCAGCACCAGCCCCGTCCCGCCGCGTTCCAGCACGCGCTCCAGCACGCGCAGATACACCTCCGTCTTGCCCGATCCGGTCACCCCGCGCAGCAGATGCACCCCGAACCGTCCAAGATTCTCGCTGATTCCCGCGATCACTCGGGCCTGCTGCTCCGTCGGCGCGGGTCTGTGCACGTCCAGCGCCGCGCCCCCAGTCGCGTCGGCCTGCTCGATGCTCATCTGCGTGCTCACCCCGCCCGATTCACGAACGACCTCCGCCTCGCGCTCGACGAGCAGGCCCATCGCCACGAGCTTGTTGATCGGCCCCATGGTGCGCGCCGAGATTCGACCCGCAAGCGCGTCAGGCGGCATCGGAAACTCTCCCGGCCCGATCGCGATCACCCGCGACCACGTGTCACGCACCAGCGGCGTCAGCTTCGCGCTTGCCAGCACACGCCGCTCGTCCTCAACCCCCACGCGCTCCAGCAGCGTCACCAGCCGAAGCCCCGTCCGCTTCTTCACCGCCGCCGGCAGCATCGCCGACAGCACCATCCCAAGCGGGCACACGTAGTACGTGCTCATCCACCGGGCCAGATCCACCAGCCGCTCCGACAGCCCGAATCCCGTGTCCCGCAGAATGTTCTTGACCTTGTGCGACGGATAGCCGCCAAGCAGCTCCTCGCCACCCGCGGCGACCACGATCCCGGCGCTTGGCGTGTCGCCACGCCCGAGCGGCACCTCCACCCGCCGGCCCACCGCGATCGGCTCCTCGCTCCGATACGTCAGCGTTGCGTCCGCACCCACCTGCACACCCGCCGCACCCACCCGGTCCACGCCCCGCTCCACCGCCACGCGCACATACGTCCACACGCCATCCGGCGGCGAAGGCGCATCCATGGAAAAGAGCCCGGACTCGGACACGAACCATCGTTGGCGTTCAGGGAACTGTGGAACAGCACATCAACGGCTCAGCACGATCGCATCGCCTGATCGTCCACCTGTTCTTCTCGGTTTGCCGTAGCCCGCGCTCTCGGCTCCGCACTACCATTCGCTCATGCCCACGACCGATCCCGTCTCCCGACCCGGCCGCCTCGCCCTCGAGGACGGCTCGGTCTTCCACGGCACGGCCTTCGGCGCCGTCGATCGCTCCATCGCCCAGGCCGCCGAGGTCGTCTTCAACACCGCGATGAGCGGCTACCAGGAAGCCCTCACCGATCCGTCCTATTGGGGCCAGATCCTCGTCATGACCGCGCCGCTCATCGGCAACACCGGTGTCAACGAGGAGGATGTCGAGAGCGTCAAGGTCCAGGTCTCCGGCTTCGTCGTGCGAGAACTCAGCAGAGTCGTCTCCAGCTTCCGGGCCACCACAGATCTCTCCGACTATCTCGCCAAAAACAACGTCCTCGGCCTCGCCGGCGTTGACACCCGCGCCCTCACGCGCCGCCTCCGTGTCCGAGGCGTCATGAACGGCATCATCACCGACATCCCCCAGACCGACCTCTCCGACGCTCAGCTCGTCGCCGCCGCTCGGACCGCTCCCAACATGGACGGTGCCAACCTCGTCCCCAAGGTCGGTTGCGTCAGCCCCCTCAACTGGTCGGAAACCCTCGGCGACTGGTCCGATCGAGACATCCGCCCGCACTCGCGCGCCCCGGGCTCGCGCCGCTTCAAGGTCCTCGCCCTCGACTGTGGCGCCAAACGCAACATCCTCCGAAACCTCGCCGACCGTCACTGCGACGTCGAAGTCGTCCCCCACACCATTTCCGCGCCTGACATCCAGCAGCGCTTCAACTCCGGACGGGCCGACGGCTTGTTCATCTCCAACGGCCCCGGCGACCCCGCCGCCGTCGAAGCCACCATCCGCACACTCCGCGAAGTGGTCGGGGGCGCAGGCAAGAACATCCCCACATTCGGCATCTGTCTGGGCCACCAGCTTCTCGCCCTCGCCCTGGGTGCAAAGACCTACAAGCTCAAGTTTGGGCATCGGGGGCTCAATCAGCCGGTGCTCAACCTGCTGACAGGGCGCGTCGAGATTACCAGCCAGAATCATGGCTTTGCCGTGGATGCGGACTCCCTGAAAGCGGTGGGTGCCGAAGTCACCCACATCAACCTGAATGACCAGACCGTTGCGGGCTTTGCTCATCCGGATCGACTGATGTTCGCTGTTCAGCATCACCCAGAGGCCTCTCCAGGACCCCATGATTCGGGGTATCTGTTCGATGCCTTCGTCAAGATGATGACCGATCGCACACCGATCGCCAAGTCTGGGCTGGCGGCCATGGCTCGGCAGGGCTCGATCTCGGCCCCGGTTGGCGCCGGTCACCAGGGTTGAAGCAATACCACCGACTTCGGTACGTTATCTCTCCTGCACGCCGGGCCAGTCCGGCGAGTTTCGTCGGCGGACTTCACAAAGGCAGGTTTCTCATGCGTCACTGTGCGCGTTTTGTCCTCGTGGCCGCGACGGCCTCGGTCTCCCTTGGCGCTCTTGCTGCGATTTCCCTCGCGCAGGGCTCGGGGGGTGGCAATGCCGGTGCGGCAGGGGCCCAGCCCGGCGGCGAACGCCCGCGGCGTGCAGGTGGTGGCGGAGGGGGCATGTTCGGCGGCATGGGACGGGTCTTTGAGACCAGCGTCTCCAAGGACCAGATGTCCAGATATGCCGACATGCTCGGCCTGGATGCCACCCAAAAGGCCGCCGTCATGGATCTCTACGACGCCTATCAGGCCGAGTACGACGCCACCGTCAAGGCGGCCCAGAAGCGTCTGGAGGAGTTGCGCGACGAGGCCCGGGATGATCCCTCGCGATGGGCCGACTTGCGCGATGAGATGCAGAAGCTCCGCGATCAGCGCACCAAGGCCGAGGCCGTCTTCTTCGATGACGTCAAGACCACGCTTACGCCGGCACAGGCCGAAAAGTGGCCCGGCATCGAACGGTTGCGACGCCGTGAGGGCAGCATCGGCCGCGGCATGATGTCCGGCGAGCGGCTGGACCTTGTCCGCCTCGTGGATGACCTCAAGCTCCCCGACGATCAGCGGGCCACGATGAGCGGCACGCTTGAGCAGTACGCCATCGATCTGGATCGCGAGCTGGTCATTCGCAACGCTGCGTACGACAAGGCCCAGGAGTCCTTTCGCGACATGATGTCCGGCGGAGATCCTGAGGCGATTCAACGGATCATGGACCAGGGTCGCCAGGCCTCCATGAAGGTCCGTGACGTGAACAAGCGGTACGTCCGTCAGATCGAGAGCCAGCTCGCTGACGAGGCAGCCAAGGCCAGGTTCCAGGAGGCCGTCAAGCGGGCCTCGTTCCCCGCGATCTACCGGCCGACGCTGGCGATGCGGACCATCGACGCAGTCGAGAAGCTCCCGGATCTCACCCCCGATCAGGTCTCGTCGATCGCCGACATCAAGAGCCGGATGCTCCGCGAGACCGGCGCGATCAACCAGAAACTCGAGACCGCCTATACCGCCCGCGAGGAGACCATCACCACCGCCGACATCATGGGTCGCTTTGGCCGAGGTGGTGGGGGTGGTGGGGGTGGTGGGGGTGGAGGCATGGGCGGGCTCTTTGACAACGAGGAGACCAACCGGCTTCGCGAGGAGCGCCGCACCCTGGAGCGGTCGGCGGTCGAGAAGATCGAGGCCATCCTGACCCCCGAGCAGCGGGCCAAGCTGCCGGGTTCGGGCGATGACGACGATGATCGTCCGCGTCGGCAGCGGGGTGGGGACGCCGGTGGGGGAGGCGGAGGGGGTGGGGGGGGTGGGGGAGAGTCTCCCGCGCCCCGTCGTCGACCCCGACAGCAGCCCGCCGACCAGCCCCAGGACGGGCGATCGTGACGGAACGCGGGCCATCAGCCGTCCTCTTGGTTTGCCCCATGGGGCAAAGAGGGCAAAGTGGATTCCCTTGAGGCCGGTGACGGTCTCGCCGGTACGCTAGAAGTCCACGTGCCCGTGCGCCGGTCGAGCGTCGACCTGCGAAGATCCCGTGGGAAGGTGACGACGGAGCTTCTCGATGGCCTGTACTCGTTCTCGACTTGTCGCGATGGTGACCGGGGTCTGCTTGGGCCTGGGCGTGCTGACCCTTGGCCCGGCAATTCCAACCGCTCACGCCCAGATGCGCATGATGATGGGCGGAGCGCGGGGGATGGGCGGCGGGGGACCGATCAACTCCGCCGACATCGCCCAGTATGCCAAGATCCTCGCGCTGGATGAGACGCAGACCACCACCGTGAGCGACCTGCACGCGGCGTATCAGGCCGATTACGAGAAGGCCCAGAAGGCCATGAACGACGGGTTCGAGCGGCTCCGCGCCGAGTTCGAGGACACCCGTGATCCGTCGATCTTCCAGAAGGAATCCCCGGCGATCATCGAGAAGTTCCAGACCCGGACCCAGGATCTGGAGAAGACCTTCCTGACCGACATGAAGTCCCTGCTCACCCCCGAGCAGTCCACGCGGTGGGCCTCGGTGGAACGGGCCAATCGGCGCAACCGCTCCCTCCCCGGAGGCATGCTGTCGGGCGAGAGCATGGACCTTGTCAAGGTCCTTTCCGCCATGGACGTTCAGACACCCCCGGAGGGCGTCACCCAGGCCCTGGAACGCTACGAAACCGAGCTTGACGCGGCGATCCAGGAACGCGACACCCAGCGCACCGATCTTGGCAAGCAGATGCAGGACCTCGGCCGAGGCGGCGGCGGGTTCATGAACATGGACATCGACAAGATGCAGAAGCTCTTCGGCGAGATGCGCAAGAGCGGGATCAAGGTGCGCGACATCAACGACCGATTCGCCACGGTTATCCAGAACGCGCTCCCCGAAGATCAACGCGCCCGCTTCGGCGAGCGTGTGCGGAGCGAGAAGTTCCCCAACATCTTCCGCGAGTCCCACGCCGTGCGCTGCCTCAAGGCCGCCGCCGAGTTCAATGACCTCTCCAGCGAGACCAAGCAGCAGATCGCCGACATGCTCACCCGCTACGAGCGCGAGGCCCAGCCGCTGAACGATCGCTGGGCACGGCTCACCGCCGAGGCCGAGAAAGACGGCGGCGGGGACGACATGATGCAGGGCTGGATGCGCATGGCCCGAGGCGGGGGCGACGACGACGGGGACAAGTCCGAACTCGCAGAGACCAGGCGAAATCGTCGAAAGCTCGACACCGACACGCTGGAGAAGCTCAAGGCCCTGCTCAACGAGGACCAGATCGACCGGCTCCCCCGGCGCGAGTCGGCATTTCAGGGCTTTGGCGGCGGCCGCCGATAAGGCCATCTGCTTCGAGCAGCGGCCTTCACGGTGCGACGCGTGCGTCGGGAGTGTGCGGTGGGGACGGACTCACGGAGGAGTGTTCGGGCTTGACGACGGTCTCACCCAGCGAAGCGGCGATCCCGACACCCGCGCAGAACGGCTCGGCGAAGCTGCCCGCCGCCACCCCGGCGCCCCACGTCGATCATGGTTTTCCGGTCCTCACCGAGTTGCCCAAGGTGGACCCCGCCTCGGCGGAGCTCATCAGCGCCGATGACGCCGTGCGTCTGCGCGCCGTCCCCTACGCCTTCGAGGGCAACGACGTGCTTCTGGTCGCGATGCACGACCCGACAGACTTTGCCGCCGCCGACGAACTCTCGGGCGTCAGCGGCCGAGTCGTGGAACGCCGCGGCGTCGGGCAGGATCTCTACGACTCGCTCCTGCGCACGGCGTACGGAGCCACGGCAGCACAGATGGCCCAGCGTCTGGGCGGGGGCGCGCCCGACGAGGACGACCTGATCAACAACCTGCAGGCCGTGGACGCCGACGACGTCCAGCGCATGGCCGAACAGCCCACGCTCATCAATCTTGTCAACCTGATCATCCTCGAAGCCATCAAGGAGCGGGCCAGCGACATCCACGTCGAACCGTTCGAGAAGGCCCTGAGCGTGAAGTACCGGGTCGACGGCCTGCTCCGCCAGAAGAACTCGCCCCCGAAGGCCCTGCAGCCGGCGATCACCAGCCGAATCAAGATCATGGCCGGCATGAACATCGCCGAGCGCTACGTCCCGCAGGACGGGCACATCACCCTCCGGTTCGAGGGACGCAAGGTCGACATCCGCGTCTCGACCGTGCCCACGATCTACGGCGAGAGCGTGGTCATGCGACTCTTGGACAAGGAGGCCATCAAGCTCGACCTTGTGGCCCTGGGTTTCCGCCAGCAGGATCAGGTGAACATCCAGCGGCTCATCGACCTGCCCCACGGCATGGTGCTGGTCACCGGACCCACCGGCAGCGGCAAGACCACCACCCTCTACGCCGCCCTCACCAAGCTCTACGACCCCTCTCTCAAGATCATCACCATCGAGGACCCGGTCGAGTACGAGCTCTCCGGCGTGAACCAGATTCCCGTCAACCCCGAACGCGGACTCACCTTCGCCAGCGGTCTGCGGTCGATCCTGCGTCAGGACCCCGACGTGGTCATGGTCGGCGAGATCCGCGACAACGAGACCGCGGACATCTCCGTCCGCGCCGCCCTCACCGGGCACCTGATCTTTTCAACGCTGCACACCAACGACGCCGCCAGCGCCATCGGGCGACTGTTGGACATGGATGTCGAGCCGTTCCTGGTGGCCAGCGTTCTGGAGGGCATCCTCGCTCAGCGCCTCGGGCGCAAGCTCTGCCAGAACTGCAAGAAGTCCGCGCCGCTTGGCGAGACCGTCCGCCACCGCCTCACGGCCCGGGAGCAGGCGCTCTTCCCCGGCGGCAACGGGTTCGAGCCGGGCGGGTGCGACAAGTGCGACAAGTCCGGGTTCAAGTCCCGGCTCGGGTTCTTCGAGGTGCTGCTCACCACCGCCGCGATGCGCCAGGCCATCACCGAGCGCCGCACCGCTGCGTACGAGATCCTCGCCACCGCCGACCCGGCCCACGTCACCATGCGCCACGACGGGCTGATCAAGGCCGCCCAGGGACAGACCACCGTCGACGAGGTGCTCCGAGCCACGCAGGACACCGAGGGGCTCACCCCCTCGAGCGCAAAGAGCGGGGGCTGATCCATGCCCGCGTTCCGATACGAACATCTCGCCGATGGAAACGGCACGAACGCCTCCGCCGTGATCGAGGCCCCGGATCGGGCCAGCGCGGTTCGGCTGCTTCGCACCCGGGGCATCACCCCGATCAAGGTCGAGGCCATCAGCTCGCGCGAGGCCAGAAAGGCCCAGGCCCAGGAGTCCTCGCGAGCCGTCTTTGAGACGCCCGCCAAGGCCGGCGAGCCCGCCCAGCGCGTCCGTGGACGCATGAGCAAGACCGAGCTCTCCACGTTCGTCCGCGAGCTCTCCACCGCCGTGCAGGCCGGGCTCCCCCTCGTGCAGGCCCTCAAGACCATCCAGCGCCAGATCAAGGCCCCCGGGCAGAAGGCCGTCGTGGGCGCGATCGTGCACGAGGTCGAGCACGGGAAGAGTCTCGGCGACGCCTGCGCCAAGGTCGGCAAGCCCTTCGGGGAGCTCACCGTCAGTCTCATCCGCGCCGGCGAGGCCTCGGGCCGACTCGGTGAGATCCTCGAACAGACCGCCAACCTCCTCGACCGCGAGCTCAAGCTCCGACGGACCCTCATCAACGGCTCGATCTACCCGCTCATTCTGTTCCTGCTCATCGCAAGCGCGATCGGCGTCATCGCCGGGTACATCGTCCCCAGGATCATCCGGGGCATGCAGGGCAAGCTCAGCGAGGCGCAGTTGCCCATGCCCACGCGCGCCGTGCTCCTGGTCGGCGATGTCGTCACCGGATACTGGTGGGCCATCGGGCTGGGCATCGCGCTCTTCGTGCTGGCGATCCAGCAGGCCTATCGCTCGCCCGCGTCGCGATTGTCCATCGATCGCGGCCTGCTGAAGGTCCCCGTGCTCGGGCTCGTGCTCCGCGATATCGCCGTGGCACGCTTCACGCGCACGCTCGGCACGCTCGTGAACGCCGGCCTGCCCGCGCTCACCGCTCTCCGGATCACCAAGAGCACGCTCGTGAACAAGGCCATGGAGGGCGTCGTCGAAGAGGTCTGCGAGCAGGTCGCCAGCGGCAAGACCATCGCCGACCCGATGGAACGCTCCGGCTACTTCCCCTCCCTGCTCACCCAGATCATCGGACTGGGCGAAAAATCCGGACGCCTCCCGCAGATGCTCCAGCAGGCCGCCGGCGTCTTCGAGGATCGCACCGAAAACTCCATGAAGCTCCTCACCTCCCTCTTTCCCATCGTCATGGTGCTCATCGCGGCGGTGGTCGTGGCCTTTGTCATGACGGCGGTGCTGCTCCCGATCATGCAGCTTCAGGATCTGGTTGGAACCTAAGCACGCACACCCTTGGACGAACCCATGCACACGCGATCGAACACCGCCCGCTCTCCACGTCGCACCTCACCGCCCACGCGCGACGCCCGTCGCGGCCAGCGCGGCTTCACGCTCATCGAGGTCATCGTCGTCATCGTCATCATCGGCGTGCTCGCCGCCCTCATCGGGCCCCGGCTCATCGGGCGCGTCGGGCAGAGCAAGCAGGCCACGGCCTCAAGCAACGCCGCCGCCATCGCCAGCGCTATCCGGCTCTACCACACCGACGCCGGCGCTTTCCCGGATGCCATCGGCTCGCTCGCGCAAAAGAGCTCCCTCGTCGGCAGCCCCTATGTCGAGAACGCAGACCAGCTCAAGGACCCGTGGGGCCGACTCTATGTGCTCAAGGTGCCGGGCCAGAAGAACGTGGACTTCGACGTCATCTCCTATGGCGCCGACGGCAAGCCCGGCGGCGAGGGCGAGGACGCCGACGTGATCAAGCCGTGACCACGCCACTTCCAGCTCGCACCCTCCTCCACGCCCCGCCCGGCGATCGGGCGCGAGCGCTCGCTCGCCCCAGCGCACGCATCCGGGCCTTCACGCTGCTGGAGATCATCGTCGTCATCCTCATCCTCGGCGTCCTCGCCGCGGTCTTCGTGCCACGAGCCCTGAACGTCGGCCGTCGGCAGAGCGAGCTGGAATCCCGGCAGGTGCAGCGACTGGTCTCGGTCGCCCTCGACAAGGCCCGACTCTGGAACCAGACCGTCGCCATTGACTACCGGCAGGATGCCGATGCCGCACGCTCCTCCCGCCCGGGACGCTCCGTTGGGCGGCTCTCGGTCTGGTCCATGCGGGCCGACGCCGCGGCCGCCGATGCCGGCGGTGTGGGCGCGGCCGGTGTCCGCTGGGCCCCCGATCCGCTCGTCGAGCCCGTGCTGCTCTCTCGCGCGAACCTCGCCCTTGCCTCGCTCAACGGCCAGGCCCTCCCCCCGGCCGCCTGGCGCGTCACGCTCACCCCGGGTCAGCCCAGGCCCACGCTCGTCCTCTCGCTCGAAGGCGACGGCGGATCCCGATTCAGCATTCGCGTTGAGCCAGATGCACCGGGGGCGATGCGTATCGACGAAACCCCCGGCGCGGCCTCCTCGCCCCTGGGTGTCGGCCCGCGTTCCATCGACCTCGATGACGCCGGAAAGGGGCAGTCCCCATGGTGACCTTCGGTCCACGCCAAGGCCCTCGGGCCGATCCGCCGAACGGCTTCACGCGGATCACTCGGCGGTGCTTTGCGCTCATCGACATCGTGGTTGCCACCATTCTCCTGGGCGTGAGCGTCGCGGTGGTGATGGGATTGGTCGGGAGGGCTCTGGCCAGCCAATCCATCGGCGAGCGTCTGACCACCGCCGCCGCTCTTGCCGACGAGCAGTTGCAACTCGTGCTGGCCCGCGGGCCCGACGACTATCAGCGTCGGTTCCCCCTCTCCGGCGCATGCGAGGCGCCCTTTGCCGACTACGCCTTCGCGCTGACGTTCACCGGCGGCTCATCCGTGGGCGAGCCCTACACCGTCGTCTGCACGATCTCGTGGGGCCCGGCGGCCCAGTCGCGATCCATCAGCGTCGAGACGCGCATCGCCCCCCGCACCAGCGTCGGCGACGCCGACCCCGACCCGGATCGCGTGCCGGTCCAGGGTGTCAGCCGAACCGAGGAGTGACTCACACGACATGTCCGACGTGCTCTTCCATGCTCATCGATCCCGCGCGAAGGCCGTCCTCGGCCGCGTGCGCGGCTTCACGCTCGTGGAAGTGCTCATCGCGACGATTCTGGTGGCGATCATCTCCGCGGCGATCTATGTGAGCGTGGCCCAGACGATGCGAGCCCGCGATCGATCCCAGGCCCGCGCCGAGGCCGCCGCCCGCGCAGAGGCCGCCGCCGAGCTCATCGCCGCCGATGCCCGCGGCGCGCTCCGCAGCGCGGACCTGCTCGAATGCCGGGTGCTCATCACCCGCTCCGGTCGTCCCGGCCTCGGACGCGACGGGGTGCTCCTGTTCTCCCGACTGAACACGCCCGTCCGCCCCGCGTCCGGCCAGCCCGAGGGTGACGAGTGCGAGGTGCAGTATCGCCTGGAGCCCGACCCATCCCCGCGGGCCCGGGGCGATTCGGGCGAGCGGCTCACCCTCTGGCGCCGCGTCGATCCAGTGGTCGATGACTTCGCCGACGCCGGTGGCGTCGCCGTTGCTCTCGTCGATGGCCTGCGCTCTCTCACCATCCAGGCCACCTCCGATGGCACGAGCTGGCTGGATGACTGGGACTCCGACTCGTCCGGATTGCCGCACGCACTGCGGATCGTCGTTTCCGCGACCGACGACTCCGGCGTGCAGACCGCCACCGCTCGGCGAACCATCGCGCTGGACCGCGTCCCGCTTCCCAGCGAAGTCGAAGACCCGCAGACCGCCACCGAGCCGCCCGCACCCGCATCCCCGGCCACAGGCGGCTCGACCACGGGCGGCTCAACCACAGGGGGCGCCCGATGATGCGCCTCCGCCGTCGCCACGCCTTTGCCACCGTGCTCGTCCTCTGGGCGGTGGCGCTCATGGCCCTGATCCTGACGGCCTTGCAGTCCTCGGCGTTCCGCCAGGCCGCTGACGGGCGCGAGGCCCTCGCACGTGTTCGTGCCCATTGGGCCGCACGCGCCGGCGTCGAAACCCAGATCGCCCGGCTCACGTTCAACACCATCACCCCCGACCAGACCTCGGCCCTGAGCATCACCGCCGATCTCGCCGCCGCTTCCCGCGGCGATCTGCCGGGCTCGACCTTCGTCGTCCGGCACGTCGACAACGGCAAGCAGGTCGACGGGCCGCTCGACGCTCACAGCCGCCTGAACGTCAACCGGCTCGACGTCGAAGATCTCATGCTCCTGGATTCCATGGATGAGGCCACCGCCCAGTCGATCGAGAACTGGATTCGCGGCTCGTCCTCCGCCGGTGGCCTCGGCGCCGACGTCGGGGTCTACACGGGGCTCAGGTACCCCTATGAGCCCAGGGAAGCCCCCGTCCGCTCGCTCAAGGAGCTCTCGCTCGTCCAGGGCGTGGACCCGCGCCTGCTCTTCGGCGAGGACGCCAACGGCAACGGGCTCCTCGATCCCGCCGAGGACGACGCCGACGCTTCGCCTCCAGCCGACAACGCCGACGGTCAGCTCGACCCCGGCTGGTCCCGGTTCCTGACCGCCGTGAGCGAACTCGGCCTTTCGGGCGGGTACGGGCTCTCCGGGTCCCGACGGCTGGATCTCTCCGTCGCCACGGCCAGCGACATCGCCGCTCGGCTGAGCGTCGATGCGACCCAGGCCGAGGCGATCCGGGCCTATGCCTCCGCCGACGGTTCAACCCTCGCCGACTTCGTCCGGAGCAACCTCGCGGATCTGGCCGCCTCCAACCAGCAAACCACCCTGCTCACCGGTCAACAGGCGAATGTCCGCAACCTGAGCGAGGATCAACTGAAGACCCTTCTCGACGAAACCTACATCGCTTCCGAGCTCCGGGGCGAATGGCTCCGCACCGGCCGCGTCAACATCAACACCGTCTCCCGTGAAACCCTCGAACGCTTCGCCAAGATCGATCCGACTGTGGCCGACACCATCATCACCGACCGGGACGGGCGATCCGGCGGGTACGTCTCCCTCACCGATATGCTGCAGATTCCCGGATTCACAAACATCCAGCTCGCCGACCTCATGGCCCATGTCGACGTCCGATCCAACGTGTACGTCGTCACCAGCAGGGGCCGTGACAAGGCCACCGGGCTGGAGGTGGAGATGATCGCGACATTGGACCGATCTGTGTTACCAGTTGTCATACGCGACCTGATCGTGCGTTAGTCCCCGGGCGCTCGCACGCCCCTCTGAGTCCCTGCACCCTCCGGATGATCCCCTCACGAGACCACGTCCGAACCGTTTGTGCCCTGCATCGCCAGCACGCCCCGGCGATCGGCACGCCATCGGCCGATGGCGATGCTGGTGCTGACGTCTGGCAGGTTCTGATCGCATCCATCATTCATGGCAGTTCGGAGTCTCTCCCCCCCGGTCCTGGTGGTGCCGGTGGCGCGATCGCGCCCACGTTCGAGATCCGCGAAGCCCAGACCATCCCGGCGACCGCGCAGGCCGAGACCCAGCTTGCCGCGATTCTGAACGCCCATGCCGTTGATCTGATCGTGCGTGTCCTGCCCGGTTCCAGTGCGTTGACGCGTGTCGTCGGGCTTCCCGATGCGCACGAAGGCGGGACCGAGACCGGCGCATCGCAGATCGCCGATGCTCTCTCGCTCATCGCCGAGACCGAACTCCCCTCCGCCCTTCCACCCTACCGACGGGCAGCAGGGCTGGTGCTTCCGGGTCGATCGACCGGTCGGCGGCCTGTCGGGCTCCTGACGGGGTGGCCCGGCTCAGCAGCCGCAGGTCCATCCATCGGCGGCGGCCTGCCGGAGGTCTTCGTGGCCGAGCCCGCCGCTCTCGCAGGGCTCGCTCAGACGGTCGGCGGGGTGGAGTGTGCCTGGTCAATCGAGGGTTCCAGCGTGAACCTGGTGTGCGCCGGAGCCGAAAAGACGGTCATCCGCGCGGCCCGCATCTCCGGGAGCGATGCCCAGGCCGGCATCCGCCGTGTCATCGGCGAGTCCGCCAAGGCAGCGGGTCTTTCCGATGCCGCGTCCGATCGTGCGTTCCAGCCGCTCGTGCTGCGGCCCTCGCCCGGCACGCCCCGCATCGGCGGGCAGTCCCGCGACGAGCGGTGGGTGCGGAGCTTCGGGATCGCCGCGGGCGCGATCGCGCTCTACGCCGACCCGAGTCCGGCGGTGCACGGACTCGTGAGTCTGCACGAAATCGAGCCGCAGCTCAAGCCCCCCGTGCTCGTCCGCATCACCCGGTTCTTCGCACGCCCGGCGGTTGCGGCTTCGCTGCTGATCCTCGCCGTTCTGCTGGCCGTCGGCGTCCCCATCGCCGCGTCCTACGCCCGCGTGCGCATCCTGGAGAAGCAGATCGCCGACGAGCGATCGCTCATCGAACGCAACACCGCCGACGAACGCGATCTGGCCTTCTATCGCCTGCTTGGCGAGAAGCGCTGGCCCATGACCAAGCTGCTGGCGGACATCGCCGGAGCCAGTCCCGTCGGGGTGACGCTCGACGCCGTCGAACTCGGCGTGGGCGAACAGGTCGTGCTCCGCGGCATCGCCGAAAACAGCGGACAGATCACCACCTTCCGCGAGAACCTCGGCAAAACGCGGATCTTCGGCGAGGTCGCCACGCCCTCGACCACCCCCGGACCCGACGGCGTCAGCTTCACCCTCAACGCCAGAGTCGCCCCCGGCGCCGCCCGCTTCGTCGCCCCGCCCATCGACGACTTCGCCGCCAGGCCGCTCGTCGATCGTCTGCACGGCGACGGACCGCGCGCTTCGACCCGCCGAAACGCCAACGCCGGCTCGCGTCGAGATCGCCCCTCTGCGACTCCGGTCACATCGCGATCAACAACCAGCCCGTCCTCTGCGCGCGCGCCCGTCGTCTCCACGACTCCGAGTCGGGAGCCCGTGGTCATTCCTCCGCCGCTCTCCGACGCGGCCATCGCCAAGCTCGATCGGCTGGAAGCCATGAGGGAGTGGGGGGCCCGACGCAAGGCCGCCACTCAGCCCGGCATCGACGAAGAAACCCGCAAGCGCCTGACCTCAGAGTATGAGAAGGCCAGGGCCCGCATGCAGCAGTTCAACCAGGCCGGCGGCGGGGGTGGCCAGTGAGCACGCTCAAGGATCGCTGGAACACGCTTCCAAGGGCCGCCAAGTGGCTGGCCTTCGCCGGCGCGTTCGCCGCCACGTGGCTGGTGATCGATCGTTTCGTGCTCGTGTTCGGCGACCGACTCTCCTCCCGGGCCGACGCCCTCGAGACCGCGCTCCGACGCGAACGCGAGCTCTCGGCGGTCGATTCCGGTGACGGCGCCGTGATCCACGCCTCGCAGGGAGTCTTCGGTCGCCCGCGATTCCCCGGCGAAAAACCCCTGGCGCCGGAGACCTTCTACCGGCTCGTCGACGGGATCCTGCAATCCCACGGCGTGGCCGACTCGCGCATCGAGGAGAGCAAGGTCCGCCTCACCGGCGACAGCGTCCGCGCCCTGGGCGTGGGTGAGGTCGATCGACTCATCCTCACCGTCACCTTCGAGGCCGATCCAGAGACCGTCATCACCGTGCTCAGCGATCTCGAACGCGCTCCCGAAGTCGCCGGCGTCGGTAAAGTCCGCATCGACAAGGTCACCTCGGGACGGCCGGGTGAGAGCGATCGCCTCGTCCGGGCCACGCTCATGCCCGAGGCCTGGCTCCTCGGCACCGCCGGAGGTGGGCTGTGAACCGTCGCTCGCGCGTGCTCAAGGACATCTCCCCGCTGGGCGCCGGCGTCATCCTCGCGGTCGTGGCCGCCGGCGGGCTCTGCGTCTATCACCTGCTCCCGGTCTGGCGCATGGCCGGCGCGGGCCCGGCGGAGACCATCTCTCGCCGAGACGCGGACAAGGCCGTGCGCTCCTTTGCAGACGCGACCAGCCGCCACGTGGCACAGATCGACGGTCGATCGCTCTTCTTTCTGCCGGACCCGCCCGAGATCGTCGAGGACTCCGGCCCCAAGCCGACGGTCTACGGCGGCCCTTCGCTCTACGCATATGTGAACAACACGGCGTACTTCAGCGACGGGCAGAAGCTCTCCCCCAGCCAGCCCGAGTCCCGCACCCTCGCGCTGGTCAAGGCCGACCCCCCATGGTCGGTGCGCGTGCTCTGGGAAGGCGCGGAGTTCGACGTTGAACTCTTCAAACGCACCGACTTCACAGCCCTGCGAGAAACCGCGAAGACGTCGTCCCCGCGCACGATCGGCGGCGATCCCACCCCCAGGACCGCCCCTTCGCGATCCACCGCGCCGACCGACCGGCCGTCAGCGCCCCGGCCATCGGCTCCCGCGGTCGTGAACCCCATCACGCCCGGTCCCGGATCCGCCGGGACATCCGAGGCAACCGCGAGCCAGCCGCCGCGATCAGACTCGCCGACGCCCCCGGCGACAGCACCGTCGTCTGCACCAGCCTCCGCGCCGCCCCCTTCCCCCGCGCCATCGGAGCCGGCACAGCCGGCCCAGGAACCCTCGTCGCCGCCTCCGCCCGAACCCGCGCCCGAATCCAAGTGAATCCCGCCCAAAGCCGAACGAAGGAATGGACGCCTCGCACATGCACACGCCCTTGAATCCGCGTCTTGGTTCGTTCATCCGCGTCCCGCGTCTGCTCTGCGTGGCGGGCGCGGCCCTCGGGCTCGCCGCGGCCCCGGCGGCGGCGCGTCTGCAGAGCGAAGACGTGCCGGAGCTCATCGCGTTGCTGCTGGCCTATGCGCGGTCCACGCAGCCGGCCGGAGAACCGCCCGCTGAGCCCGCGGGCGAACCCGACGCCGTCGACGAGGCGCCGCCGGTCGCGGGCGAGGACGAGGATCCCGAGGTCCCGGCCAAGGCCGCGCTCACCGACGCCCTCGGGCGTCGTGTGCAGCCCGACGAGCCGACGGTGCTGGCGTTCAAGGGCGCCACCGTCGAGCAGGTCGTCCCGTTCATCATGGAAGCCACCGGCAAGGTGGTGCTCCCTCAGCCCGACGTGCTGAACGTTCGGATCACCATTCTGAACGATCAGCCGATTCCGCGGTCCCGGGCTCTGGATCTGGTCATCTTCGCGCTGCAGCAGAACAACGTCGCCGTCGTCGAGACTCCCGAGCTCGTGATCATCCGCTCGCTCACCGAGATCGACCGCCAGGATGTCCCCGTGCTCGGCCCGAACGAGTCCACGCTGCAGCGCACCGATCTCGGATCGATCGTCGAGAAGGTCTTTGCGCTCCGCTCGGCGTCGGCGGCCAACCTCTTCGAGATCTTCAAGGGCTCGCTTCCCACCTATGCCAAGATGAGCGTCGACCCCGAGAGCAACCAGCTCGTGATCATGGGCAACATCGGGCTCCTGCAGCGCATGGAGCGGCTCATCACGTCCCTCGATCAGCCCGCCAGCGCGTCGCTCTCCACCGAGACCTTCCTCCTCCGATACGCCGACGCAGAGAGCATCGCCACCAACATCAAGGACCTGTACTCCCAGACTCAGGCCGGCGCGCGCCAGGGCGGCGGACAGAACCCCTTGCAGCAGTTCTTCCAGCGCGGCGGGGGCGGTGGCGGCGGTGGCGGCAACCAGCAGCCCAACCAGGGATCCGGCCGCGCCCGCACCGATGTCCAGACCTCCGCAAACCTCCGCGTCACCGCCAACGTCTCGCAGAACTCCGTCACCGTGCTCGCCGAGAAGCCCGTCCTGGACGAGATTCGACGGCAGATCGGCGACATCTGGGATCGTCCCCTCCCCAAGGAGACCGTCGTTCCCAAGGTCTACGACCTCAAGAACACCGACCCCGTCAAGATTCGCGACACGCTCACCACGCTGTTTGGCAACACCGGGCAGCGGTCCGCCGGTCAGCAGCAGGGTCAGCAGGGCCAGCAGGCCCAGACCGCCGGGGCCAACCGCCTCTACGGGCAGTTCACCTTCGAGGCCGTCCCCGAGGCCGGTCGCCTGCTCGTGATCTCCAAGAGCCCCGAGAACATCGCGGCGATGGACGACATCATCGCCAAGCTCGATCAGCCCCAGACCGCCGGGCTTCCGCAGATCATCGAGCTCAAGCACGCCCAGGCCGAGGAGCTCGCCGAGCAGCTCAACGCTCTGCTCAGCCGCGACGGCACGCTGGCCCAGATCACCCGCGCCGAGAGCGGGCTCAGCGAGGGCACCGCCAGCGCGTCCCCCTTCGCCACCCAGCAGCAGAACACCCAGCAGGCCCAGCAGCAGAATCAGCAGGGCGCGGCCCCCGGCACCATCACCTTCTGGTGGCAGCGCTCCCAGCCGCCCACCACCACCGCCGGCACCAGCAACCTCGTCAGCAAGATCCGCATCGTCCCCGTCTGGCGGCAGAACTCGCTCATGGTCCTCTCCCCGCCGGAGTACCAGTCCTCGCTCATCGAAGTCATCCGCCAGCTCGACAACCCCGGCCGTCAGGTCCTGCTCAGCGCCGTCATCGCCGAGATCAACGCCGAGGACGCCACCGCCCTCGGACTCCGCTGGTCCAACTCCGCCATCACCCCGACCAACCAGGACAACGCGATCAGTTTCGGCCCAAGCACCGCGGGCACTCAGGCCGGAGGGACCATCACCGGCACCAAGAACAACCTCATCGACAACCTCTTCGATACCAGCGTCCTGAACCTCGGCGTGAACATCAACGCGCTGCTCCAGGCCCTGAGCGAGAAGACCGCGGTGAACATCCTCTCCGAGCCGCGCATCTTCACCAGCGACAACCAGGAGGCCGAGTTCTTCTCCGGCCAGGACATCCCCTTCATCACCGACAGCCAGACCAACCAGCAGGGCAACGTCGTCCAGAGCTTCGACTATCGCGCCGTCGGCATCGCCCTCCGCGTCCGCCCACGCATCACCATCAACCGCGACGTCGACCTGCGCATCAACCTCGAACTCTCCAGCGTTCAGCCCAATCAGACGCTCTTCGGCGGATTCATCGTCGATCGCCGCGAAACCACCACCCACCTCATCGTCAAGGACGGACAGACCGTCGTCGTCAGCGGCATCCTCCGCTCCGAGGACTCCGATGTGAAGCGCAAGGTGCCGGGCCTGGGCGATATCCCGCTCATCGGCGAGCTCTTCACCTCCACCGAACGCACACAGCGCAAGACCGAACTCATCGCCTTCATCACCCCCGTCGTCGTCGGAACCGATCTCGATTCCACCAGCGTTACCTCGCGAGATCGCGACAGTCTCCAGGCCCTCCGCGAGCGTCTGAGCGGCATCGAGCAGCGCGACGGCGACCGCAAGTCCAAGGACGCCAAGCCGCAATCCGCCTCCGACGCCCCGCCCCCGACCCCTGAACGCATGGACGCGCCGTAAACGCACGATCTCCGCGCGCGGGTCTCCGCCCTCGGGTACGCTCTCAACGGTCAGCGACACCGCTCCCTGGCCCCTCACCCATGCGCGGCGATCACTCCCGAGCCCTGCCCTTCGCTTTCGTCCCGATCACGCTTGCGGGCGGTCTCCTCGGCGGCCTGCCCGCGTGCGTCCCGGTCAACGAGCGCCCCCGCACCGGCCTGACCTATGCCGATCCCGCCGCCACCCCCGCCGTCGCTCGCCCGCCAACCGACGCCCGCGGTTCCACCGACTCCCGCGTCCGTGTGAGCGTGCGCCCGCTCGGGGCCGTGCCCTTTGACGGAATGACCCTTCCGGTCGTCTCGCCCGATGGTCGATTCATTGCGGCTCAGTCCGGGGCGCTCCCACCGTGGGACGTTCTGCTCGCCCAGCCCCGTTCCACCGGCCAGGGCACCGGCGTGCCCGCACGCCTCCAGGTGCTCGCCGCACGACTCCAGGCCCCGGATTCAACCCCCACGCCCCGCGCTCCCGGCGAACCGCCCGGCGGCCTGTCCCCACTCCCCTGGTCCGGCACGCTCCCTCGAGGTCTCCTGCTCGGACGTTCCGCTGACGTTCGCGGCGTGCTCGTCGAACGCCCCGATGACACCGGCGCACGCGCCATCGGGCTCGTCGATTGGTCCAGCGGCCAGATCTCCTGGCTCGCAAACGACCCCGGAACGCTCAACGCACACGCCTCCTTCGGGCCCGGCGGCGAACTCGCCTACTCCCGCCGAACGCTCGATCAGGGCCCCTCGGCGGGCTTTGAACTCGTCGTTCGGCCGGAGGCGCTGAGCGCCGCCAACGAGTCGGTCCTGCGGCCCGGGGCCAATGAAACCCTCTGCTTTCCGACCTTCTCCGCCGATCGCTCCCGCGTCTTTGTCTTCTCCGCCGCCACCGGCCAGATTCCCGGGTTTGGCCCGCTCACGCTCCTGTGCGTTCGCCTGCCCCAGCCCGGAATCGGCACCGAACTTGTGGTCGAGTCCCGCGTCGAACTGGGCGTCGAACCCACGATCGCCGCGGCGTACCAGGCCGTCGCCGCCGGCCAGTCCCCGTGGTCCCTTCCCGGCGACTTCCGCGTTGACGACGATCTCGCTCGCGGACTGGCAATCACCGACATCCGCACCGGCGGGATGATCTGGATCGACGGTCGTTCCGGACGCGTCGATCCCCTGGCGCCCGGCACCGCGGGAGCAGTCCCATGGTGGGTGAGCGGTTCCTCGAGCAGAGCCCCGCTGGAACTTGGCGGTCTGATCCTCGGGGCGGCGAAGGAACTCGTGTACCAGCCCAGGAACGACCGTTTGGGATGGGGACCTGAGGTCAAGGTCGTCTCCGGAGCAGCAATACCCCGCCTCGCAGGCGTGCTCGCCGTTCCCCGCCAAGGTCGGGAACACTCCAACGCCCAAGCCGGCCCCGTCCAACGCGTGCCGAGGTTTGTGCTGCTGAGCCCGCCCACTTCGGGGACCAGCAGCGATCGGACCTTGGCTCGTGGTCAAGGCGGATCGGGCCCGCAGGGCATGGTGCAAGTGATCGAAATGATTCCGATCACCGATTGAGGGCTCGTACCAACGCGCAGGTTCCTTGGTGAATGAGCTCTGCCGCACCTTTGGAACACACCGGTGGTGGGGAGGGAGTGGCGGCGGAGAGGGAGGGGAGGGGGGCGGCCGAGACGATTACGGCGGATGAAGAACGTTCGGATCAGCCGATTGTGGGCTTTGGGCAGCGACTTGTCTGGATTTTGATTGGAGATTTGGTG
>DHLW01000040.1:0-472 GCA_002405485.1 Phycisphaerales bacterium UBA4658
CCCCCCCTCCTCCCTCTCGGTCAGGGTGAGGGGGGCTTGAGCAGGTCCGCCGTCTGGCGCCAGGTCGCCGCGTCATCGGGCTTGCCGAGTTTGTCGAAGGCGATGGCGAGTTCTTGAGCGGCTCGTCGCGTGGCGCTTTGCAGGGGCGGGCCCATTTTGGAGAGCAGGAGGTAGGCGTCGGCGAGTTTGGCGATCGCATCGTCGAAGCGTTCGAGCTTGCTCAGACAGATGCCGTGCCCGAGGGTCGTCATGGCGGAGTACGGGTGGTGTGGACCGAGGACCTTTCGGTAGAGGGCTTCGCACTCTTGGAACATCGGCAGGGCTTTGTGGGCGTTGCCGGTCTCCATGAGGAAGCGAGCGAGGTTGGCCATGGAGGTGAGCGTTTCCGGATGCTCTGGGCCCTGGATGCGTCTGCTGATGTCGAAGCTGCGCTGGTAGGCGGCGGCGGCCTCGTCGTTACGTCCGAGGATTC
>DHLW01000040.1:693-4179 GCA_002405485.1 Phycisphaerales bacterium UBA4658
CGAGAACTCGGACCGCTTCCTCGTGGCGGTTCTGCTGCTGCAGAGCCCAGCCGTAGTTATTCTTGTTGGAGAGCGTGCCGGGATTGTCCTCTCCCAGAACGCGGGTCAGATCGGCGTCGTTCTGGACGAACATGGGGATGGCCTCGTCGAGTCGGTTGAGGTCGGCGAGGATGAGGGCGAGCACGGCCCGAGCCGAGAGCGTGTTGCGGTCATCGGGACCGCTGAGCGCGGTGAATCCGTCGACGACTTGTCGGAGGAGCGGCTCCGCGAGAGCGGCCCGGTTGGTCTGGATGTAGATCTGGGCCATCGTGTTGCGAGCCGAGAGCGCGACCTCGGAGCTCGCACCGAGGCGAGTGTCGACCTCGGCGATCACGCGATTGACGTGCTGCTCGGCCTGGTCGTACTTGCCGGTGAGGAACAGCATTCGGCCCACGAGTTCGTCGATGCGCAGGGTGCTTGGGTGGGTTGGGCCGAGGGCGGCGGCGCTCAGCGCGAGGGCGCGGGAGATGTTCGCCTGGGCCTCCTGGTACTGGCCGAGGGAGAGATAGGTCTCGCCGATGGCGGCGCGGACGCGGGATTCGACGACGGGTCGGGCCTGGATGGAGGGATCGATCGTGCTGGAGGCCTGATCGATGATCTGCCGAACGGTGACGTCCTTGCCCAGCTCCATGGGGTTGGCTGAGGAGAGCACTTTTCCGAGGAAGGCGGTGACGGTCTCGGCGTCGTCGCGTGCGATCTTGGCCTCGTCGCGTTCGCGTGAGGCCCGGAGGAAGCCGAGGGAGGTGCCCAGGGCTCCGGCGACGAGGGCGGCGGCGATGAGCGATCCGGCGATCACCGGGGCGCGATGGCGTCTGACGAACTTGCGCAGGCGGTAGGCGGCGCTGGGCGGGGCGGCGGCGATGGGCGATCCGCTGAGATGCCGCTCGACATCCTGGGCGAGCGCGGTGGGCGAGTCGTATCGGCGGGAGCGATCCTTGTCCAGGGCGCGCATGACGATCCAGTCGAGCTCGCCGCGGATGAGGACCGAGAGCTTGCGCGGATCGGATCGTCTGAGCGCGGCGATGCTGGAGATGGTCTGGGTGGACTGTGCGACGCGTGTGCTTGGGCTTGGGGGATCGACCTCGCGGATGATGCGTTGGATCTCGCCGAACGCGGCGGACCGCAGGGTCGCGGAGTCGAACGGCGTGGTGCCGGTCAGGAGCTCGTAGAGCAGCACGCCGAGCGAGTACACATCGGTGCGAGTGTCGATGTCCAGCGAGCCCTCGGCCTGTTCGGGGCTCATGTACTCTGGGGTGCCGATGAGTTGCTTGTGCTCGGTGAAGAGCGTTCGCTCGGTGAGGCTGCGATCGATCGCCTTGGCGATGCCGAAGTCGATCACCTTGGCGTGGGGGCTCCCGTCCTGGGTTGAGACCAGGACGTTGCTGGGCTTGATATCACGGTGGATGACGCCCTTCTGGTGTGCGTGCTGCACGGCGTTGCAGACCTGCACGAACAGCGAGAGGCGTGCGCGAATGGAGAGCTCGTGCTCGTCGGCGTATCTGGTGATCGGCTCGCCGGTGCAGAGTTCCATGACGAAGTAGGGGCGTCCGGCCTGGGTGGCGCCGGCGTCGAGGACCTTGGCGATGTTGGGATGGTCCATGAGGGCCAGGGCCTGTCGCTCCTGCTCGAAGCGCGCGACGACCTGGCGTGTGTCCATGCCGAGCTTGATGACCTTGAACGCAACCTTGCGGCGGACGGGTTGCTCCTGCTCGGCCATGAAGACGCGTCCGAAGCCGCCTTCGCCGATGAGTTGCAGGAGCTTGTAGTGGCCGATCTGGGAGCCGACATCTTCGGCGATGTGGGTCGTGTGCGGTTCGCGGCCGAGCGAAGATGGCTGTGCGATGGTGACGGCCTCGCCGCCGACGTGGTTGATCGCGGTGGGCTCGGAAAGAAACGCGACGGGCTCGGCGAGGGCGTCCAGGAGCTGGAGCACGCGGGAAGCGAGTGCCTCATCGCCGCGTGCGCGGGCCAGAACGAACGCGCGGCGTTGGGCTGGGGGGAGATCGACGGCGGCGCAGAAGACGGTCTTGATGTGATCGTGGCTGGGGGCGGGTTGGTCAGGCGAAGGGTCGGTGGTCATCGACGCGTGCTCCGGTCATTGGTCCTGGGGCCGGGTGCTTGCCGCCCTGAGCGCGTCGTGCAGCCAGGCGCGGGCGAAGGCCCACTCTCTGTCGACGGTGCGGGGCGACAGGCCCAGTGCCGCGGCGGTCTGATCGATCGAGAGGCCGGCGAAGAATCGCAGCCGAACGACCTGAGCCGAGGATGCGTCGACCGACTCCAAGCGTGTGAGGGCGTCATCGAACGCCAGAACCTGATCAGGATCGACGCTGGTCGCAAAATCGGCCAGATCACGCGCATCGTGCCAACGCCGATGGGTCCGATCGCGGGCGGTGCGCGAGCGGGCCCGGTCGATGAGGATTCGTCGCATGGACTCGGCGGCGGCGGCGTAGAAGTGGGCCCGCCCGGCCCAGGGCACCTCGCGCGGCCCGGCGAGGCGGAGGTAGGCCTCGTGCACGAGGGCCGTGGCGCTCAGGGTCTGGCCGGGACGCTCGGAGGCCATGTGCAGTTGTGCGACCTTTCGCAACTGCTCATAGACGAGCGGGAGCAGGCGATCCGCAGCGGATCGGTCGCCGGCGGCGGCGGCATGCATGAGGAGCGAGGCATCATCGGCGTTCTGCGCGACCGGGGTGGAGGCCAGGGTCTCGGCGTCGCCGGCGCCGGGCGGTGGAGGGGTGGGCCTGTTCTCGGCGTCGGCGTGGGGCGCTGGCATGCATGGAGCATAACCGCGGAGGAGCTGGGCACCAGGGAAACTCCGCGGTAATTGATCTCTGAGTGCAGGTTGCGGGAGCGATCAGCTCAGCACGCGAGCGATCTCACGTTCATCCGTCAACCCCATGCCCACCTTGTCGCGAGCGTCGTCGATCATGGTGCGCATGCCGTGGCGGCGGGCGATTTCGGCGATGGTGACGGCGTCGGCGTTCTGGGCGGTGCGTTTGCGGAGCTCGTCGTTCATGGTCATGATTTCGTAGACGGCGATTCGGCCGTAGTACCCGGTGCCGAGGCACTTTTCGCATCGACCGGCGTAGATGCCGGTGGTGGAGCCCTTGCCGGAGCCCTTGCAGGTCTGGCAGGTTCTGCGGAGGAGTCGCTGGGCCATGGCGGCCAGGAGGGTGGAGGTGACGAGGTAGGGCTCGATGCCGATGTCGATGAGTCGGGCGATGGCGGTGGGAGCGTCGTTGGTGTGGAGGGTGGCGAGGACGAGGTGGCCGGTGAGGGAGGCCTGGACGGCGAGCTGGGCGGTTTCCTTGTCGCGGATTTCGCCGACGAGGATGACGTCGGGGTCTTGACGCAGCAGGGCGCGAAGACCGGCGGCGAAGGTGACGCCGCGTTTGACATTGACCTGGGTCTGGCTGATGCCTTCGAGGTGGTACTCGACGGGGTCCTCGA
>DHLW01000040.1:4373-8226 GCA_002405485.1 Phycisphaerales bacterium UBA4658
CTTGCCGGAGCCGGTGGGCCCGGTGACGAGGATCATGCCGGTGTTTTTGCTGACGAGGTCGACGAAGGCCTGCTGCATGGGCCTGGTCATGCCGACTTCGTCGAGGGAGAGGCGCGTCTGGGACTGGTCGAGGAGGCGGAGGACGACGCGTTCGCCGAAGACGGTGGGGATGACGGAGAGGCGGATGTCGATCTTGCGGTTGCCGATGCGGACGGTGGTGTGGCCGTCCTGCGGGGCGTGGCGGTTGGCGATGTCGAGCTCGGTCATGACCTTGAGTCGCGAGCTGATCGCGGGTGCGAGCGCGAGCGGGGGCTGGAAGGCGTCGACGAGCATGCCGTCGATGCGGAGGCGGATGACGAGCTTGTTCTCCATGGGGTGAACGTGGATGTCCGAGGCGCGTCGGCGGAGGGCCTCGAACAGGATCATGTTCACCAGGCGGATGACGGGCGTTTGCCGGGCGAGCTGGAGGAGGTCGGTGGAGTTGCGGATGCTTCCGGCGGCGGACTCGATGGCGGCGGCGTCGAGGGGCATTTCCTCGACGATCTCGGTGACGAGGTCCTGCTTCTGCTCGTAGCCGCGGTTGATGAGGTTGACGACCGCGCCGCGCGGGGCGAGGACGAGGCGGACGGGCATGCCGAGCTTGTCTTCAAGGATGTTGAAGACGGCGGGCTGCATGGGCTGCGCGGTGGCGCAGGTCATGACGTGGCCGTCGGAGGCGAGGCCGGCGACGAGGCGTTCGCGGGCCATGGCCGGTGGAACGAGCTCATAGAAGCGAGCGGCGGACTCGGTGAAGCGGGGTTCCGGGTCGAGGGCGAGGCCCGTGCGGCGCGAGAGTTTCTCCAGAGCCGAGTGCTCGTCGATGGCGAGCATGGAGAGCAGGACGTCCCAGGGTTCATCGTCGGAGCCGGGGAGATCGGGGAAGGACTTGAGCTGTTCGGGCTTGACCTCGAGCCCGAGGGAGCGGCCGTCGGCGTCGGACTCGCCGGCGAACTGGCGTGCGATGGCGGTCCAGTCGGCCTGGGTGGGCTGGTCGGGCCTGGCCGGAGGCGGCGCGGGCTTGGCTCCACGGGCGATGTCGGTGCTCTTGGCCATGCGTGGGTCTTTGGATCGGCGGGCGAGGGGGGCTTGAGATCTGTTTGGCGTGGCGGCACAGGCGTGCTGCCTGCGGGCATCCGGGTGGTTTGACTGGCCACAGGCCGGAGAGGCCCGTGCCACCTGGTCAGAAGGTCAGAATCACTCGGGATCGGCGTGCATCGGAGGATCGCGACGGACGGGCGCGCCAAGCTCGGGCGAGGCGGGCTGAGGTCGCGGGGCGGCGTTGTCCTGATCTTCGCGGGTCTGTTCTGACTCCCATCGGGCGGTGTCGAGGATGTCGATGCGCTCGGGCCTTGGGGGGGGGAACTCCGCGGGGAGGTCGACGAGCACGAGCGGGGCCTTGGTCAGCAGTCGCAGATCGGCGAAGGAGGGATCGCGCATGATCTTGGGGGTGATGAAGGCGTAGAGGGTGGTGCGCCGCTTGGTCTCGGACTCGTCGCGGAAGAGCTGGCCGACGAGCGGTATGTCGCCGATGAGCGGGACCTTGACGATGGTCTTGCCGACGTTTTCGAGGGTGAGACCGCCGATGACGATGGTGGCGTCGGTGGGGATGGTGACGGACTCGGACCTGATCTCGTTCTTCTGTCTTGGGGGCGGGAGAGAGGAGGTTCCGGAGCCGGTGAAGGAGCTGAGCTCGAGGGTGTATTCGAGCCGGAGGTATCCGCCGTCGGAGATCTGGGGCTTGACGGTGAGGCGAGGGCCGGCGTCTTCGAAGCCGGCGAAGCCGGAGACCTGGGCGTTGCCCTGCTGCTGGGTGGTGGTGCTGGTGGGCTGCTGCTCGATGGAGGAGATCTCGGCCTCGGTGTTGTCGTCGACGAGGAGCTGCGGGCTGGCGATGATGCGGCCGCGGGTGTCGCGAGCGAGGGCGGTGACGATGAAGGGGACGTCCTTGGAGCGGATGAGGGCGGCGGTGATGCCTGGGAGGTTGGTGACGGGGTTCTTGACGCTGGTGAGGCCGCCGGTCTGGGAGGTGCCGGTGCCGGTGGTCAGCGAACCGAGTCCGAAGTTGGTGTTGAAGGCGAACTGCCCGATGATCTGCTGAGCCTCGACGGCGAGGCGGAAGTCATCGCCCTCGTTGACGGCGACGATCTTGGCGTCGATGTAGACCTGGGGCCTGCGGAGGTCGATGCGGTCGATGAGTCGGCGGAACTGCGGCTGGAGCTTGGCCGGGGCCTTGACGACGACCTGGTTGTTGGGTTCATCGGCGAGGACGAAGACGTCGGCGCCTTCGAGATCGGCGACACTGTTTTCCGCGCCGGGCTGGTTTGCGCTGGCGGCGGCGCGGGGCTCGTTGACGCCGCGGGGGGGGTTGGCGGTTCGGCGGTTGCGGGTGCCGAGGTCGCTGCCGAGGAGACCGCCCCGGTTGCCGGAGGGGGCGGAGTTGGAGAGGAGGTTCTGGATGACTTCGGCGACGTCCTCGGCCTTGCCGTGGCGGAGCTTGTAGAACTCGTAGGTGACGACTTCGTCAGCGGAGATGCCGCGCATGGATTCGACGAGGGCGGCGACGCGGCGATGCTGGGACTCGGTGCCGCGGTAGAAGAATCCACCGGCCTCGGGGTAGATGGTGAAGCCGGCGCCTGCGGAGGGTGCGCTCTGGGAAGATCCGACGCCGCCGACGAGCTGGCCGGGCTGCTGGGCCTGGCCGGCGCGGATGCCACCGCCGCGACCGCCGGATTCGGAGGACTCGAAGCTGGTGATGCTGCCGAGCTGTTCGGCGGCGCCTGCGGAGGCGACGGCCTCGGAGGTTTTGAGCCCGACTGGGTACCAGCGGGTGAGCATGGAGTTGGGGACGTCGACGACGGCGAGGAGGTCGTTGAGGAGGGAGCGTTCGTCGGCGCGGCCACGGAGCAGGAGTGCGTTTGAGGCGGGGTCGATGGTGATGCGTTCGCCGAGGTTGGTGATGTTGGAGGTTGGGCCGGCGATCGGGACGGGCTGACCGGGCTGGCCGACGGGCGCGCCGCCGAGGCGCTGGGACTGGACGCCCAGGAGCTCCAGGACGCGGTCGCGTGCGCTGGCGGCGGAGATGTTCTGGAGTTCGAAGCGGAAGAAGCGGAGGTCGGAGCGTTCGGCGACGAGGGTGGAGATGAACTCCTCGATGAGCATCAGGACGCGTGGGGATTCTGTGACGATGATGAGACCGAGGTCGTCCATGTAGATGGGCTGGACGCCGGCGGTCTGGCCGCCGCGGTTGGAGTTGATGAGCCCCTGGATGGCGGTCTGGAGGGAGCTGGGCTTGATGTTGGGGGTGCGGATGATGCGTGTGGTGGAGAACTCGGAGGCGGCGGGCTTGGAGCCGGTGATCTGGTTCTTGGGAAGGACGAGGTAGATGCCTGTGCGATCCTGGATGAGGGTGTATTCCTTCTGCTCCAGCAGCATGGTGAGGAAGTACAGGACCTGCTCGCGTTTGACGGTGACGGGGGAGTTCAGGAAGATCTTTTGGCCGGCGAGCCCGCCGTCCATGAAGATGATCTGGAGATCGAGGGCGTCGCGGACGTAGGTGACCAGGAGTGTGAGGTCGACGGGCTCGGTGAAGTTGAAGTTGAAGACATCGCCCTGGATGGCATCGGCAGGGTTGACGTTGGTGACGGGGTTGATGCCGCCGGCAGCCGGGGCGGCATTCGGGAGACCGGGGACCGCGGGCATCTGCGGCTGTCCGGGGACGCCGGGCATGCCCGGGCGCGGGGGCTGGGGGCCGGCACCGGGCGTGGACTTGAGTCCGCTGATGGGCGCGGGCGCGGGCGTGCCGGTCGGCGCGGCG
>DHLW01000154.1:0-2462 GCA_002405485.1 Phycisphaerales bacterium UBA4658
CTAGGCCATCGCCCGTTACGGCCAGCACGAGCCGGACGATGGGCTCAAGCAGGCGGCGAACGATCGAACGAAGCCCGGCAAACTTCGGGAACTTGACCTCGCCCTGCATCGATAGCGACGGTACCGCTCCAAGAGCAGAGTTGGGCGCCGCAGCCGGGCGGCACAAATCGGCGCCCCGAGATGGCCGGCGAAGACGTATCCCGCAAGTCATCGGTCGCGCCCGATCGGCAGCTCGGCGTCACAAGGACTTCAGTGCGAACTCAAGGTCTGGGCCGTACGACGACCAACACATCACCGACCCGTCGTCGCTTCGCTCTCCCATCAGCCACTCCTGGTCGGCTGCATCGAGCACCAGGACGAGGCCACCGCACTCGATGAGCAGAGCGGGTTCGATCACCCGACGACCTGCTGGCGTGTCCAGCGTGACCGTCGTGCCGGCGTCGAGGAGGTACGGAGCATCGCGAAGTTGCCCAACTTCGCGCACCCGCTCCAACGTCCAGCCGACCGGGAGGCCGCCACGATCCACCCGAGGAGATTGGCCGGACCGGGCGGCGAGCGCAAGGCATCAACCCGAGCCGAGCGGCAGCTCTGCGCTACTCGCTCCAACGGATCGAGGCCAGCGTAGGAAACGGCAACGGTCCGTCGGTGAAGCTGTGCACGTCGACGTCGTCGAGAACTCCATCCCGCAGGAGCACGATGATCCCGCCCACGACCTCACCGTCGTCGTCGAGAATCTCGCCCTCGACCGGCAGTGGGCTGCTCGCGGCCGAAGGCGATACCTCGCCATCGAACACGAAGCCGATCGATCCGCAGCCGCACTCGCAGCTCGACCTCACAAGAGCATCCGCCCACTGGATCCGCAGTGCCTCGACACCGTCGAAGGAACGGCTCAGCAGAGCGTCGAGAAATGCTCGTTCGTCGCTTGTCGGCTGCCTGGTGATCACCAGTGCAGAATACGGGCGAGCAGAGCGGCAGATCTGGACGCACCTCGTCTCTCCGCCCTACAGCTCTTCCTCCGGGTTGCGCCGCGCTGCCGACTCGTCTGGATTGCGCCTCTTCCATACCCGGTACCGCCAGATCATGACGGAAAGAACCACGGCGGTGGTGGTCGCCGCGATGGTCGGTGCTTCGAAGAACGCGACAACCGACATCCCAATCGCGATGAGGTACACCTGGTTCACGATGTAGCGGGTGTCGCCCCAGAACCACTTCCAGAATCTCATTCGACCTCGCGCTTGAGTGCGGCGAGAGATGACGACCGCGACTCATCCAGCATGTCACTCGCACACCGCTGGCGAAGTTCGAACGGCGTTGTCGCCCCGTGCATAGCGGCAGTTCGGGTCGGTGCTAGTCGACGTTGCGTATGTGGTCTGCGAGGCCAGCACGCTCGAGCGCTCGAAGCGTGAAGCCAAGAAAGTGCTCGCGCTCCCGACGTTCTGCTGCGTTCCTCGCCTTGTGGACCCGCGCCCGCTCAGCTTCGTAAGCACGAACAGCGCCGTCGAGGTCGCCGCCGAGTATGAGGTGAACCACCGTATTCGACCCGGGAAGAGGGTCGTCAGCCGCGCACACCAGAGGGTCCAGACGCGCATCGAGCCAGGGCAGCGCGAATCGCTCGATCAGGTCAGCGACCTCTGGTCCGGCCTCCGGCAGCGTCGGCCACCAGGTATCCCGCCCGAACGCAATCACGCCGAGACGCTCGTCATAGTTGACGGCGTGCATTGGTGGAGGCGGGTCCCACCCGTCCAAGACGAAGGCCGCAGCTCGATGAATGCCGATGTTCACGGTGAAGCTTCCACCCGCCGAGGCGGACTGAATCTCGATGACCTGGATCGCCTCACCGCGTTCTCTGAACCAACGGTTGTACTTCCGGGTGAACCCTTCGCGCTTCAACAGCGGAGCGACGCTGTCGCGAAGAAGCGCCTTCAGCTCCCGTCGGGTCTCGGACGTCATGGTCGCGACAGTGGCCGGAACATGTACACCAGCGCAAGCAAGGCAAACCGCCGTCCGGATCGGCAGTTCGGGGCTGGCACCGCAACGCCTCGGGAGCGCCGCCTGCGGCGCGACGTGGCTGCCTCCTTCAGTGATCGTCGCCTAGACAGAGTGGATCAGAGCTCTCTGAAAGCGACGTAGATCCGGGTGCCCAGGAACACGAACAAGATCAGAATCACCAATAGGGAGATCCCGGAGGCCTCCACCTGAAACAGGACCGCAACTCCGACGATGGCCAAGACGAGTTCAAGGAAGATGACCATGGCGAGCCGGAGGCCGTTCATACTGCAGCCGATCCTCGGGCCGAGTTGCACGATTTCATCGTCAGTAGTCTCGTTGCGGCGGCGAATCGGGGCTTGATGGCGGATCTCGCCGCAGATCGTTCGACCCGTCCGTCATGGGTCGCACATTGCCAAGGTCGGACACGAATCGCAAGAGGGCGGGGCCGAGCGGTACGGCAGAAATCTGTGGGC
>DHLW01000154.1:2591-3549 GCA_002405485.1 Phycisphaerales bacterium UBA4658
GTGTTGCGAACCGCGCCGCCTAGGGTCGGGCGTGTGGCTGGCTCCGAAGTACCGACAGGAGTGGCCGGACGTGTTGAATCCGGCACCGAGGCGGGTGCGTATCAATGGCTACTCGACGATCGTTCGGGCGAGGGGATGCTTGGCGGGGTGTTTTGGGTGCACGTCGCGCTCACACCCGATGGCTGGGAGTGTTTCACCGATTGGCGCACCACCATTGCGGAAGCAGCCGAGTTGCTGGACTCGACGCTGACGTGGCTCCCTCCATCCGAGTCCGAGGTCATCGTGGCGTTGCTGCCACTGCGGTCGGCGCGTCTGGAACGGTTGGCCTGTGAAGGATCGGGGGCTGAACTCCTGGCGCGCGAAGGCCTCGACTCGATTGCACGTGCGTGGATGCGATACACCCGCGCCGAACCGTCCGACGCCCGGCGTTTGCAGGACTGGTGGGCTGTGGAAGCCTGGATGCGTTCCGATCTGTGGCAGGACGAGGATCGGTATCGGGCTGGGCTGCTGCATCTGATCGACGCAGCGACAACGACCGCAGACCTTGACAACGTGGGCGCCGGACCACTCGAAGACTTCATTGCGGCCGAGGAATCACGAGTGGCGTGGATCGAGGAACAGGCCACCAATTCGGCCGACTTCCGACGGGCTCTCAGAAATGCTCGGATCTGGAACATCCCTGCTCCGATGTTCGATCGGCTCGAGCGGGCGGCGGGCGTCCAGCTCGGCAGGACCGGCGTCAAGTTGGCGCGCCCGACTGGCCGAGAGTCGCAGGGAAGCACGTGAATGAGCGGTTGCGGCAGCACCGATGAGGCCAGCCGGCGCAGCGCGAAGTGCCCGGTGAGGGCGCTTCTTGCAGGTGACCAGCCCGTGCCGATCGTCAGATCTGGTGCCTTAAGGGCGAGGCCAGTCTCCCGACGAAATCGCCTGGTTTACCTCGTTGACCCTCGAGATCGCA
>DHLW01000071.1 GCA_002405485.1 Phycisphaerales bacterium UBA4658
GCCTTTCGGCAACTGGAGGCCACGACTCGGCAGTTGGCAGTGGCGCGCGACGCTCTGCAAAGCGTTGCGACTGATCTCTCCCGGGGCGCGGGGGCGGTCTCGCAGGCCGGTACGCAGTTCGCGGACGGAGCGGCGGCGGTGGCGCGGGCTACCCGGGCGTGGGAGCAGGCGGACCCGGTCCTTCTGGCGGCGCTGGTCGAAACGTTGGTGGGGAAGGTTCAGGAGCGGGTCGAGGCACTCGCTGTGGCGACGCGCGCGATGGAGGTGCGGGCGGAGAGCACCCACGCGCAAGTGCTTGTGGCGATTGGGGAGACCTCGACGCAGATACGGACGGAGGTTGGTCAGACCGTCCGGGTAGAATCCGAGCAGGCGCGTGAGGCGATGCGTGCGGAGTCGGAGAAGGCACGCGAAGCGCACAAGTCGGATGTTGGGCGTGTGACGGCGGCGGTGGGGGATGCGGAGAAGGCGGCGATTGCGCGGTATGCGGCAGTGGTGCGTGAGATCCGGGTTGGAATGGCCGTGACGGTCATCGCCGTGGTGATTGCGGTCCTCGTGCTGCGCGGCTGAGCGAAGGTGGATGAGGCGAACGGCAGCGAAATGGGCCCTATGGGAAGAGAAACGGTATTGACCTAGCGGCCCGCAGGGCCTGTCCTGAATTCTGTGTACGCGCCGTGATAGGACTCACAGGGGATCTGGGAGTCGGGCTCCGAAGAGGAGCTTGAGATGGGGGAGCGCGGCTCGCCACTCCTTGGCGGGCTGCGCTTTCCATTGCTGCTGGATGTTGCGGAGCGCGAGGTAGAGCAGCTTCAGGGTGGCGTCGTCGTTCGGGAAGTGCCCGCGCGCCTTCAGCGGCTTGCGGAGCGCGCTGTTGAGGCTCTCGATCGCGTTCGTCGTGTAGAGCACCCGCCGGATCTCCGGGGGGTACTGCAGCGCCGGGGCGAGCCCCTCCCAGTGGCGGTCCCAGAGCGGGACGATGTCCGGGTAGCGCGCCGCGTACGGCGACGCGGCCATCGCCGTGAGGGCCGCGCGCGCCAGGGGCTCGCTCGCCGCGGTGTAGATCGGCCGCAGGAGCGCGGCGACGGCTTTGCGGTCGGTCCAGCTGACGTAGCGCAGGCTCTGCCGCACGAGGTGCACCACGCACCGATGGATCTGCGTCTGCGGGAAGACCGTGTGCAGCGCCTCGGGCAGCCCGGCCAGCCCGTCGATCAGGGCGACGAGGATGTCCTGCACCCCGCGCCCCTGCAGCTCGCTGAAGACCCGGTGCCAGAAGGCCGCCCCCTCCGTCTGCGCGATCCAGAGGCCGAGCACCTCCTTCCGCCCATCGGGATGCACGCCCAAGGCGAGATACACCGCCTTGTTTCGCACCACGCCCTCGTCGCGGATCTTCACCCGCAGCGCGTCGAAGGCCACGGCGACATACACCGGCTCCAGCGGGCGCCCCTGCCACGCCGTGAGCTCCTCGAAGACCTCGGCGGTCACGGTGCTGATCAGGTCCGGCGACACCGGCACCTGATAGCGCTCCTCGAGATACGCCTGGAGCTCGCGCACCGTGAGCCCGCGGGCATACAGCGCGATCACCGACTCGTCGAAGCCCGGCAGCCGCCGCACCCCCTTGGGGACGAATTGCGGCGTGAAGGTGCTCTGCCGATCCCACGGAATGTCGAGCGGCAGCACGCCCGTCTCGGTCAGCACGGTCTTCGGCGTCGTACCGTTGCGCGCCTTGCCGTCCGGGCCCCGGGCCTCCCCCGGCGGATAGCCCAGGTGGTGCGTCAGCTCCGCCTGCAGCACCCGCTCGGTCAGCGCCTTCTGGCACTGCCGAAAGACCGCGTAGAAGTCCTCTGGCGTCCGCACGCCTGCGGCTAACTGCTCGATCAAGCCAGCCGGGAGCACCGGGCCATCGGTCGGGGCCACGTCCTTCTTCCGTCGTGCCATAACCACCCTCCACCTACTCAGTTATGGCACGTACACAGAATTCCTGACAGGCCCTCCGAGGGGCCGGTTTACTGCGACGCCGGCCCCTCGTACCGCTCAAGGTCGTTGGTCTCCTCGGTGAGCAAACGCATCAACTTCGGATGGAGGAACAACTTCTCCTTCGACACCGCGTGCTCTGTCAACACACCAATCCCCACGAGCTGCTTCAGGTACACCGACGCCGTTTGGCGCTTGGCGATGCCGCGTTCGGTGACATTGCCAATGCGGCAGTAGGGGCGTTCGAAGATGAGATCCACCAGCTCGCGGCTGTAAGTCTTGGGCAATCGCTGCCGTATGAAGTCGGTCGTATGGGCCTGCAGCGCGCGGATTGCCGCGATCTTGGCGGTTGTCCACCGCGCCGTTTCTTCGACCCCGCGCAGCACGTACAGGAGCCACGACTCCCAGTCGCCGTCGCTCGTGACGCGGAGGAGCAGCCGGTAGTACTCTGAGCGGTGATCGTTGATGTATCGGCTCAGGTAGAGAATCGGGAGCGTGAGCAGTTCCTGCTCTATCAGGAACAGGCTGTTGAGCACACGGCCGGTGCGTCCGTTCCCGTCCGTGAAGGGATGGATCGCTTCGAACTGGTAGTGCCCGACGGCCATGCGAACGAGTGGATCGAGGTGCGTGGCCTCGTGAAGAAAGCGCTCCCAGTTCGCGAGCTTGTCCCGTAGCAGCGCTTCTCCCTCCGGCGGCGTGTAGACCACCGCTCCGGTGACCGAGTTGCGGAGTGCGGTTCCGGGCAGGCGGCGCACCGTCATCTCGACTCCCTTGATCCTGCTGCACACGACTTCAGCGGTGCGGGTCGTCAGCGGCTGCTGAGCGAGGGCGCGATAGCCCTCGAAGAGCGCGCTTCCGTAGCGCAGCGCCTCCCTGGTTGCCGGATCATCGGCGGATTGCCCATCCGCGTGTCGGAAGAGCTCGTCGGTGGACGTGACGATGTTCTCGATTTCGGAGCTCGCCCGGGCTTCGAGGAGCGGCAGGGTGCTTATGAGCACCGCCTGATTGGGAATGAGCTCGGCGGCCTGCTTGAGCTCCGCGACCGCTGCCCGCGCAGGGATGCAGGCCTTGAGGACGGCCCTGGTCTCGAGTTCGGCAGCTGGGGGGACTCCTGGAAGGGCGTTGTACGACTGGTTCGGTTCCCACCCCGGATCCGACGTGTCGATGAAACTGTCGATTTCGGACATGTCCGTACGTTGTGTCGACAGGATCGACTCGTCAATAGGATGTGTCGATACAATTCACCTTTGTCGACACGACAAGACTCATCTTCGCGCCCGGTGGCCGGCGTTGACTCCCGGCGACCCTCCTGTCCGGGCAAGCGAGGAACAATGAGGGGGAAACACTCATGATACACTCAAGAACAACAAAAAAGATAACGCCATATCAAGATCTTTATAGGATCAGTATGCAGACACAGGACAAAGAACTGGCAACCACCCAAAGCCTACCAAATGCAAGAAGAGATATTCACCGCCAAGCAAAGACGAGCACGCCCCAAGAGTGCGAAAAGGCGCCAGCCCCGTCTGCGAGCGTCCGGCGACTGTCAGACTGTTCCGACACACTTCTGCGTCATGCCTGACCGCCTTGCGAGCGGCAGCCCGCTGTGGAATGATCCGGTGGGGTGCGACGTCGCGCCGGGTTGGGATCACAATTCGATCCTGAACGGCGCGGTTTGCGCTTGTGCCACCGCGCAGACGAACCCGATCGACATCCCCTCCCCCGCCGACGCACTTCATTGAAGCTGATCAACCACGCGGCAGGAGAGCGGCTCGCGGATGGGCTCCGGAAGCTCCTCCGGAACGGCGGCCAGCTCGACGCGGCAACGCAAGCCATATCGGTCTTCGCCCTCGCCCATCTCTTGGAGGCGTAAGCTTCCCCGTCAAGCAGACAAGTCGAAACTGGACTGGAGGGGTGTGGTTGGCCTCGGCAGGAAGGTGAGCGGAGGCACGCCGCCAAGGCTGTCATGCGGGCGCTCCGTGTTGTAGGTCTGCAGCCAGCTCTCCGTCTCCGCCCGGACCTGGGCCAGCGAGGCGAAGACGTAGGCATCGAGGACTTCGCGGCGATACGTGCGGGTGAAGCGTTCGATGTAGGCGTTCTGGTTGGGCTTCCCCGGTTGGATGTGCTGCAGGACGACGCCGTGCCGCTCACACCACTCCGTCAGCGGCCTGGACAGCAGCTCGGGCCCGTTGTCGCACCGCAGCGCCCGGGGGGCGCCGTGGATCGCGACGAGCTGATCGAGCACCGACGCCACGCGGGTCCCGGTGCGCGACGTGCCCACTGCGATGGCGAAGCCCTCGCGATTGCCTTCGTCGAGCACATTCAGCGTCCGGAAGCGACGGCCGTCGTAGAGCACGTCGTGCATGACGTCCACCGCCCACGTGCGATTGAGCGTGGCCGGCGCGCCCATCG
>DHLW01000063.1:0-340 GCA_002405485.1 Phycisphaerales bacterium UBA4658
GGCTTCTGCACGGCATACTGGACGAGCGTCTAGCCCGAACGTCGGCACGCAGTGCGACCACCGCGTCGACATGCTGAACGGCAGCGAGACCCTACTCCGCGCGCTCCGCAAGGTGCGCTCGACTGGCCGGCGCATCGTACGGCTCCGGCCAGTACTCCACGAGCCGCCGGATCTTGCCCTCGCTCACCTCGAAGAACGAGATCGCTCGGGCGGCCTGAACCCCATCCGTGATGGAAACATCCGAGACCGCCTCCGCAACGCCACCGACGACCCGATTGATCGTGAACGTCCAGCGGCCGTGCGCCGGATACTCGGCGTTCATCCGCGCAAAGCGCTCGGC
>DHLW01000063.1:629-2099 GCA_002405485.1 Phycisphaerales bacterium UBA4658
CATCACCTATCTCAGTCTGCCTTGAGAGCACGGTACACCGCGGTACCGCCCCGTTGCCCTTGGGCGTGCGGGGCGGCTGTGTCGCCACCGCCGTCACATCGAGCTCAGCTCGCGTCTAGACCCTCGAAGTAGTCCTCGTCCGCCTTGAGGATGCGAATCTCCTCCGCGGGAGATACACCGACGCCAGCTTCCATCATCAGCTCGGCGAGCTGTCGACCGTCGATGAGCACGATGGTCGTTTGCAGACCACGCGCGTATGACACCGCATCGGCGGTGAATGTCGAGGTCGTGATGAAAATGCCCTTGCGCGCCCGCTGTCCCTGCAGCGCTCCGGCAAAGCGCTGTATCTCCGGGCGCCCCACCGTGCCCTGCCAGCGCTTGGCCTGCACATAGATCGATTCGAGTCCGAGGCGATCTTCCTTGATGATGCCGTCGATCCCTTCATCGCCGCCGCCGCCCACCACCTCGGCTGCATCGAGACGCGAACCGCCGTAGCCCAGACCGACCAGCACATCGACGACGAGGCGCTCGAACGAAGACGGCGACAGGCTCAAGGTGCGTTCGAGCAACTGAGCAGCGAGCGCCTCGCGCAGTCGCTTGTAACCCGCCCGAATCTGCTCGTCGGGGGTGAGCGCGGTCAGGGTCTGCGCCGGCAGCGCGGTCTAGCTCTGCGCGTTGACAGAGGGTTGCCGAAACGCCTGAAACTCGGGAAAACGCGACAGGAACGGGATGTCGATGCGCGCCGGAGACTGCGCAAGGGTCTCGCGCCCGCGTGCCGTGATCTCATAGACACCACGCCGTGGCGAGGCAATCAAGCCCGCCTGCTTGAGATAGGAATACGCCCAGGCCACACGATTCGCGAAAGCTGTCTGCCGGCCGCTTGGCAACAGTTGCGCCAGCTCCGCTGCCGTAAGGCCGAACTCCACTGCCAGCGCCGCACGCACTTGCATCGCCGTTGCCGGCGATGCCGTCGAAAGCACCCGCAGCGCAGGCAGCATGAGGGTTTGGAAGTCGGGGACTGGCATAGGCGTTGCTGAAGCTCGGGGCAAGAAAATTGCTATTGCTGGGTGCAAAGAAGCGACTCGTGAGGTCGCCCCAGAGTCACATTACCAGCGGTTTGCTCCGAGCTCAGCCGGTCCCGCCGCCACACACGTCACCGCTCGCCTCCCTGCGGTCCCCAGAAGACGACCCAGGTTGCGAAGTCAGCCGAGAAGTCTTCGAAACGGTGCGTCGTTCCCGCCGGCACGAACAGGACCATGCCGGGGGCGAAGCGAGACCGCTCCTCACCGCAGACGAACTCGCCGCTGCCGGCGATGATGAAGTAGAGCTCGTCCTGCTCGTGTGGTCCCTGCGGGTCGGTGCCTTGTGGCGCGTACAGCTCCACCGACATGCTGCCGTGCGCGAGCGCCTGGATGAAGCGCTCGCCCGTGGGCCAACGCGCACTGATCTTGCCGGGCAAGCGGGACAGCA
>DHLW01000063.1:2240-4055 GCA_002405485.1 Phycisphaerales bacterium UBA4658
GGCGGCATCCTTCCGGGACAGGCGCGCAGCCCATCGCCGCCGGGCGAGAGGCTGCACCGCCGTCATCCTGCGGGTGGGCAGAGTGCTTCGAGCGATCCCGGTGACGGGACCGAGCCGTACGTCACCCTGGCGAGAACAACCCTCTCATTGTCGCCGAGCCAGGCCGGCATCCGGGCGACGCGGGCACGCCCGGGCATCGACCGCGCCGCAGACGGCGCGCGACGGCGCCTCAGGCGGTGGTCTGGAACAGACGGCAGGTCGATCGATCTTTGAAGGGCCCTGCGGGCAGGCCCCAGGCGTGGGCATACGTCAGGCTGCCGTCGGCACCGAACGCGAGGGTGATCTCCTCCCGGAAGCAGCCCCGGTCCTCGCGCGCACCGGAGGCGAAGACGGCCGTGGTTCGGGGATCGCCCGGCGCCTGCGTCTCGATCTGCGCGTGCGGCAGCACGACCGGCAACTCGGACATCACGGGCCACAGGCAGAGCCGGCCGTCCGGCCCGGGCGCCAGCAGCGTGGACTCTGTGTGGGCCACCGTGCCGTCGTCGAGGGTGGCGCAGTAGTGCAGAAGCACGGCGCGGCCGTCGCCGAGCACCTGCACGCGCAACGCGCCGATGAACGGCTCGCCGTCGTGGTTGGTGCCCCGGCCGCGGTAGGCGGGCGGCCCGGAGGCGAGCAACTCCAGAACATTCATCTTGCGAGATCCTGCTGCGGCACCGTGTCGCGGGTCAGTTGCGCGCGCCACCGGCGCGCCCTGCGATCTCGTGGCCGCGCGCCGTTGGCGGTCCCATGCCGTTTATGACCGGATCGCTCAGGCCGTCCAGGACCACGACCGCGCCCGCACGCCGGGCTCGATCGACGCTCGAGGCCATCGCGTCTCCGCCCAGCTCCAGCAACGGCACGCGGCAGCACCATCCACGAGTTCCTCCCCGAAGTCTTTCGGCAGGATTCCGATTCTCCGCCCGGCGATCAGGAACTCCGACCGCCGCCGACCCGACATGACCGGGTCAGGCTGAAGCGAAGGTCGCCAGAACGCGACTCCTGCGCTCATGACCGACGCCTCCAGCGCGGTCAGTGGGCCGTAGGACGTCGGTCCTTTGTCAGACCGGAGGCCCGGCACGGGTCCGAGATTAGTCTTCACCCGGCGGCGCGCCGCGACCCCCGAGCCGACATCACCTTCCCCGGCCGCTTGTCGAGCAAACGGCCGGAGCAACCCGACGCGCCCGGATGTGACTAGACCACCACCCGCGCCGCCGCAGTCGCGGCATCGCCGGTGTTCGACGTGCCCCGCGGTTCGATCAGAAGGACATGGGTCTCTTCCTCGGCCACGGGGCAGTGCTCCACACCCCGGGGCACGACGAACAGTTCGCCGGGACCCAGGGTGACGTCCCCGGCCCGCAACTGGATCGTCAGCCGGCCCTTCAGCACCAGGAAGAAATCGTCGGTCTCGTCGTGCTTGTGCCAGACGAAGGGTCCCTTCACCTTGACAACCAATCAGGTCGTGCCCGTTGAACTCGCCCACGGTACTGGGCTTGAAGTGCTCACTGAACAGCGCCAGCTTGTCGGCAAGATTTATCGCTTGCATGACGATCCTCCCGTTCATCCGAAGTCCGGCGCGCAGCGCGGCCGAACACGCTGAACCGAGCCTTCCGCAATCCTAAACCGCATGGTGCCAATCGGCACCAGCGACTAGGAATTTGTCCGTAAATAGTAAACTATTGCTCCGAGCCGCCCGGTGCGCGGCGTCGGAGCGGTTCAATGGGAGCGAAGGCGAACGCGCAGCGTGAGCGGGTCGAATCTTGGGAGGTCAGCGACGAT
>DHLW01000044.1:0-231 GCA_002405485.1 Phycisphaerales bacterium UBA4658
GGGGCGCGGAAGTCTGTTCAGGCCCGGGCGATCCAGCCGGGGTCAACGCACGTAGGATGGATGGATATGAGCACAAGCACAACCACGGCCACGCCGGGCGTCGCGGAATCGTCCAAGATCTTCTTGACCGAGTCCGCGGCCCGAGAGATCAGGACCATCATCCAGCAGCAGGAACTGGACGCTGAGAAGATCCGTCTCCGCGTCGGGGTCAAGGGCGGCGGCTGCTCGGGC
>DHLW01000044.1:327-2365 GCA_002405485.1 Phycisphaerales bacterium UBA4658
GTCAAGGGCGGCGGCTGCTCGGGCTTCAGCTATCTGCTGGACCTGACCGAGACGCAGAAGGAGACCGACGAGGTCGTCGAGCAGCACGGGATCAAGGTGATCATCGACCCCAAGAGTCTGCTGTATCTCGGCGGCACGACGATCGACTTCAAGGACGAGATCATGGGGCGCGGCTTTGTGTTCAACAATCCCAACGCCACCAGTTCGTGCGGGTGCGGCTCGAGCTTCAGCGCCTGAGCCCTGGTCTAGACGTCAACCGGTCGCCATGAGGGCGGGCCGAACATCGGTCCGCCCTATACTTTTTGGTCGTTTCGGGATAGTCTGACCCGGCCGGGCGAGTCGGCGACCGGAGGGGGACGGGGTCGGGTGGGTGGTGCTGGAGCGGTGCATGTCGCAGGCCTCGTTCGCATCAGAGACCACCGCCGGGTACGCGCCGCCGACGGTCACCCAGTTCAGCGTGTTTCTGGATAACCGGGTCGGCAAGCTCCACGAACTGCTTCGGGTCTTTGATCACGCGCCGGTTCGGCTGGTTGCGATCAGCGTGCACGACGCGTCGGATCACGCGGTGGTGCGGCTGGTGACCACGAGTGCGCACGAGACGCGGCTGCTGCTGGCTCGCCATCAGATGCCCTCCAGCGAGGTGAACGTGCTCGTGGTGGAACTCACCAAGGGCCACACGCTCGAGCGACTGTGCCTCTACCTGCTTGGAGCGGAGTTGAACATCCGCTTTGCCTATCCGATCCTGGATTGTCCGAGCCACGCCCCGACGGTCGTGCTCGCGGTTGACGATGCCACGCTGGCCGGCCAGATCCTCCGCCGAAAGGAGTTCCGGCTCCTGAGCGAGGCCGACCTCTCTCGCCAGGTGTAAATTCGGTCTTTGTCAGCGGGTTGCTTGCAGAGCGTGTCCAGCCGAGGCAAGATTGTCTTTCCTCGGCGGGCACAACCGGGGCGGCACGTGCGAATGGAACGTCGTCACTCGACGAGATCGATGCGGGCGGGAGGCGCTGGGTGTTTGGGGCGAGGGACGTTGGAGGCAGTCATGGCGATGCGTGGTGCGCTGTTGCTCGGTTCGACGCTTGGGCTGGTACTGGCGAGTGGAGCGGCGGGACAGGTTGCTCGGCCTGAATATCCCGAGGGTGTGCCCGTGTCCCGGGCGTTCACGGAAGCCGAGAAAGCCTGGGCGGCCACGCAGCCGGCTCGGGTGTTTCCACGCGGCCCGGGAACGACGCCGACGGGCCCGCTCGTGTGCCCTGGTGAATATGCCCCGACCGACGGTCTGCTGCTGGCGTGGGAGGGCGGGACGACGCTCAACCAGATCCAGGCGCAGATGATCCGGCACATCACCACGACCGGCAACGCGCGGGTGTATCTGGTGTTTGACACCACGGCGGAGCGCGACGGCCAGCTCAACGTCGCCAACTCGATCCTGCGGGCGCAGAACCCGGATCTGTCCCGCATCATTCCGGTGGTGCGGACGACGGACACGATCTGGATCCGCGACTATGGCCCGCGATATGTGTACGAGGGGGACGTGCGGATCATCAGCGACCACACGTACAACGGCTTTCAGTTCCGGCCCAACGACGACGCCCAGCCGGTGGGCTTTGCGACGTTCATGCGGCACGCCCGGTACGCGCTGCCGCTGATCCACGGCGGCGGAAACTACCACCTGGACTCGATCGGTCGCGGGTTTGCGACGCGGCTGATCGCCAATGAGAATCCGTCGCTCGGGACGACCGCCGCGGCGCGCGAGGCGGCGGTGATCAATCTGTGGCAGCAGTACCAGGGCGTGAACACGCTGCTGTTCGACGCATTCCCGACGAACGTGGACGCGACGCAGCACATCGACATGTGGATGCAGGTCATCTCGGACAACGCGGTGGTGATCAGCGAGTGGCCGGCTCCGACAGGCGGCCTTCAGCCCACCACGCAGCGGACGATCACCGAGAACGCCGCGGTCACGATGGCGAATCTCGGGTACACGGTGCACAGGGTTCCGGCCCGGCTGGTGAGCGGCGTGCACTACACGTACACGAAC
>DHLW01000044.1:2506-2734 GCA_002405485.1 Phycisphaerales bacterium UBA4658
CACTACACGTACACGAACATGGTGATCTGCAACGACCTGGTGCTGCTCCCGTCGTACACCAACGCGACGATGGTTCCGTTGAACGCCCCCGCGCTGGCCACCATTCAGGCAGCGCTTCCGGGAAAGACCGTGGTGCAGATCAACTCCGACGCGCTGGCGGTGATGGCGGGCGTGATGCACTGCATCGTGCTGCACGTGCCGGTGAACAAGAACGGGCAGCATCCCGTC
>DHLW01000141.1:0-3922 GCA_002405485.1 Phycisphaerales bacterium UBA4658
CCCTCGCCTGCTCCGCCCCGGCTGACAGACCATGCTCGAAACCGCCGCCCCACCCGCACGGCCCGGCGACGTGACAGAAAGGTGGTTGGCCATGGTGACCGCAGTGCCTCAACCTCAACGACGGAAAGACGTGTTCACCGTTCGCAACGCGGCCAGAGTTCTGCTCGGCGTGGTCTCGGCGTTCTGGCTCTGGTTCGTCTGTGCCGTCGGCTTCAGCGAGGGGCTGAGTGTCGCCGGCGTGCACATGCTCAAGTTCATCATCCCGATCCTGGCGCTCAATGCGCTGGCGTGGCTCTGGCCTCGCGTCGGCGGCGTGGCCCTGATCGCCGCGGCCCTGCTTGCGGCGTGGTACCTGCACAACGTCTACACCTTCTGGCTCATGCCGGTGCCATTCGCCGCTGTCGGCGTCGCACTGCTCTTGGGTCGCAGGTGAACTCAGCGCCAAGCCCTGCTCCAGAGCGCATCAATGAACGCTCAGAGCAGGGGTTCAGCATGCCTTGGAGTCTGACGGCCGCGAGCCCGCGGCGTGCGCTCAGCGGGGCAGGGCGTCGAACTTCTCACGCACCTTGCCCCAGGTGTTCTTGCCGATGATGCCGTCGGCCTTGAGCCCGTTGGCCTTCTGAAATGCCACCACCGCGTCGTACGTGTCCTGAGGATTGCCGCTGATCGGCTTCGCAAACGCCCCGATGCGGGCCAGCACGATCTGCGCGCCGCGATGCATCTGCTGCTTGGCCGCATCGCTCCCGATCGCCTCCTTGGTGTTGAAGCTCTTGGTGGCAACCTGGCGGGCAATCGTCTCCAGCAGCGCGGCCGGGGAGTCCGCGGCGACAGACGCGGGCGTCACACCCGGACCGGAGCCGGGAGTCTGACCCGTCGTAGGTGCCGGAGTCAGCGGGCGGCCACCCGCGAGCAACTGCTGAATCTTGTCCATCGACTCGCCCGGCGTGGCGCCCTGAAGCGGCGCAGGGAGCGACGCGATGCGGATCGCCTTGCCCAGATCAGCACGCAGCGCGTCGGCCTCGCGAGTCTTGTTGGCAAGCTGCCCGCGCGACGCGTCAAGGTCCTTCTTCGCCGTCTCCAACTCGGTCTTCTGAGTGTCGAAGGTCTTCTGCAGCTCGTTCTTGCCGGAATACAGCAGCAGGCACGTGATGAGCAGCCCGATGCAGGCCACCACAAGAATGATCGTCAGAATGCTCCCGAAACCGCCCCCGGAAGGGGACTTGCTGCTGGTCATGCGTTCCACGCTGGCTGGGCTGGTGCTCATGGTCGACTCCGTGACCGGACTGTGTGCGTCTCCGAATGGCCCAGAGCGTAAAGGGGGATGCCCTCCGCTTCAAGCCCGGAGACTCCTTCGGTGGATGAGCCCGATGCCCGGAGGCCGCAACCGACAGGCCCGAGAATCGCCGGTGTGATTCCCCGAACCAGCACAGGCCAAACCACGGCGACCCACTGTCTCAACCCCGGTTCCGATACCAGACGCCACCCTCCGATGACTATCGACCGAGTTCAGGAGTTGTCCATGAGCGTGGTCAAGGGTCTTGTCGGAGCAGGGCTTGGGTCGATCGCGGGGGCTGCCGTCTGGGCCCTGCTCGCTTCGCTGACGCACTACGAGTTCGGGATCGTGGCCTGGGCGCTCGGAGCGGCCGCCGGGTTCGGCATGGTGCTCGGTTCCGGCGGTCGAGGCGGATTCTGGCTCGGTGCCTCCGCCGCGCTGATCGCCATCGTCGGCATCCTGTCCGGCAAGCTCCTCGTGGCTCATGTCATCGCCTCCGAACACGTCACCAAGATGATCGACACCATCGGCGAGGACGAGGCCATCGCCTCGATTCGCGACGATGTCATGACCCAGTGGCTGAGCGAGGATCGGGCGATGACCTGGCCGGCCCAGATGACGCGCGAGGAGGCCATCGACGAGGGCTACGTTCCGCCCGAGGTCGAACGGGAAGCAGGCAATCGCTGGCGCCCGATGTCTGAGGAGGATCGGCACGTCCACATCACGGGGCTGAAGGTCGAAGCCAACGAGAACTCCGCCGGCATGACCGTCGCGGCCACGGTGCTCGCGTTCGTCTTCAGCTTCGGGCTGTTCGACCTCCTGTGGTGCGTGCTGGCGATCGGATCCGCGTACACGATCGGGGCCCGAAAGTCCCAGGTCGAAGCGGCCGCCCTCTCACACCCCGCCGGCGGCACGGGTGCGACCATCGCCCAAGGCGCCGCGGGCGCCGCGCAGGCCGCCGCCCCCAACCAGCCGGTTCAGCAGCGGCAGGCCCCCGTTCCGCGTCCAGCCCCGGCAAGCACGGAGGACTCGGCCTCGAAGTCGTTCTTCCGCGGCGCGTCGGTGACCGACGACTTTCCCGATCCGGCTGCCAAGTTCATGAAGAAGCGTGCCGACACCCTGGAGTCGGCGCACGGCAACGAAACGTCTGGCAACGACCGCACGCGCCGCGACGCCGCATGAATCAGCCCGCCGGACGCGCGCCATCCAACAGTCGTTCCCCCTTGGCGACGACGATGCTCACGGCAATGTCTCCGGAGACATTCACCACGGTTCGGCTCATGTCCAGCAGTCGGTCCACGCCGAGAATGAGCGCGATGCCCTCGGGCGGAACGCCCACACTCTGCAAGATGGCGATGAGGAAGACCAGACTCCCGCCCGGGATGCCCGGCGAACCGATCGAGGCGAGCGTCGCCGCGAGCACCACGCCAAGCTGCGCCTCAAGACCCAATGGCACGCCCATGGCCTGGGCGATGAAGACCACCGCCACGCCCTGGTACAGCGCGGTGCCGTCCATGTTCACCGTCGCCCCGAGCGGGCAGACAAAGCTCGCGACCCGCCGCGGCACGCCGAGACGCTCGATGGCGCACTCGAGGGTGACCGGGAGCGTCGCGTTGGAACTCGACGTGGAAAACGCGACAAGCTGCGCCGGGGCCACTCCCCGGTAGTAGCGTCCGACCGGCATCCCCCCGAAGAAGCGCACGATGAGGCCGTACTCCACGAACAGGATGAGCAGCAGTCCCATGATCACGCACGCGCAGTAGGCCCCGAGGGCCTTGAGCGCGTCGGTTCCGAGCGTCGCGGCGACCGGAACGATCAGGCAGAAGACCGCCACCGGGGCGATCCGCATGATCAGCCCCACGATGAGGCCCATGACCTCACCCAGCACGTCGAACACATGGATCACCGGACCGCTCCGCTCCTTCGGGAGCAGCGTCAGTCCGAGCCCAAGGGCCAACGCCAGCACGATGACGCCGAGCATGTCGGCGCCCGCCAGGGCCTCGAACGGATTGCGAGGCACCATGTTCAGGAGCTGCTGCGCCAGCGACGGCATCTGATCGACACGGCCCGCAAGCGACTGGGCCGCACCTCTTTGCGCTTCCAGCAGCGCGGCACGGTTGGCCTCGCTGACCAGCGTCCCGGGCTTCACCACGTTGGCCACGAGCAATCCGAAGATGACGGCGATGATCGTGGTGACGATGAACAGGCCAAGCGACTTCCCGCCGATGCGGCCCAGTTTGCGAATGTCCCCGAGTGACGCAGACCCCGCCACGAGCGTGAAGAGCACGATCGGCACGGCACAGAACCGCAGCGCCCGCACGAACAGCTCCCCCATGAACTGATTCACCCGAACCAGCCCGCGAACCGCGTGAGCGATCACCCCCGGGGTGTTGCCCTCGGCAGCCGTGAACGCGAGGAACGCCTTGGAATCCACAACCCCCAAAGACGCCCAGGTCTCGCGACTCCAGAACAGGTTGATCGCCAGCCCGGCCATGAGCCCAAGACCAAGCCCCAGCAGCACCCGCCACACCCCGGCAAATGCCACCCACGGTCGCTTTCGGGCTCGCTCGGTGGACAGGATCGGGTCGGGCGTCTGCATGCTCAGAGGTCCGGGGGGCAGGGGGAGGGGGGGGGGGGGCGGGGACGCGG
>DHLW01000141.1:4067-14268 GCA_002405485.1 Phycisphaerales bacterium UBA4658
ACGCCGAGGTCCAATCCCCATCCGCCCGCTTGACGCATGAACCGCTTGCCGATGCCGGCGCTCGGCGTGTGCTATCGCGCCCATGGTAGCGTCATCGTCGGCGTCAACGTGCGAAACTCGCCGGCGGTTTTCGGCGTAGCGTCTATGGATGACCGCGCCCCACATTCGGCCCCGCATCCGGCGTCGGTACCACGTCGGGCCCGGCGGGTGGCTCTACGTCGGCGTGACCGTGCTGGTCGCGCTCGGAGCCTTCAACAGCCAGAACAACCTTCTGTTCTGGTCGTTCGGCCTGTCGCTCGCGCTGCTCGTGGTCTCTGGGATCATTTCGGGGGCCATGCTCATGGGTGTGCGGGTCGAACGCGATGCCATCGCCTCCGCCGCCGCGGGTGATCCCGTCCGAATCAGCTATCGCGTGCGCAACCTCAATCGGCTGGTCCCGATCATGGCTCTGACCATCGAAGAGATCGGCCACGAGCCGCCCACACCGCCATCGCTCGTTGATCGGCTTCTGCGCAAGCGCCCGGCCTCGGACGTTCGGCCCATCCGGCCGCCCATGGGCTTTGTCCCCTATGTCGGCCCGCGCTCGTCGATCAGGGTGGAGGGAGTGAGCCGGGCGGTGCGCCGCGGGCGACTGCTATTCCTCGGTGTGCGCGTCCACACCTCCTTCCCCTTCGGTTTGATCCGCAAGTCCGTCTCCATCGAGCAGGCGGCGTCTGCGGTGGTCACCCCGGAGGTGCTGCACATCGCCGTCGGCGATCGGGTGGCCGCCGCTCCCCTCGCGCCCGTCGGCTCGATGTCTCGCCGCAGCGGTTTGGGCGATGAGTTCCACGCGCTGCGCGAGTATCGCCCAGGCGACAGCCCGCGGGACGTCGCCTGGCGAGCAACCGCCCGCCGCGGAAGTCTGCTCGTTCGGCAGTCAGCGGCCCCGAACCCGCGCCGGCTCTGGATCGTCCTGCACCTGCGGACACACGCTGGCCATGACGCCCTCGACGAGCGGGCCATCGCCCTCGCCGCGGGCCTCGCCGAAACCGCAGAACGCCAGGGCGTCGAGTTCGGATTGGTGATCCCGCTCTCACGCACCCTTGTGCACCCGCGACGCGGATTCGCCCATCGGCAACGCGTGATGATCGAACTCGGTCTTGTCGACCTGGCCGCAGACGACGGACGCGGTGCTCGAAGCGCGTTCCCGACACACGTGCTCGGTCCGGGCGCCGCCGTCGTCGTCGTGCACGCCGGCCCCTCAGACTCCGGCTTCGGCGGGAACGATGACCGGGTGACCCACGTCTCGGCGGCGGACACGCCGGGTGCTTCGCAGACGCCGGCGGGCCAGCCCGCTCCAACAACCGCGTCTCGGGGGCGTGCGGCGTGAACATCAGCGCCCGATACTCCGACGTTCTGCACCTGGTCGTCGCGCTGGCCAGCGTGAGCTTCCTGATCGCCGACGACCAGGCGTTTCTGCTCGTCATGACCCTCCCCGTGATCGGGGCGAGCTGGCTCATGTGCCGCGGCGAGCGGCTCGACGCGCCGCCGACCCTGCCCCGCCTCGTCGTCAACGCGCTGGTGCTCTGCGTGATCGCCTACGCCGTGCTCCGCAGCACCGGACCGCGCGGCGATGAGCCCATCGTCTCGACTCTCGGTCAGTTCCTGGTCATGCTGACGCTCATCAAGCTCTTTGATCGACGCGCCGAGCGTGATGACGCCCAGCTTCTGGCCCTCGCCGTGTTCGTCGCCATCGCGTCCGTGCTCACCTCCAACGACCTGCTCGTGGGGCTTGCGCTGCTGGGCGTGCTCCCCGCCGCAATCGCCGCCGCCATGCTCTGGCAGGTCCGGGCCGGACAGATCCGCTGGCGTTCAGCGGCGGCACTCGCCGGGATTCCGCCGAACCACCAGCGATCGATGCTCACGCCCGGTCGCGGGTTCCGGCGCGGGTTTCTCGGCGTCTCCTGCACCGCCCTCGCCGCGTCGGTGGTCGTGGCGTCGATCCTGTTTGTGGTCATCCCACGCGGCCTCGGCGGCGACGTTCTCGGACGCTTCGGAATGGTCCGCGAAACACGAATCGGGTTCCGCGAATCCGTCCAGCTCGGACAGGCCGGACTCCTCTCTGAAGACCCCACACCCGTCATGGATGTCAAGATCACCACCGCCGACGGTGATCCCTTCGGTTCCGAGTTCCTCCCGCTCTACCTCCGCGGCGGCGCGAGAGATCAGTACGACCCGGAGCGGCGACTCTGGCAGGAATCGACGATCGACGACGCCCGCGGCGGCCGAGGCGCCGGCAGCCCGGGCGGTTTCCTCAACCCTCGCACAGGCTCGGGCATCGTCCAGCGATGGAGCTCGTGGTTCCGCAACCGCAGACCCATGCTCGTTCGAGCCGCCGATCCGATCCAGGTCGAGCTGCGACCCGGTGTCGAGTGGCTCATCCGATGGCCCGAGGGTACCCGCGATCGTGACCGCTCCAGTTCCGGAGTGCGCATCCAGACCATCACCGTTCGCCGGCAGATCGACAGCAACATCCTCTTCTCCATGTGGCGACCGATCGGCATCACCCTCGACAGACCGTCCAAGGTCATCTTCAGCCCGGAGTTCGGCACGCTCAGGCGACTGGAAAAGCTCAATGCCCGTGCCGTCTACTCCGTCCGCAGCATCGTCGGCGAGGACCAGCCGCAGCCCATCATGCCCGAGCTCGGCTTCCGGTCCGGCACCGTCGCCGACATCGCCTCACGCGTGCTCGCCGAACGCGAAGTGCCCACCTCCGGTCCGGAGCGTTCGGCAAGACAGATCGCCGGAGCGTTCCGAGACTACCTGCAGCGCAACTACGCCTACACGACCGAGATGATCGCTCCGCCCGAAGGCGTCGATCCCATCGACTACTTCTTGCTCACGAGCAAGCAGGGACACTGCGAGTACTTCGCGAGCACCATGACCGCGATGTGCCAGTCCGCCGGACTCCCCGCCCGCGTCGTCTCCGGGTATCTCACCACCGAGTTCAGCGCGTCCTCTGGTCAGTACCTCGTGCGCGAGTCCAACGCCCATGCATGGGTCGAGGTGTTCATCACCACCGATCCGGCGACGGGCCGAGGCCGTTGGGAGATCTTCGACCCTTCGCCCCCCGCGGACATCGAACGTGTCCACCGCCCGCCCAGCGGGGTGCTCGCTCAGCTCCGCTCGTGGTACGACGCCCTCGAGTTTGGCTGGGCCAGCTCCGTCGTTGGATTCGATCTGACCTCCCAGCGTCGACTCTTCGGCGCTCGCCCGTCTGAGGGCCCCGCCGCCCTCACGACCATGAGCGAACAGCTCGTCCAGTGGCTCATGACCCAGCGATCCGACGCGCGGCAGCGGGGTGAGATTCCCGCCTGGTGGACCGCCGCACCCATCATCGTCGCCGCTTCGGTTGTGAGCGGCTTTGTCGTCTACCGCCTGCTCCGGCGCCGCGGCGCTGCCGGTCCGGCTCGCCGAGCGCTCGACACACGTGGCATGCCCAGGTTCTATCGTCGCGCCCTGAAGTTCCTGGACCGCGCCGGGCTCCCATGCCCCGCCGGCACGCCCGCGATGGCACACGCCCAGCTCGTCGCGCTCAGGCACCCACGCATCGGCGAGGCCCTGCTCGCCCTCACCCAGCGCTACTACGTCGTCCGCTTCGCCGGGCGGCCGATAACCCCGGACCAGGCCCACGCCGCGGGCGACGAGCTCCGGCGTCTCCGCGCCGCACTCGCCGAGTTTCGGCGCAGCCGCGTTAAAGTCTGATATTCACCAGCAAGCCCGCTCCCCTGGCGATGAGCGCCCGCTCAGATGTTCTCGTCGGCGCCGCCGGCGCGAACATGCCAAGCAATCTCGTCGCACACGTCACCGTCCGCTCACGGAATGTCGATGACAAGATGCGCGCGGCCTCGATCTCCATCGGCCGAGCGCCCGGCTCTCGTCGCCATTCACCCTCACCTCAAGAGCGAGAACTCACCGTGCCCGCATCCCGATCCCGCACCGAGCACTGGCGCGACTCCCTGCAGAAGGTCTTCGAGCGCGGCGGAGCGCTCGAGATTTCCGTCGATCGCGGGGCCTCGCCGACCATGCAGGAAGACCGTGGCGCGGATCTCGTCTGGCGCGTCAAGATGGTCCGCATGACCGAATCGACCATCGTCGTCGAGCCGCCCGCGGCCTGTGGCGCAACCATCCCCCTCGGCGCGGGCGTCCGCCTCGTCGCCGCCATGACCATCGGGCAGAATCGCTGGATGTTCCACACCCAGACCCTCGGCCAGGTCGATGCCGGCGCCGGACGTCCGAAGCTCCTGGTCCTCCAGATGCCCTCGAACGTCGAGCGCTGCACGCGCCGAGGGTTCTATCGCATCTCCACCGCCGACCTCAAGCTCCCGCGCGTCGAGTGCTGGCCTCTGCTGAATCTCTCCTCGATCCGCGCCCCCGAGGCGGCCAACCGCGCACAGATCAACGATCTGCTCCGCACGAACGCGGTCCTCGGTGTCGAGATCGACGAGGCCGAGTCCATCCTGCTGCCCGAAGTCGGCCCGATGTTCAAGGCCCAGCTCCTGAACGTCTCCGGAGGAGGTCTCGGCCTGCTCCTGAACAATGACGACAGCCGCGTGCTGGGCAGCCGCCCGTTCCTCTGGCTCCGGCTCGATCTCCGTCCGGACATCCCCGCGCCCATCGCCGTGACCGCTCGCGTCGCCCACACCCACATCGATTCCGGAGCCAACCTCTACGCCGGCCTGGCCTTCGACTTCACGCACAACATCGAGCACAGGGCCTTCATCGTCGAGCAGTTCGCCCAGTACATCCAGTCGATCTCGCGGCGCCAGGGCGGATCTTCCCACGTCCGGGCCGCCTGATCCGCCCGGGCATCGCGGGTTCTCGCCGATCGTCCCGGCGTCCTTCCCCGGCCCCGTTCAACACGCTCCCAGGTTCGCGGTCGCAACCTCCGGGCCTCACGCTGCGGATACGATGGTCTCCCTTGGCCAGCACGCCAAGCCCCGCGAGACCATTCCATGAGCATCGATCACGAAGCTTCCTCCGCGCCAACGCACACCGGGCACGTCACGCTCGACCCGGACGCCAAGCACGATCCGCACGCGACACGCTTCGGCGACTTCCTCAAGGCCTCCATCAAGTTTGAGGCCTCAGACCTCATCATGAAGACCGGGCAGAAGCCCAAGATCCGCCTCCGCGGAGCCCTCAAGCCGCTGGACACCACGCCCGTCAGCTTCGAGGAGTTCATCCAGATCACCAAGCACATCCTCACCGATGAGCAGATGAAGGATCTTCACCACTACGGCTCCGTCGACTTCGCCTACGACTACGACGAAACCACCAGGTTCCGCGTCAACCTCTTCCAGGCCCGCGGCAAGCTCTCCGTCGCCGCCCGACGCATCTCCTCCAATATCCGCAGATTCGAGGAGCTCTACCTCCCCAAGGCCATGGAGGAGATCGCCATGCAGCCCCAGGGCATCGTCCTGCTCTGCGGCGTCACCGGCTCGGGCAAGTCCACCACCATCGCCGCCATGCTCGACTATGTCAACGAGCGCAAGCCCGTCCACATCGTCACCATCGAAGACCCCATCGAATACATCTTCACCGACAAGAAAGCCACGATCAACCAGCGCGAGATCGGCATCGACTGCCTCGACTTCAAGATCGCTCTCCGTGCCCTGGTCCGCGAGAATCCCGACATCGTCCTCGTCGGCGAAATGCGCGACAAGGAAACCTTCGAGGCCGCACTCCACGCCGCCGAGACCGGCCACCTCGTCTACGGCACCATCCATGCCTCATCCACCACCCAGACCTTCAGCCGAATCTACGGCCTGTTCGAGCAGGAGGAGGTCGAGCAGGTCCGCCGAATCCTCGGCTACCAGATGCGGGCGTTCGTCTACCAGAAGCTCCTCCCCACGCTCCATCAGAACATCCACCGCATCCCCGCGCTGGAGATCATGATCAACAACGCGGTCGTGCGCAAGCACGTGCTCGAAGGCCGCGAGGGCGAACTCCGCGAGTATCTCAACGCCATCGAAGCCCGCCAGATCGGCATGATCGATTTCAACGAGTCGCTCGTGCAGCTCGTCGAGCAGGAATACATCCATATGCGCGTCGCGCTGGAAAACAGCCCGAACGTCGACGATCTCCAGATGCGCCTCAAGAAGCTCGGATAAGCACGCTCTCGGGGCCTCCCCGGCGCCCCGAGACCCGCTCTTCGATCCTCTTGAGCTCATCCCCCATGCACGCCCGAACGCCCTCAACCCTTGGCCAATGAACGACGCCCCGGTCGCATGCTCGACCGGGGCGTCGTGGTTGAAAGGAGGCGGGGCAAACGGGACGTGGCTTACAGCCGACCCTCGCAGTTGCGGATGAGCCCGAATGCGTTGAACAGGTCGAACCCGTCCCCGCCATCAATGATGCTCTGCACGTCATTCGGCAGGCCGGTGCCCCGGATCGCCGTGTCGGTCGTCAGGATCAGGACATCGTTCCCGGCCCCGCCGAAAATGCTCGCGCCAACGGTCTGCGAGAGCTGGAAGAACCCCTTGGTCTGATTGCTCAGAAAGTCGTCGCCGGCCCCGCCCTCGAGTGCGAGCCCGTTGACGACGCTCGCGCCCTCGGCCTCCACGAGCACCGTGTCGTTCCCGCTGCCCGCGCGGATGCCGCCCGTGAGCGTCGTGACGCTCCCGGAGGCTGCGATCTTGCTCTCGATCGTGTCGCTCCCGGTCCCCAAGGAGACGTCTTTGTTCACCCGCACGGTGCCAGGGCGGATCTGATTGATCACGTGCTTCACCTCGCTCGACGCGCCGGCATGGTTCCCGCGCACCGCCGCGTCCAGGATCGATGCCGCGGACGTCAGCTCGAAGCTCGTCTTCGCACCCCGGGACATGAACGCCACGCCCAGAGTGCTCGACGGGTCATCCGACAGGACTTTCGCCGACACCTCCGTCCCGTTGCCCGTGTCGATGTCGATCCGGGCATTCTGGGCCTCGTTGTCGACCTCGACGTTCACCAGCTTGAGACCGCCCGCCGGCATCGAATAGCTCGCCGTCGCCGAAATCGGCGATGCCGATGGCAGGATCTTCCACTGCAGCTTCGACTCCAGATCCCCGGAGCCGGGATGCACACGGATGTCCACGCTCTGCGCGGCGGCAATGTCCAACTCGATCCGGTCGCGGCCCGAACCGGTGATCACCGTCACCGCCGAGATCCCCGCGTACGCCGTGCCGTCGGCGATCCCCGGGAAACCGAAGACGCGGGCCACCCCGGCCGCCTCCTTCATCTCCACCTTCACGTTCTGGTCGCCGCTCCCCGTCGTGAGCGTCAGGCGGCCGCCGATGTTCGTCGCCGAGGTCTGCCCAAGCGCCGAGCCGGCCAGAGAGAGCATCACTGCGGCGGATGCGAGCGTTGCGAATCGAGTCAGCATGTGCGTGTTCCTGTGTGTCTGGTGTGAGCGATCCATCGCGCGGGCTCCTGCGCCACGCTTCACACAGGAATGCACTCCTCTCTCGGAGATACACCGGACCGAGAACATTCAACCAGATCGCACGACCATTCCGGATCCGGCAGTCCGTCAATCGCGAGATCCGTTCCCGCCAGGTCGACGACCCGCCCGCCCGCAATCCGCCCCACAATCCACCGCTCATCCCACCCATACATCACCAGCGACAGCGGATCGCTCGCCTCCATCCACCGCGGCTGCGCAAAGCCCTCGCTCGCACCGACCGTCGGATCGATCACCAGCACGTCCGCCGCCGCGCCGACTTCAAGCCGGCCCGCGTCACGCCATCCAAGCGCCAGCGCATTGCCCAGCGTGATCTGCCGCCACGCCGCACTCGGCGTCGGTACGGGCGTCACGCCGTCGATCATGCGCCTCGACTTGGCCGTCTCGATCATCGCGCGTGCCACACGCACCATGCACGGGTCCGGCCCGCCGGCGACATCGCTCCCGAGCGCGACCCGCATCCCCGCCGAAACGTGACCGGCAAGATCCATCTGCCCGGCCTGCAGGAACAGGTTCGCCGTCGGACAGTGCGCCACGATCGCGCCCGCGCCCGCGATCTGGGCACGCTCTGCCGGGCTCAGATGGATCCCATGCGCCAGGATCGTCCGATCCGTCAGCAGCCCGGCACGTTGGTAGATCTCCGTGTACGTCTCTGCTCCGTGCAACTCGGTCGCCAGTTCGCACTCGCCGACCATCTCGCTCAGATGTGTCTGTATTGTCCAGCCCGTGCTCCGGGCGAGCTCTCCAGCGCTGCGCAGAAGCGCATCGGAGCACGACACCGCAAACCTCGGCGTCACGCTCGGCGAAATCCGGTCGCATCCTTCAAGACTCGCCGCCTCACGCACGAGTTGGTTCGCCGGCCGAAGCAGCGCATCGGGCGCCTGCTGATCCATGAGCACCTGACCCACGCACCCGCGCATGCCCATGCCGCCCAGCGCGTCGATCGCCCGCTGGGCGCCTGCGTGGTGCACCGTGGCATAGGCGCATACCCCGGTTGTGCCCGCGGCGAGCATCCGCCGAGCGGCCCGAGCCGCGGCATCGCGTGCGAACTCAGGATCGGCCCATCGCATCTCAGTCGGAAAGACCGCCGCGTTCAGCCAGTCCAGCAGCGTGAGCCCGTCGATCCCGATGCAGTCAAACTGCGGCAGATGCGCGTGCGCATCGATGAACCCCGGGGTGACCAACGCCCGCTCATGCCTCAGGTCTGCGGTGCCAAACTGACCCGCCGAACCCACCCCGGCAATGCTCCCGCCCTCGATCAGCAACTGCCCAGGCCGGAGCAGCACGCCCCGGCCTGCGGTGTCGGGCAACAGGAGCTGGCCTTCGACGATCACGCTGCGGGCTCCAAAGTGGGGAAAATCAGCCGAGACACCGGGTCCCGGACCCGGCGCGGCTCCCCTGAGCATAGCCGAGTACGGTTTTCCGCTTGAAAAACCGAGGGTCAATCCGCGAACAAGCAGTTTTCCTAAGTGATTTTTGCGGCATTCGAGTTGAAACGACCGACCAAATCCGCTACAAGATGCGCAACCGCGTGCGATGGATCGCACGCACATGCATCACTGGAGAGTCACGACCATGGCGAAGAAAGCTGCTGCCCCCAAGAAGCCGGCCCCGAAGAAACTGACCCCCTCGGCCAAGCCGCGCAAGAAGAGCGAACTGTTCAACATCATCGCCGAGCACACCGAGCTGTCCCGCAAGCAGGTCGCCGGCGTCTTCGACGTCCTCGGGACCGTCATGAAGACCGACCTGGCCAAGCCGGGCGACGGCAAGCCCAAGGAGTTCGTCGTCCCCGGCATGATGAAGGTCAAGAGCATCTTCAAGCCCGCCACCAAGGCCGCCACCAAGCCCAACCCCTTCAAGCCGGGTGAGATGATGACCGTCAAGGCCAAGCCCGCCAAGACCGTCATCAAGATCCGCCCCCTGAAGGGCCTGAAGGAAATGGTGTGACTCGTTCGGCGGCCTGACGGCATGCATGCCGGCGGGTGCTGCAGCGATTGACAGAACAACAAGCGGCCTGGCTTGCCGAACAGCGGCGTGCCAGGCCGCTTGTGCGTTCTTCGGCGGGATGAGCGGCCCGGTCGCGACATCTCCAGCGAACGGTCAGGCGGCGGGCTGCGGACGGATGACGGCGGTCAGGCGGCCGGTCCGGCCCCGGTCGCGTCGATGGGAGAAGAACATCTCCGGGTGGCAGACGGTGCAGAGGCAGCATGCGGTGCACACCTCGCAGCCGGCGGCGACGAGCTGGTGGCGGAGCAGGGCGGGAAGATCGACCAGGGCTTTGCCGGGCGCATCGGGGTCGGGCAGGCTCCAGATGTGGGGGGGCAGGTCGGGGTGGGACTCGGCGAGGGCGGCCACAACTTCCGGGCCGACCTGAAACGCCGCCGGACCGATGCACGGGCCGATGGCGGCCAGTGGGCGGGCGGTGTGTCCCGAGGCCAATCCGCGGAGCGCGGTGGCGGCCCGGACGGCGATCCGCAAGGCAACACCTCGCCAGCCGGCGTGGATGGCGCTGACGACGCGGCCATCCGCGGTCGCCAGCAGAATGGGGGCGCAATCGGCGATGCGGACGGAGAGCACCCGGGCCGGGTCATCTGTGACCAGGGCGTCGGCCTTGGTGCTCAGCGGCTGCCCGGATGGGTCCGGGCCGCCGAGATGGGTGGCCTCCCCCCGGCGGACAACGTGGCATTCGGCCCCGTGGACCTGGTGCAGGTTCACCCACTA
>DHLW01000141.1:14480-15793 GCA_002405485.1 Phycisphaerales bacterium UBA4658
ACGCTGCTGATTGGCCTGAATGTTGCTGACCGGATCGCGGGCCTCGGATGGCAGGTCGGACGGGTTGCCGAAGTTCAGCGACGCGAACATGCCACCGGAAACCCCGCCACCGCGGGTGGAAAACGCGTGGGGGACATGCCGCAGGAGCGGCGAACTGAGGACATCGACTGCAGCGGACACCATTGGACCTCCTGAACGCTGTGCAAGGGGCGGGTGCCCTCGGGAAAGCAGCCCAGCAGGGCTCCGTCGTCACACAGGTCCAGCATGCGGCCGTGCTGCTCGGTTCCGTCGGGCAGGGTGATGGGGACATCCCTATCAGGTCGCCAGCGCCGCTGCCGTGCGGCGGAGACACTCTCTGCGCTGTCATCGCGAGCGACGGCTCTTGGCAGTGCGGCGAGAAGAGCATACCCGAATCGGTCGAGCTCCGCCGGGCAGGCCATATCGGCCAGTAAACATGCACGGGCGGCGACATCGGGGGGGAGAGAGGCTGAGGGGTTCTGCAGGTTGACGCCGATGCCAACCAGCAGGAAGGCGGCGGTGGGTTGCCGGACGGTGTGGATGAGGATGCCGCCGAGCTTGCGGTCGGCGAGCATGAGGTCGTTGGGCCACTTGATGCGACAACGCTCGGGGCGATGGCTGGTCACAAGGACCTGATCAATGAGGTCGGCCAGAAGGACGGCCACAGCGAGCGATACGCAGGCGGAAACGGGGCGTGAAGCAGGAATGGCGGAGGTGAGCCACAGCCCGCCCAGAGGGCTGAACCAGCGGCGACCCAGACGACCAATGCCGCCGGTCTGGGTGTCGGCCCAGAGCGTCAACCCATCGGCAGGCAAAGGGCCCGCCTGAGCGCGGCGCTGCAACTCAAGCGTGGTGGAGTCAATTGTGGGAAGCCGCTCTATCCGCACGGACCGAGCGTAGGAAGGTCAGGATGGTCGATCGCCTGACGAGAGCGGTCATCGAGACGATGCGGGTCAAGCCGCCCTTCCGCCTCGCGGAAGCCGCATCACACCTGCAGCACCCCGGTCCGGAAGGACTGCGCATAGTCCCAGCCTTGCTGAGCAGCGTCCAGGGCCGTGATCAGTTCGTCACGGGTTCGATGGGGCTCGATGATGCGATCGACCCATCCACGGGCGGCGCCATGGCGAATGTCCTGCTGCTCGGAATAGCTGGCGTGCACGGCGGCGAGGATCTGCTTGTGCGTCGCTTCATCGATGGTCTCGCCCTTGCGTTCGCGGCTCTTCTCCTCGATCATGGCGAGTACGCCGGTGGCCTGGTTGGCTCCCATGACCGCACAGCGGCTGCCGGGCCAGGCG
>DHLW01000006.1:0-146 GCA_002405485.1 Phycisphaerales bacterium UBA4658
CCCGAGGTCATCATCCGCAACGAGAAGCGGATGCTGCAGCAGGCCGTCGACGCGCTGTTTGACAACAACCGGTGCCGTCGCCCTGTTCTGGGCTCGAGCAATCGTCCGCTCAAGTCGCTGACGGACATGATCAAGGGCAAGCAGGG
>DHLW01000006.1:315-638 GCA_002405485.1 Phycisphaerales bacterium UBA4658
AAGGGCAAGCAGGGCCGCTTCCGCGAGAACCTGCTGGGCAAGCGCGTCGACTACTCGGCGCGCTCGGTGATCGTGGTCGGTCCGGAACTCAAGCTCAACCAGTGCGGGCTCCCCAAGAAGATCGCGCTGGAGCTGTACCAGCCGTTCATCATCCGCAAGCTCAAGGAGCACGGACTGGCGGACACGATCAAGAGCGCCAAGCGCATGCTCGAGCGTCGCGATCCGGAAGTGTGGGACATCCTGGAGGAGGTCATCTTCCAGCATCCCGTGCTGCTCAATCGCGCCCCGACCCTGCACCGAATGGGCATCCAGGCCTTCGAGCC
>DHLW01000006.1:845-17492 GCA_002405485.1 Phycisphaerales bacterium UBA4658
CGGCGACCAGATGGCCGTCCACCTGCCGCTGAGCGTCGAGGCCCAGGCCGAGGCCCACGTGCTGATGATGAGCACGAACAACATCTTCTCTCCGGCCAACGGCAAGCCCATCATCTCGCCCAGCCAGGACATCGTCATGGGCGTGTACTTCATCACGATCATGGTGATGGACGAGCGCAAGCCGGAGGAACTCAAGAAGTTCAAGGACCGGATGGAGGCCCTCCTGGCCTATGACCAGGGCAAGATCGGGATCCACGAGCGGATCATGGTCCGACTCGACGGCTTCAGCGAGGTGGTCGAGGGCCAGGGCGACCAGCCCAAGCCGATCCCCGCCGGCGGCCGGGTGATCACGACCGTCGGCCGCATCCTCTTCTCCGAGATCGTTGAGAAGGGCATGCCCTTCTACAACTGCGTGCTGGGCAAGAAGGGGTGCGCCCGCGTGATCGACGACGCGTACCTGTACTGCGGCCGAGCCGCCACCATCGATCTGCTTGACCGGCTCAAGGAGATCGGCTTCAAGCAGTCGACCGTGGCGGGGCTGTCCTTCGGCATCACCGACCTGCGCATTCCGACGGCGAAGAAGACCCTGATCGAGGACGCCGAGAAGAAGGTCGAGCGTGTCGAGAAGAACTTCGAGCGCGGCCTGATCACCGAGCGCGAGCGCTACAACCAGCTCCTGGACATCTGGTCGCACTGCCGCGAGCAGGTGACCAAGGCCCTGGTCGACACGCTGAAGACCGATCGGCGCAATGCCGACGGCTCCGAGGCGCCCACGGACGACAAGAAGTCCAAGCAGTACCTCAACCCGGTGTACCTGATGTCCGACTCCGGCGCTCGCGGCAACGTGAGCCAGCTCATGCAGGCCGCCGGCATGCGTGGTCTGATGGCCAAGCCCAGCGGCGAGATCATCGAGACCCCGATCCGCTCGAACTTCCGCGAGGGTCTGACGATCCTCGAGTACTTCTCCTCGACGCACGGCGCCCGCAAGGGTCTGGCCGACACCGCCCTCAAGACCGCCGACTCGGGATACCTCACCCGCAAGCTCTGCGACGTGGCCCAGTCGGTGATCGTGGGCGAGTACGACTGCGGTTCCAAGCGCGGCATCATGAAGCGCGCGATCTACAAGGGCGAGAAGATCGACGTCCCGCTCCGCGATCAGATCGTCGGGCGCGTGAGCAGGAACACCATCATCAATCCCAAGACCGACGAGGTGATCGTCAACGAGAACGAGATGATCACCCTCGAGGCCGCACGCAAGATCGAGGACCTGGGCGTCGACACCGTCTTCGTCCGCTCCGCCCTCACCAGCGAGAGCCGATCGGGCTGCTCGGTGCTGGACTACGGCATGGACATGTCCACCGGCAAGATGGTCGAGCCGGGCATGGCGGTGGGCATCATCGCCGCCCAGTCGATCGGCGAGCCGGGCACGCAGCTCACGATGCGCACCTTCCACACCGGCGGCATCGGCTCTCGCGAGATCATGGAGAGCGAAATCCGATGCACCACCGGCGGCGTGGTCGAACTCCGTGACTGCAACGCCGTGCCCGGCAAGGACGACGACGGCAACGAAGTGCTCGTCGTCCTCAAGCGCAACGGCGAGATCGCGGTGCTGGACCCCAAGGGCCGCGAGCTCGAGAAGAGCAAGGTCCCCTACGGCGCCTATGTGCTCGCCAAGCCGGGCACCGAGGTCAAGCGCGGCACGGTCATGATCAAGTGGGACCCGCACCGCCTGCCGGTCCTCGCCGAGAAGGACGGCATCGTCAAGTACGTCGACATCGAGATCGGCGAGACCGTCCGCGAGGAGGACGCCGGCCAGGGCCGCAAGGCGCTCGTCGTCGTCGAGCACAAGGGCGAGAAGCATCCGCAGATCACCATCGTGGACGCGCAGGACAACATCCTCGACTTCCACTACCTGCCCGCCAAGGCGCGCGTCGAGGTCAAGGACGGCCAGCAGATCAAGGCCGGCCAGATGCTCGCGCGTCAGCCGCGTTCGGCGGCGGGCTCGCAGGACATCGTCGGTGGTCTGCCCCGCGTGACCGAGATCTTCGAGGCCCGCAAGCCCAAGGACCCGGCCGTCATGGCCGAGATCTCGGGCCGGATCGAGATCCACTCCGACAAGCGCAAGGGCAAGATGACCATCCGGGTGATCTCGGACTCCGGGATCGAGAAGGACCACCACGTCCCGCAGGACCGGCACCTCCTGGTCCACGCCGGCGACTACGTGCAGGCGGGCGATCCGCTCACCGAAGGCCCGCTGGTGCCGCACGACATCCTCCGGATCAAGGGCGAGGAATCGCTCTGGACCTACATGCTCGACGAGGTGCAGAACGTCTACCGCGCCCAGGGCGTGACCATCAACGACAAGCACATCGAGGTGATCCTGGCCCAGATGCTCCGCAAGGTCCGCGTCGAAAGCCCGGGCGACACCGATCTGCTTCCGCATGACGTGGTCGACAAGTTCGAGTTCCGCCAGAAGAACCTCCAGGCCAGCGAGATGGTCCGCGTGACCGACTCGGGCGGCACGGACCTGCCGGTGGACGCGCTCGTGCACCGCAACGAGATGCGCGAGGCCAACGCCAAGGCCGAGGCCATGGGCAAGGAGCCGGCCAAGGCCAAGAAGGCCAAGCCCGCCACCGGCCGTACGCTGCTCCTGGGCATCACCAAGGCCGCCCTCTCCAGCGAGAGCTTCCTCTCCGGTGCGTCGTTCCAGGAGAGCACCAAGGTGCTCACCGAGGCGTCGCTCCGCGGCGCGGTGGACGAACTCATCGGCCTGAAGGAGAACGTGCTGCTGGGTCACCTCATCCCGGCGGGCACGGGCTTCAAGCCCTACCAGTCCATCCGCGTGCACGCACTCTCCGAACCCCCGATCGGTCCGGACGATGATGAGCAGGCGATGCTCGACGAGGCCAGCAGGGCCGCCGAAGCTCTCGGCGCTTCCAGCGCCGACGCCCTGGGAGTGCCCCAGGTCGAGGTGCCCATGGGCGGCGCGGCGAGCGGCGTCTGAATCCAACCGGCTCAACCCTGACGCTCCACCAGAAGACCGCCCTTTCGGGCGGTCTTTTTCATTCCCCCGCCGCATGTGCCCGCGCGTCCGCCAGACCGACAGGCCCGATGGCGGTTACACCTTCACGCCCGGCACGCCAACCGGCCGATAGCTGGTCTCCCGCCAGGGTTTTGCGGATCGGAGGCGTTCATGCGGTCGACGGTGTGTGCATCGATCATCGGACTGGCGATCAGCGGGGTGACAGTCCTGGTCGGGTCGGCGGTCGCCGATGTCCGGTCGGCCTCGGCGACGGTCTTCTCAGCGCAGTCGTTCGACGATGCCATGGCCTCCAGCCGTCGGCAGGGTCGTCTGCTCGTCGCGATGTTCAGCGCGGAGTGGTGCGGGCCGTGCAAGGCGATGGAGAACTCGACGTGGCGTGACCCGGGCGTGGCGGCCTGGGTGCGCGATCACGGCGTGGCGATCCACATCGACGTGGACGTGCAGCGGGACATCGCCCGACGATACGACGTGCGCTCCCTGCCGCTGCTCATCGCCTTCCGCGATGGCGAGGTTGTGGACCGCTCGCTGGGATTCAAGGACCCGAGGCAGATGCTGGACTGGCTCGACCGCGTTGCCCGGGCAACGCCGAGCGGACGGGCCGGCATCCAGGCCGCGGCCCAGGCGGCGATCCCGGCGCCAGGCCAGGCTCCGGTGCAGATCATCACGCCGACGATGGTTCGGCCGGCACCCAAGCCCGTGGAGCCCGCGCGAGACATCGTGGCGGAGATTCGAATCCAGCACGCCAGATTGACCGAGCGTCTCCGCGCCCTCGGCGGCGACTTGAAGGCGCAGAACGCCGCTCGGCGGGCCTTTCGTGAGGGCGTCGCCAGGACGTACGCCGAGGCCCTTCCCGGGCCGCGGAGCCGGGCGGTGCTTGCCGAGGCGACCCGCATGGATGACACCGCGTGGATGCGGATCGCGCTGGTCCAGGCCGCGCTGGACGCGGGGAAGCAGCGACGGGAGCATCTGCAGCTCCTGGAAGAGGCGGGGCGCCTGGGCGCGGACGTCTCCAGGACGCAGGCCAGGCTGCGCGCCGCGCTCGGCTCGACGCGCTGAACGCGATCGCTCGACGCTCACCACAGCATGCGCACGCGGATGGTCTCGGGTATCTGCTTGATCCGCTCGATGATGGGCTCGGCCTTGGCGGGGGCGATGTCCAGCACCACGTAGCCGACATCCTCGTTGGTCTTCAGGTACTGCCCCGCGATGTTCACGCCCAGCTCAGCCATCACGCTGTTGATTCGGCTGAGCACCCCGGGCACGTTGCGGTGAAAGTGCAGGATCCGGTGGTGCCGTTTCCTGCCGCCGCCGGCCTTTGAGTCGCTCTCGATCTCGTCCTGTTCCGGCAGATCGACCTGCGGGACGTTCACGGCACCGGTCGTGGATCCGTTGTTCATGAACCGTATGAGTTTGGTGGCCACGTCCTCGGCGATGGCCTGCTGGGCCTCTTCGGTGGATCCGCCGATGTGCGGGGTGAGAATGACGTTGCCCAGCCCGCGAATCTCGCTGACGAACTCCTCGCTGTTGCTGGAGGGCTCGACCGGAAAGACGTCCAGTGCGGCTCCGCCGATCTTCCCGCTGCGGATCGCGGCGGCGAGCGCTGCGATGTCCACGACGCTCCCACGGGCGTTGTTGATGAGATACGCCCCGGGGCGCATCCGCGCGATCTGCTTCTCGCCGATCAGCCGCTCGGTCTTCTTCGTCGCGGGCACGTGCAGCGAGACCACGTCGGCCTGCTCCAGAAGGTCGTCCAGCGTCCGTACCGGCCGGGCGTTGCCCAGCGGCAGACAGGAGAGAATGTCGTGGAAGATCACCCGCATGCCCATGGCCTCGGCGAGCACGCTCACCTGCGAGCCGATGCGGCCATAGCCCACGATGCCCAGCGTCCTGCCCCGCACCTCGTGCGAGCCCGTCGCCGACTTGTCCCACGTGCCCGCGTGCAACTGCACGCTCTTGTCCAGCAGCCGACGGTGCAGCGCGACGATCTCGGCGATGGTCAGCTCCGCGACGCTCCGCGTGTTGGAGAACGGCGAGTTGAACACCGGCACCCCGCGCAGGCACGCCCCGCGCGTCTCCACCTGGTTGGTCCCGATGCAGAAGCACCCGATCGTGAGCAGCCGCGGGCAGGCCTCCAGGATCGGCTGACGCACCAGCGTCTGGGAACGGATGCCCAGAACGTGGGCCTCCTTCGCGACCTTGATGAGCGCGTCGCCCTCAAGGGCCTTGGCAAGCCGCTCGACCTTGAAGCCCTCGCCCCGGAGCTGCTCCGCGGCCCGCTCGTGGATGTTCTCCATGAGCACGACGGTGATCTTGCTCTTGGGGAAGCTGGTCTTGATCCCGTTGACCGGTTCGGCCGAGGATATGGGTGTGGACGAAGTGGGGGACATGTCCGGTGACTTTATGGTCTCTGGCTCGAGCGCGTCCGGCTCGGCGGGCGCGGCGATGCGAGGGAACAACCTATCGGACTTTTTCAGGTCCGCGTTGATCCCGGCTCGAGGTTCCGCCGGAGAACACGCGTCACTTCTCGACCGCGACGATCCCGCCCACGATCAACCCGGCCATGAACAGCCCGATCACGATCCGGTACACGCCAAACGGCGTCAGCCCGTGACGGTTCAGGAAGCCCACCAGCCACTTCACGGCAAGCCACGCGCTCACGAACGCCACGGCCATGCCCAGCAGCACCGGGACCGCGCCAAGCTGCTCATAGAACGTCGGCGTCCCGCGGGCCCGGCTCTCGGCGATGTTCTTGTACCCCGTCCAGAGCGTCGCCGCCAGCAGCGTGGGCATGCCCAGCAGAAAGCTGAACTCCGCCGCCGCCGCCGGCCGAAGGCCCACGAGCATGCCCCCGGTGATCGTCATCATCGACCGGCTTGTTCCAGGCCAGAGCGAGACGATCTGCAGCACGCCGATGATCAGCGCGTCCCTGGGCGTCAGGTCGTCGATCGTCTTGCCAGGACCAACCCCGCTGGGCGGCGGGCCCCACGCCCCACGCAGACGACCATCGAACAGAATCATGTACACGCCCCCGATGATGAGCGCCGCCACCACCGGCCAGGCCGTGAACAGGTGCTCTTCGATCGTGCTCTTGAGCAGCACCCCGATCACCGCCGCGGGCATGAACGCGATCCCGAGATTCACCAGGAGCATGAACCCCTTGCCATCCCGTCCGATCAGCCCGCGGAGCATCTGCATGAACCGCGGCCAGTACAGCCCGAGCACCGCCAGGATCGCTCCGCCCTGGATGACGATCTCAAAGGCGTTGATCGCCTCGCGATGCGACTCGGACTTCAGCCCAAGGAGCTGGGACGTCAGAATCAGATGACCTGTCGACGACACCGGAAGATACTCGGTGATCCCCTCCACCAGCCCGAGGATCACCGCGTGCCACCATTCCATGGATTGCTCGGGAGTAAGAAGTCTCAGCGTGACACAACGACCAGGCGACGCATCTGCCCCGGCGTCAGGGGCCTATCTCGTAAACCCCAGAACCACCCGCTCCCACTCGGCGTCGATGAGCTTGGCTTTGTCGGCGGGCACGGTCAGCCGAACAAACACGCTCTGGCTTGGCATCTGGATGATCGCCCCTCGGAACGCCGTGTTGGGCTGCTTGCCCCCGCTCATGCTCTCGAACGTCCCTGTCGCCTTGTAGATCGTGACCCGCTGGCCTGAGACGGTGTGCTCGGAGACGTCGCCCGCGGCGGGCTGCCCGTCAGCGCCCTTGATCTGCCCGCGCCAGCGGTTCAGGTTGCTGTTCACGTCGCCCCCGGCCGTGGAAAAGTTGATCTGCGATCCGCTCACGTTCGGCAGCGTGTAGGTCGCCAGAACGAACTGTCCCGGCGTGCCCGACTTCCATGCCCCGGGGATGCTGAACTTCAGCCCGCCAACCACCAGCTCGTTTCCCTGGCCGCTGAGCTGATTCGCAGCGTTCGCCGCGGCATCCTGGGCGCCCTGCATGCCGGCGGCGGCGTTCTTCCCGGCCTGGGCAGACTTGCCGGCGATCGATTGCGGATTGCTCGCCAGGTTGCCCAGCGGCTGGTTGTTCTGGGCCGGCGGAGCGGGCGTGCGCTGCTCACAACCGCCCAACGCCAGGCCGACGCCCACACCGCTGACTGCGAACACTTTGACGATGTTCCAAACACTGCCGCGAGTCTTCATGCCCGGATGGTACACGCCTGCCCTGGTCTGTGTCCCATGACCATCGTGCCGATCCAGCCGGGCGACATCGCTCGTGATCCCATGCTCCAGCCCTATTCGGGCATGCGCGACGCCGAGCTCGCCCAGCGCTCTGACCCGCTGGATGCCAAGGCCCACGGCGGGTTGTTCATCGCCGAGGGCGACCTCGTCGTCCGCCGACTGCTCGCCAGCCGCTTTGTCTGCCAGTCGGTGCTGCTCGCGGCGAACCGACTCGATGGCCTCGTCCACGACCTGTCGAGATTGCCCCCGAAGACCCCGGTCTTTGTCGCAGAACCCGCCGTCCTCAGCGACCTTGTCGGTTTCAACATGCACCGGGGCGTGCTCGCCGTCGGCGTGCGCGGACCGGGTCTGTCACTCGCCGAGCTCCTGAGCCGTCCGGGTCCGATCCTCGTGCTCGAAGATCTGGTCAATCACGACAATCTGGGCGGGATCTTTCGCAACGCCGCGGCCCTTGGCGGTCCTGGCGTGGGCGTGGTGCTGAGCCCGCGTTGCGCCGACCCCTTGTACCGCAAGTCACTCCGGGTATCGATGGGGGCCATTCTGAGCGTGCCCTTTGCCCGTGCCACCGATTGGCCGGGAGACCTCGCCCAGCTTGCCGCAGGCGGATGCGAACCCTGGGCCATGGTCGCACAGGCAGACGCCGAGCCCTTGGCCCGCGCGGCGAGCGAGCGGCGCGGGCAAGGCATCGCGCTGGTTCTGGGCAGCGAGGGGCCAGGGCTGGCGCCGGCCACAGTCGCGGCGTGTGCCCGCCGCGTGACCATTCGGATGGACAAAGCGGACACAATGATCGATTCTCTGAATGTGGGCATGGCGGCCGGGATCGCGTTGTATGAGCTTGCTCGATCGAGAACGGATGTGCCGGGAGGAATCGCTTCGGGCGAGTGAACCCGCGGTTCTGGTGCGAACCTGCGCGGGTGCTCACCGGTAGAAAGATCCGGTGGGGGAAATGTCCGGGGATCTGATACAATCGGGCGGCTCCCGTGTTCGTCGTTTGCTGGCGTCGGAAGAGGAAGGAAACACACACATGAATCGCTCGGCTGCTCTGGTTCTCGCCGCTGTTCTCGGGGTTGCGGCGCCCATTTGTGCGACGGTGGCCGCGGAGCCGACCCTGAAGTTCCGCGGGGCCGGGGCGACGCGGACGGCGCTGGACGCGATGCACCTGCCGCCGTTTGATCGCGGTCTGTTGGGTCACCTGACGGATTGGTCCGGGGAGCCGGTCAAGCCCGAGCAGCTCGAGGGCAAGCCGGTGCTCATCATCACCTGGGCAGCGTGGCACCGGGTGTCGCACCCGGCGGTTCGCCGTGCCGAAGCCCTCGCGCAGAAGCACAAGGGCGATGGGCTCATTGTGATCGGGGTGCACAACCCGGCGGGGTTTGAGAAGGCGGGCGAAACGGCCAAGACCCTTGGCGTGACGTTCCCCTTTGCCGCGGATAAGGATGGGAAGTTCCGGTCCGCGTTGAGAGCGGATCAGGATCCGAACCTGTACGTCATCGATCGGGCCGGGCAGATCCGGTACGCCCAGGTGGACACGGCGTCGATCGACGAAGCCGTGGCCCACGTGGTGCAGGAGTCGGCGGAGACGGCCCGGGCGATCCCGGACCAGTTGAAGTCGGCCGCCGCCGACGCCGAGCGGAAGCGCCGGGCGACCCGTGATGCGCGTCCGGTTTTGGAGTCGATCCCGCAGGTCGCGGTGCCGGAGTTCGAGGAGGACGTGTACAAGCGGGTCAAGTGGCCCGTGATGGTCGGGAAGATCGAGAAGGACAAGATCACCGAGCGGATCAACAACGACGCACCGAGGGTGACGAACTGGCCCGAGGAACACTGGATTCCCTCGGTGCCGAATCGATCCGGCAAGATCGTGCTGGTCTACTTCGTGGATCCGCAGCTTCCGGACCTGCTCTCGCAGATCGCGCACATGAACCGGCTTCGAGATCGCTACCCGCGCGACCTGGTCGTGGCGGGGTTCATCGTGAAGCGCGGCGTGGGCGGTCTGGATCAGAACTCGGGCAACACCGACGACGCCAACAAGCTGCTGGAGCGCAACACGGAGTACATGAAGCAGTTGCTGACCACCCGGAGCGTGAACCACTATCTGAACCCGGTCCAGCTCCTGGCCGAGAATCTCGAGTTCAATAACGAGACGTTCCAGGTCCGCACGTCGACTTCGCGGACGGAGATGGGCCTGGCCACGCTGCTCTCGACGGACCTTCGGATGCGGTGGCTCGGCAATCCATACTCCAACGAGATGATCGCCACGCTTGAGCGCCTGTTCGAGGTCGATCCCGCGGTGGTCGCTCGCCGCAAGCTCGAGGGGTACAAGGCGCCCTGATCGCCGCCCCCCTCATCTCCTCCCCCCTTGGGCGTGCGTGACGGTTGTCGATGGTCGAGAGCCCGGCCTGTTTGCCGGTTCAATCGGGAGTCTGCCATGCGTTGGAGCGTTGTTGCGATGTGCTCGGTGCTGCTGCTCGGCCCTGTGGCGGCGGCGAGCGCCGATGACTTGAGCGTCAAGGTCCAGGGCCGCGGCGCACGGCGCGAAGCCCTGAACGCGATGACCTACAAGCCGTTCGAGGCCGCCCTGTTGGCAAACCTCGCCGACGTCAAGGGCGGGTCGCTGCCCTCGGCGAGCACGATCAAGGGCAAGCCCGTGCTCATTGTCGCCTGGGCAAGCTGGTTCAAGAGCAGCCACGCCCTGCTCGGCGAGGCCCAGACGCTCGCCCAGGCCAACCCCGATCTGGTCGTCATCGGCGCCCACCACGCCCGCGGATATGACAAGGCTCAGGATGTGCTGACCGCGGGCAAGATCACCCTTCCCATCGGGCACGACGCCAAGGGCGAGCTCTTCAAGGCCCTGCGGATCGACGGCGGCGGGCCCAACGCCTATGTCATCGATCGGGCCGGGAACGTGCGATTCGCCGACGTTGAACGCTCCTCATTGGCAGCGGCGGTCAAGATCGTCGTCGACGAGTCCGCCGACGACGCCGCCAAAGCCGAGCAGCGCGTCCAGGAGGCCATCAGATCCCGGAGCGACGCGCCCCTGGCCGGTCCCAGCGTGCGGAGCAAGCCCGGCGAGGAAGCGTACAAGTCGGCGACCTGGCCAAGGCCCAACAGGAGCGTGCAGTACGCCAAGAACGTGCAGGGCAAGCAACTGCCCGTGGCCATGGGCAAAGAGACTTGGATCACCCCCAAGCCCGAGCTGGACGGCAAGGTCATCGTGCTGGACTTCTGGGCGACCTGGTGCGGCCCGTGCATTGCCGCAAGCCCGATCCTCGACGAACTCCAGGGCCGCTTCAAGGACGATCTGGTGATCATCGGCATGTCCGGGCAGGCCCGCCCCGGCCGCCCCGAGGACGTCAACGCGATCAAGGACTTCCTCAAGAAGAAGAAGACCCAGTACTCCCACGCCAACGACCTGGATCAGGGCATCTACAAGGCCCTGGGCATCCAGGGCATTCCGCATGTCGTGGTCATGAGCACCGACGGCGTGGTCCGCTGGCAGGGCAACCCGCATGAGGAGGCGTTCGTGAAGGCCGTCGAGGGTGTGCTCGCGAGTGATCCGTGGGTCAAGGCCCGCGCCGCGCGGAAGTGACCGCCCCCCACGTCCCCCGCGAAAGCGCCCCGAGGCCGGTGCAGTCGACACATCCATGGTGCCGAAGGTCCGAACTCCCGGGGCGCACGATCCTGCGCCCATGCCGGGCGTGTGTTCGCGTGAAACATGAGCCGGCTGCGCTCTCGCGCCGCTGGCCGGCTCACGGGTCATCATCAGAGACTCATGGCAGAGAACTCATGGCCCAGCGCCGTGCGTGCGTGGTCATGGGCACCCGGCGAACCAGTCGTTCAGGAAGTCGAAGATGTCGCTGACCGATTCCAGGCCGTCGCGGTTGAAGTCCGCCGCACATCCCAGATCGACCCCGACGACATACTCGTTGGAGTTGTGAATCGCGGCGTTGTTGTTGCGCACCGCGGCGTCGTTGACGACCAGGCGAAGGGCATACGCGCAGCGGGCGGTGCCGGCGATGTTCCACGTTCCCAGCTCTCCGCTCACGACCGGGGTGTTTCCGGAGTTGATGAGCTGCCAGTGCGTCACCAGGCCACCGATGTACCAGAGCGACCACTCGCCCATGTTCGCGTCCGTCGCGGTGCCGCGCACGGTGATGCTCGTTCCGGATGCGTTCGAGCACGAGAGGGGCGTCGTGATCTCGGCGACCGGGGGCGTGTTGTCCACGATCACCTCAACGGATTGGCTCGTGCTCTGTCCACAGGGGTTTGTCCCCGTGACGCGCATCAGGTAGCGCCCGTCGGCGAAGGTGTTCGTGTTCCACGATGCCAGATTCTGGTTGATCCGCTCCGCGGTCCCGGTGTGGACCGTGGTCCACACCATGCCCATCAGGGGCTTGGTCTCGACCAGATAGGAGCTCACCCCGCACCAACTGTCGAACACCGTGCCATCGGGGACCGCGTTCTGGCTCACGATCGCCGGGAGCGAGAAGTTGACGGTGTCAAAGGTCCGGCTGACCCAGCATGGCATGATCGTGCTGGTCTTGGCCTCCGTGGCGTTGGTGGACGTCAGCTGCAGGTAGTAGGTTCCCTCGGTCAGCGCGGTGGTGTTCCACGAGCCCAGGATCCCGCTGGCGACCTCGGTGCCGGAGCTGGAGATCAGCGTCCATGGTCCGCCGGGGTTCGCCGAATACTCCAGCCGCCGGTTGAGAAACGGCCCGTCGGGGTCGTAGGCGGTTCCGGTGACGGTGAACGTCCCGCAGACGCACTGCCATTCCGTCGGCGAGGTGATGGCCGCCTCGGGCGGGGTGGGGTCGGGGTCGAAGGTCAGGTCGTCGATGGACTCAAAGAGCCCGATGGGCATCTGCACCTCGACGCGGCGGATGGTGCCGGCGGCGTCGTGGACGGAGACCAAGCGGTGCACCCCCACATACCCGGTGCCGTCGAGCGTGATGTTCTGGGTGCTCAAGAGCCCGGAGGAGCCGGAGGTCGAGGAGTACGCGCGGATCTGATAGACCCCGGCGAAGTCGCCCACATAGAACTTCACGTCGGTCTGGGCCAGGTCAAAGACCATCCGCAGCCAGTCGGATGAGAAGTCCGGGCATCCCTGGTCGATCATGAGGCAGCGGGTGCCGGAGGCGGTGCCGCCCGTGGGGTTCTTGATGCGCATGTAGAGGAACGGAGACCCGCCGCAGGACTGGACCTGGGCGGAGAACGTGACCCCGTAGTACTGGTTGGTGACGGCGGTGTTCAGGGCGAGCTCATCGAAGGTGTACGTGACCGGGTCCGCGGCCGCCGGCGCGGGGCATGAGCCCAAGACCGCCGCGAGCGCCGCGCACCCCAACGTCATTCGACTCGATTGCTTCATCATGACCGGTTCCTCCTGTGCCTCCACATGTATTGGGCCGGTCTGAAGCCCAGGGGCAACTGGACGCAGCCCCAGATCGGGCCCGTGCCGGGCTCTTTGCGGGAGAGTGCCAGCCCCGAACGGGGCATGGCGTTTCCTACGCTCTCTTCCGGTGAGCCGACCCCTTCTGCACATCGTCCTGCACGAGCCGGAGATCCCGAACAACACGGGGAACATCGGGCGAACGTGCATCGCCACGGGGTGCGCCCTGCACCTGATCCGGCCACTCGGATTCGACACCTCGGAGAAGGCGTGCCGTCGGGCGGGCCTGGATTACTGGCCCCGGCTCCGGCCGACGGAGCACGCCGACTGGCCATCGTGCCAATCGGCTGTGGGGGCTCGCCGAGACCGCATGTGGTTCTTCACCACCAAGACGCGTCGCCCGGTCTGGGACGCCGACATTCGTCGGGGTGACGCGCTGATCTTCGGCAAGGAGACCAAGGGTCTGCCCGACGAACTGCTCTCGGAGTTCGCCGACCGTCTGGTCACGTTTCCCATGGCTCCAGGGGAGCGCTCGCTGAATCTGGCCACGGCGGTGTGTGCGGCGGTGTACGAGGGCGCCCGGCAGATGGTCAGCCGGGGCGAGGTTCGAGTTGACGATTCGGGACGACTCGTCTGGCCCTGAGGCCCTGACCCGCGGTAGACTCTGCACGATGGCCATTTCCCGAGACAGCACAGGGAGTCGTCGGCGGTTCGAGCGGGGCTGCGCGACGGCGCTCCTGGCCGGGGTGGTGGCCATGGTGGGGGGCGCTGGTCTGGGCGGGTGCGCCAAGCCGCTGCTCTCGCCGGCCGAGGAGCGGACGCCGTTTGATCGCTATGACGCCATGCGTGCGCAGCACGCCCCGCAGTACGTCGAGAACGAGTATGGGCGTCGGGTGCCGAATCTCCGCGGTCGTCTGAGCCCGAAGAACTAAGAGCGGACCTTGCGGGGAGCGGGCCTTGGCGATAGCGGCGTCCGGATAACGCGTGCATCGGGCCATTGGGCGAGCGTTTGGCGCGGCGCGTGCGGCCTGTGGCGACCTCTGGCCGTCGTCAGCGGTCGGTCTGCGAGTGATCACCGAAATTTGGGAAGCACACGCACTGCCGAAGTCGATCTATATGGGGTACCATTGAGACTCGCGCCATGCCCTCACGACCCCGTGTTCATCGCCGCCGAAAGACTGCCACCCCTGCCGATGCGGCACCGGGGCTGACGCGTGTCAAGGCGGTGTGGATCAGCTTCCTTGGCGCCATGACGGTGCTGGGGGGCGTGCTGTTGGCCATCGACGGGCGTCCGTCTCCGCGGACCGACGGACTGAGTCTGTCGCCCCTCGCGGCGGCGACGACGATCGGTGCGACGCGCGGCTCGGACCCGCTGACGCAGACGCGGGTGCCTCTGGACAAGGCGCGGTGGCAGGCGATCGTGATCCACCACTCCGGCGCGCCCAAGGGCGACCCGGCGATGATCGAAGCCGAGCATGAGAGCCGGCAGTTCAAGGGGCTCGGGCACCACTTCATCATCGGGAACGGGGCCGGGATGGATGACGGGCAGGTGCACATCGGCTTCCGCTGGCTCGACCAGCAGCCGGGTGCCCACGCCGCCGGGCCCAACGGGGATTGGTACAACCAGCACGCGATCTCGATCTGCCTGGTGGGCGACGGCAACCGGCGCGGGTTCACGCAGACCCAGCTTCAGCAGCTTCAGACGCTCGTCGAGTCGCTTCGCCGTCAGCTCGGGCTGCCCGCCGACCGGGTGCTCCTGCACTCAGACGTGGCCCCGGGCGTGAGCGACCCTGGCAAGCTGTTCCCACCGGATCTGTACGGACAGTCGGCCGCCCGCGGTTGAACGGTCCGAGGGCACATCCATCCGGACCGACCTTCCCCGCCCCGTAGAAAAGACGGGGCGTTTGTGTTTTTTCGTCCCCTTGAGCAGTTTGACGCAAATGCAGGCGGTGCCGAGCCGTACAGACGGGCACATCGCACGATCGGCATCAACAACCGGCCCATCGGCGTTGAACTTTCGCCGATCATGGCGGATACTTCTCTTCCCCTCCGGACCCAGCGATGGGCAGACCGGTGGGATCGGTTTCCAAGGAATCCCCAAGCCGGTCGCGTTCGCGGCCGATGGGGTCGGCGATCGTCGGCATCACGCCCGGCGGCGCCGGGTTGAAGGTCACGCTCGCCCAGGACCACCCGAGTGCCGCAAACCGTCTACAAGCCCGGAGATCAGGTCGAGGGATACCGAGTGATTTCGGAACTCGGTCGTGGTGCGGCGTCGATCATCTACCTGGTGCAGGATCCCAAGACCAAGCAGGTCTGGGCCCTCAAGCACGTGGAGAAGGACGACGAGAAGTCGGTCCGATTCCTGGAGCAGGCCGAGCAGGAGTATCTGGTGGCCTCCAAGGTCGCCAGCTCGCACGTTCGGCGTGTGGATCGGATCATCAAGAAGAAGGAGAGCTTGCTGGGCGGGGTGAGCGAGCTGTATCTGGTGATGGAGCACGTGGACGGCTCGAGCTGCGAGCGGCATCCGCCGGAGAAGTTCGAGGACGCGCTGTACATCTTTGAGCAGGTCGCCGAGGGGCTGGCGGCGATGCACGCCAAGGGCTTTGTCCACGCGGACATGAAGCCCAACAACGTGATCGTGGACGACAAGCTCAACGCCAAGATCATCGATCTGGGTCAGAGCTGCAAGGTCGGGACCGTCAAGCAGCGGATCCAGGGGACGCCGGACTACATCGCCCCCGAGCAGGTCCACCGCCGGGCCATCACGCCCAAGACCGACGTGTACAACCTTGGCGCGTCGCTGTACTGGATCCTGACGCGGAGCTTCATCCCGACGGCGCTGGCCAAGGGAGACAGCTTGCTCGGATCGGTCGATGATGCGCTCCTGGCCAAGCCCAAGCCCCCGAGCCAGATCAATCCGCGCGTGCCGGAGATGCTCGACGCGCTCATCATGTCGTGCGTGGAAGTGGATCAGGACGAGCGCCCGACCATGGATCAGGTGCACGATCGGCTGAACCTGGTGCGGAGCAAGCTGCTGGCCGAGATCGAGCTGCGCAAGAGCGCGGTGATGAGGGCCGAGGGCGGCGGTTCGGGACAATCGCGTGCCGGGAACAACGGCAGCCGCGGGGCCGCATCCGGCAGCCGGGCGGGCGGTTCCAAGGGGTTGTCGGGTATCAGCGGCGATGCGGCGAGGCCGATCAAGCCCAAGACGGGCGAGCCGCCGATCGATCCGGGACCGGGCATTTCGTCGGCGGACGACTGAAACGACTCGGGAAACCCGCTGTCCCGGGTGGCCCGCCGGTCCCCGGCGGGTCGTTGGTTCTGGACAGCGCCGAAGAAGCACCCGCTGGGGACCAGCGGGCCACCCAAGGCGATCAATGGTCTCGATCCTTGAACTGGTGAACATGCGCGATGCCGGGGCGGTGGAAGCCGCGCTGGTGGATGGCGCCCGCGCGTGCCTGCAGACGTCGATTCGCCGCGGGTCGAGCGAGGTGGTGACGGTGCGTTCGGCCGACGCCGGAACGCCCGCGGCGACGCTCATCGCGACGGGCGATCTGCACGACAACCCGTTGCACATGGCTCGGCTGGTGCGTGCGGCGGGGATCGAGGCGGCGTTTGCGGCACGATCGGCCACGGGCGTGGACGTGCAACCGGAGCCGGCGCATCTGACCCTGCACGAGCTCATCCACGGCGATCGGCTGATGAACGGCCTGGATTTCTCGTATCGCGTGCTGGTGCGGGCCGCGACGCTCAAGAGCATGTTCCCGGATCGCGTGCACGTGCTGCTGGCGAATCACGAACTCGCCCAGCTCACCGGGGCGCAGGTGGCCAAGGCGGGCGTGCGGTGCAACGAGGCGTTTGATGAGGCGATCGATGTGACGTTTGGCGCACAGGCCGAGCGCGTGCGGCTGGCGGTGCATCAGTTCATCCGCGCGCTCCCGCTGGGCGTGCGATTCGATCGCTCGGCGTTCGCCGAGGACCAAGAAGACGCCGGCGACATCTTCTGCGCCCACTCTCTCCCCGC
>DHLW01000006.1:17691-19597 GCA_002405485.1 Phycisphaerales bacterium UBA4658
ATGACGACTTGAAGCCCCGCACCGGCGCGGCCCACCAGATGACCTGGGGCCGCGGGCACGAGGGCGGGCACTTCGATCACGCCCACGAGCGGCTGGGCACGGGCCTGTTTCTGCTTGGGCATGAACTGGCGGAAGAGGGCTGGCACGCGCCCTCGCCGAGCGCGATGATTCTGAACTCAGACCACGAGCGGGGCGTCTACGCGCGGATCGATCTCACTCAGCCGCAGGCGGCTCAGGAGATCGGGTGGGGGTGCGTGCGGCTGGCGGATGGGTGAAGCGGCCGGCCCAGCACCGTGATCGTGCATCCTTCGGGCGATGGAGCAGTACATGCAGACGTGAGCGCACGCACCGATTCGCCGGGATGTGTCCGCTGCGGTTACGACCTGAGCGGCGTGATCGAGTCGTGGCGAGATTCCTGTCCGATCCGCGGCACATGCAGCGAATGCGGGCTGGAACTGGACTGGGTCGACGTCCTGCGACCCGAGCGCATCGCACCCAAGTGGTCTGTTGAGCACGCGCGTTTTCGACGGCTGCCAAGTGCGCTCGTGCAGACTGTCGTGGGAGCCCTCCGCCCTCGTTTTTGGCGGCGGATGCCGCTCGCCGCGCCGATTCGATCGCTCAGGTTGTGCGTGCTTGCCGTGCTCGTGCTCGGACTGGCGCACTGCGCCGCGGCGGGCGCCTTGGCATACTTCGCGGTTGGTTACTGCCAGGTCACAACATGGACGCCAGCGGGGCCGATCATCGCAACGGACTGGTGGAAGCTTGCGCAGGTGGCGGCTCAGCCGTATGTTCAGACAGATTACGGCAAGCTGTGGATCAGCGTGCCGCCTTGGGCGAGTCTTCTGGCGATCTGGGGGCTGCTCGCACCCCTTCCGTATGTGCTCCTTGTCGACACGATGAGTCAGGCGCGGGCCAGATCGGGCCATCTCTGGCGCGGGTGGGCGTGCTTTGTGCCGACGATCGCGTTGATCGTGGTCTTGGGCGTTGTGGTTCAGGGTTGGATTCGCCCGCAGTTGCACATTGTCGGGTTCGAGGGTTGGGAGTTGGTCGGCGCGTCAACGATCGGTGCGGTGATCATCTGGCGCTGGTGGCTTGCGTTCACACGCGACTACCTTCGGCTCAACGCGGCACGGCGCGTGACCAAGGTCATGCTGTTCATCGCGTTGCTGGCCGCCCTCACCGTCTGCTTGTCCCTTGATCTCCGTGTTCGGATCGCGATCGGCGGGTTCTTCCTGTAGATGGACGCCCTGGGAGAGCTTCGCCTGAGACAAGCGGGGCTGCCCTCGGCTCCTATCCTTCCGGACCCATGTCCCACGACCCCATCACATCCGACGTGCTCGACCTGATCCGCCGAACCGATCCCGCGATCGCCGATCTGATCGCCAAAGAGGGCGATCGGCAGGAGCACACGCTGGAGCTCATCGCCAGCGAGAACCACGTCTCGCCCGCCGTCATGCACGCGATGGGCACCTGCCTGACGAACAAGTATGCCGAGGGGTATCCGGGGGCGCGGTACTACGGCGGGTGCGAGTTTCACGACCAGATCGAATCGATCGCCATCCAGCGGGCCTGCGAGCTCTTCGGGTGCAAGTTCGCGAATGTCCAGCCCCACTCGGGCGCTCAGGCCAACACCGCCGCGTTCATGGCGACGATGAACCCCGGCGACACCTTCGCCTCGCTCGTGCTGAAAGACGGCGGGCACCTCTCGCACGGCATGTCGCTGAACTTCTCGGGCCGCTACCACAAGCCCGTGCACTATCCGCTGCACTACGGCAAGGATCATCCCCAGTTTGAACAGATCGACTATGACGCCGCGATGAAGGTTTGTGTCGAGCACAAGCCCAAGGTCGTCATGTGCGGCTACTCGGCGTATCCGCGCATCATCGACTTCAAGAAGTTCCGCGAG
>DHLW01000006.1:19822-22208 GCA_002405485.1 Phycisphaerales bacterium UBA4658
TCGCCATTTCCGCACGCTCACATCGTGACGACGACGACGCACAAGACCCTGCGCGGCCCGCGCGGCGGGCTGATCATGACCAACGACGAAGAGCTCATCAAGAAGCTCAACCGCAGCGTCTTCCCCGGCGTGCAGGGCGGCCCGCTCATGCACGTGATCGCGGCCAAGGCCGTGGCGTTTGGCGAGGCACTCCGGCCAGAGTTCAAGGAGTATGCCCGGAACGTCGTTGCCAACGCCAAGGCCCTTGCCGCCGCGCTCACCGAGCGGGGCTGGCGGATCACCAGCGGCGGGACGGACAACCACCTGATGCTCGTCGATCTCCGGGCCAAGAACCCGGACATCACCGGCGCCGACGCCGAGACGTGGCTGGTGCGTGCGGGCATCATCTGCAACAAGAACGGCATCCCGGAGGATCCGCGTCCGCCGAAGTTCACCAGCGGCATCCGCCTGGGGACGCCCGCGATCACCACGCGCGGGCTGGGCCGACCGGAGATGCAGATCGTTGCCGGGCTGATCGACCGTGCCCTGACCAGCGGGGGCGACGCGGGCGCGCTCTCGGGGATCGCCGCCGAGGTCCGCACGATGAGCCGGAAGTTCCCCATGCCCGGCGCGGGCGCGACCGCGGGTTCAAGCGCCGGCACCGTGCATGCGGGTCGGTGAGCACGATGACCATCGTCCCTGATGCTCTTCAAGGCGCGTTTCTCACCGATGCGGATCGGGAGGCGTTCGCTCGCCTCCGCTCGGGGCAGGACGCTCACGCGATCGATGTTCGACCGCTTGGCGTGGGTGCGCGGCCGATGCGCGTGCGCACCCCCGATGACGCGAGCTCGCTCGAGCGTCTGCTCATCCAGGGCGAGCATCTCCTGCCGGTTCCGCTCGAGCGGTTTGCCGATGCGCCCGTCATCGCCCATCTTGGCTGCGGATCCGGCTTTCTGCTCGCGAGGCTGGCCTACGTGCATCCGACCGCACGGCTCATCGGTGTGGACGCCCACGCCGAGGCCGTCGGCGCTGCCAGGGCCAACGTCGCGACCTTTGGCAATCGCGTCAGCATCCTGCACGCGACCATGGCCGCATCGCCTCGGCGGCTTGGCCTTGCCGGCGAGCCCCTGACACACTCCATCGATTCGCTGCTGGACGACGCTCGCATCCCCATCGTCGATGGGCTGGTCGTCCAGTCCGGCGCGTGCTCGGCGATTGCCGGGGGCTCGCCCGCGACGCTCGGACGGGTTCGGCAGGTTCGCGTCCACGCGCCCGATGAGCGGTCCGCGGGGGCCTGCCGCGAGGCGCTGGCGTCGGGCGGTCTGGTCTGCGTGGTGGATCCTCTCCGGCCGAGCTCCCTCCTGGCCTGGGCCCGCTCGCTGGCCGCCCTGCGAGCGCGATATCCCACGCCTCAGGAGCACCTGGACCCGGGTCCGGGACGCTGGTAGGTCGGTGTGGCGTGCGATTCCGGACGGAAGTGGCAACGGCGGAGGGTGCCGATGGCCGATGCTGGACGTATGTCCGCACCCGCTCGCTCCCGCCCGCTGCACGTCCGCCGATCTTGGAAGGCCATGCTCCGTGACGAGCACGAGGCCCAGATGTTCGCCCGGCTGTGGGAGAACGAGCACGTCGGCGATGCTCCGGTCGCCGTGCATCCGCGAGATCTCGGCGGATTGCCCGTCTGGATCCGCCCCGGGACGACCGACGCGCAGGTCGTGGACGACACCTTTGTCGGGAGGTACCACCTTCCCCCGATGGCCCTCTCGCCCGACGCCTGTGTACTCGATCTTGGCGCCAACATCGGATGCACGGCGGCGCACCTGGCGACGATGTGCCCTCGCGGCAAAGTCCTGGCCGTGGAGATGGATTTTGCCAACGCCGAGCTCGCGGGGCGGACGCTCGCACCCTTCGGGGACCGTGTCGCGGTCGTGCACGCCGCGGCGTGGGAGACCGACGGCGAGATCGAGTACGCAGGGGGCGAGGCCTGGGGCCTTCGGGCGGCAACGCTCGGACAGGATCCGCACGCTCCGCCCCCGGGCGATCGAGTGTTCCGTGTTCGCGCCGCCCGTGTCGAGACGCTCATCGCAGAGTCCGGCATCGACCGGATCGACTATGCCAAGGTGGACGTGGAGGGGGCCGAGTCGGTGATCGTCAGACCGGACTCCGGTTGGCTCGGTCGTGTCAAGTCGATCAAGGTCGAGTACCACGCCCCGGCGACGCGGCAGAGCATGCAAGAGGCCCTTCACAGCGCCGGATTCGCCGTGTCAGATGACCCACGCCACCCGCGATGCGTCGTGGGTGTGCGATCGGCGTGACACCTGGCGCTCGAACACCAGACAACTGCCGCCGGTCGGCTGCGGCATGTCCCGCGAGCCGGTGTCATGTGCGCGGGGCGGGGTGGGGGGGG
>DHLW01000006.1:22368-24147 GCA_002405485.1 Phycisphaerales bacterium UBA4658
AGGTGGGTTTACTTCTTCATCGGCTCCCACATTTTCAGCCCGGCCTTGAGCGTGTCTTCGCCGCTCATGGTGAGGGTGAGATAGTCCCGCACCGACATCTGCTCCTCCTTGGCGAGCTCGGTGATGAGCTTGTCGATGTTCGAGATCGTCGGCATCTCGTCGTACTTCCACGTCGACCCGTCCTTGACGAATCCGCAGTCGAAGCGGGGGGAGGGACCGACCTGGTCGACCAGCCGGCGGACTCGACGACCTCCAAGAGCGCGTGAGAGGGCGTTGGATCGAGCCTCGGCCTCCAGCCTCGGGTTGTGGATGAGCGCCTTCGCCGTCTTGCCGTCCTGAGAGATGCTCACATTCGTGAGTTTCCACTCTGCGTCAAACGTGGACCAGAATCCGTCCTTGATCGCCATCGACACGTAGCCCGCCCCGCTCACCCCACGAAGCTGCTTGCGGGTGTAGTTCAGGCGCATGGCCCCGATCTCGGCCATCTCGGTCGGGCGGAGCTTCCAGACCTCCGTCGCCGGCGCATCCAGGGCGAGCTTGAGCAGTCGGTCATAATGATCAACGGTTGGGCGGGCAAGGAACGTGCACGCGGTCGATCCATCGCCGGAATCCGCGGCGGCTCGGTAACTCTCCCATGCGCCGCGGACCTCGGCTTTGTCCTTTGCGTGCTTGTCGCACCCGAAGCCGAGCGTCAATGTTGCTATGCCCAGGACGATAAGAAGTCTGGTGATCATTGCAAGAATGTACCAGACCGCCCGGGGCGCGCCAATGGCCTTTCCGCAGTGCGGCGAAACGAAAAAGGGACGCCGATCGGTCGGCGCCCCCAATCGTCAAGATGTCATGAACGAGGTCCTTACTCGGCCTTCTCGCGCTTGGCGGTCGTCGGCATGGTCTTGAGGACCTTGTCGACCAGCCCGTACTCCAGCATCTCCTTGTCATCCAGCCACTTGTTGCGATCGCAGTCCTCGGCGATCCGCTTGACGTTCTGCCCCGTGGCGGTGGCGTAGATCTGGTACAGCCGATCGCGGATGCGGAGCATCTCGCGGGCCTCGATCTCCAGGTCGGTCGCCTGGCCCTCCATCACGCCGCCGATGAGCGGCTGGTGCATGAGGTTGCGGGCGTTGGACAGCGTGAATCGCTTGCCCTTGGTCCCCGAGCAGGCGATGAGCGAGCCCATGCTCGCGGCCTGCCCGATGATGTAGGTGCAGATGTCGGGCTTGACGAAGTTCATCGTGTCGATGATCCCGAGCCCGGCGCTCACGCTGCCGCCCGGCGAGTTCACGTACAGATGGATGTCGAGCTGGTCGTCCTCGTTGGCGAGGAACAGGAGCTGGGCGATGATCAGATTGGCGATGTCGTCGTCCACGGGCCCGCCCAGGAAGATGATGCGGTCCTTCAGCAGGCGCGAGTAGATGTCGTACGCGCGCTCGCCGCGACCGGACTGCTCGATGACGATGGGAACAAGGTGGGACATGGGATCAATCTCAAGAGGCACTAGGCGCTTGGCGCTAGGCACTAGGAAAGGCATGAACAGCTGAGCATCCGAATGCTGGTTCGCACGAGTGCCCAGTGCCTCGTGCCCAGCGCCTCGTCTTACCGCGGCAGGTCCTTCGGCAGCTCGGTGACCACCTCGTCGACCAGGCCGTACTCCTTGGCCTCCATCGCGTTGAAGTACTTGTCGCGCTCCGAGTCGCGGTGGATGGTCTCTTCCGTCTGGCCCGTGTGCCGGGACAGGATCCGGATGAGCTCCTTCTTGCTCTTGATGATCTGCTCGGCCTG
>DHLW01000052.1:0-4967 GCA_002405485.1 Phycisphaerales bacterium UBA4658
GCGACATCGGGCCGTTCCAGCTCCCGAACTCGCGGATCGTCGTGTCATGCAGCCAGAAGATGTTCGTCCGCGCCTGCGGCGACGAGGCCGACCGCGGCCCCGTGCGGCCGCACATCGATGTCGCACCCGTCGCGGGTCGCGATGCCGCGCTTGAGCGCGCAATCGTCGAGATCCGCCGGATGCAGGCGGAACAGAAGAAATGACCGCCGCCGAGCTCATCGCGCTATTGCCAGCCGGCGCGTGCCTGGTCATCACGCTCGCGGCCTTCATGGCGTTCGGCGCATGGCGCGAACTCCGTAACGCCTGCGACATCGACCACCGGCGAAAGGCCAAGCGGAGAATCGTGGCTCTCGCACTGCTCGGCCTGGTCGTGGTCGCAGCGCCCATCCTGCTGTCGCCCGAACACTTGCCGCTGCAAGATGCCCCAGCACCCCACGCGACCTACGACGCGAAGAGCGCGCTGTTCCAGCTTGCGCTCAACGCGACGATTGTCGCACCGTTCGTCGCATGGGTCATCTGGCGCCGCTTGGGAGCGTCCGCGCTCGGACTCGGCACGCAGGATGCCATTCCGTCCCTCGCCATCGGAGTGGGCGTATCGCTTGCGTGCGTCGCGATGCTGGGAAAGCTGTCCATGTCGTTCTGGTCGTCGCCCAGCACGTGGTGGCTGCTGCTCGCGATGCTCGGTGTCGGCGCGACCGAGGAGCTGATCTTCCGCGGATTCGTGCTCCACGCTCTTGCCAAACGCTTGTCGCGCCTAGCTGCCGAGGCTTGGTCTGCCGCAATCTTCTCAGTCGTGCACACTCCGCAGCGGCTCGTGCACGGCATGTCGATCACCGAACTCGCGGTCAGCCTTGCAATCCTCTTCATCTGGGGTTGGTGCTACGCGGCTGCCATGCGGAAGGGAAAGCACGTCCCCGGGCTTGCGCTGGTGCACGCCATCGCCAATGTTTGCCTGGTTTCCTAATCGGACCGCGATCGTCGCGACCATCCGATGCCCTCGTCTCCGCTGTCCGTCGCAGACGGCAACATTCCGCCTATCTATTTCGCCTCGATTGTCCACTGCCGGGAAGAGGCGGTTTGGTGGAGAGTCATGACTAGCTGGGCGGGTTCTCCCGGCAGAACGTCAACAGGGCATGGTACAGGTCCTGGCGGCGGTGGTTGTGGCGGGCAGAAGGCTCGTCACGAGTACTTCTGGTGACTCATCAACGCCAGCAATACAGCGGCTTCTTCTGCGTTTGTCTACCGTGGTGCGGTTGCGAGCGGAGTCTGTTGATGACGATTCTGGGACGTTGCTTCAACTCGATCATGGCTGCGGCAATGGTGCTTGTCGTGGCCACAAGCGCGTCTGCCCAGACCAACGTTCGGGCCTGGTCGGCCTCTGGTCAGGTGTTCGTGGTCTGGCGCGTCGACGCGACGGCGCCGCTGACGTATGACGTGTACCGATCGAGTACGCCCGTCACCTCGATCGCGCAGGCGACACTCGCCGGACGCGTGTTCGAGCCCGAGTGGACGGGCGCACGGCTGAAACTCGTCAGTGGCTCGGCGACGTGGCGGATTCCGGCGGCGGGCGGAGGCACCTACCAGCTCGCGGCGAACGAGGGGCTCTTCGTCTACACGCCGCGGGCTGGTGCGAGCGAGTACTTCGCGGTGGTGAAGAACGGCATCACCGCGATCTCAACCACGAACCGGACGGCGGCTCCGGTGGCGGTCGTGTATGACCCGGCGAACGCGCCGGTGACCTGCCATCTCCAACTCAGCGGAACGACCACCCGTGACTATCCCTTCCGCACCTACGCGATGTGGGTTGACGGCCGCGATGATCCCGCCGACGCACGGCCGGACTTCCCCGTGATGGCGAACGCCGCCAAGCACGGCGCGCCCCATGTGTTTTCGGTGTTTGAGCCGGTGGCAGGATTGCCGAGTGGAACCTTCCCGGCAGTGATTTGCCTCCACGGCGGCGGGCAAGCAGGCAGCCATTGGCAATGGGCCCCGGAATCGGTTCACTACGCGAATGATGAAGCGACACCGATCGGTGGAGTCACGGTCGCGATGGACGACCGACTGTTCATCTCCACCAACGGTGTCGTCAACGTCGACCGCCCTACCAACTGGTTCGGCTGGTGGCCCGGTATGAATCCGACCACCAATGGCGTCCCGCCGAACAACGCTGTCGTTGTTCCCTACACGATGCGGCGGCTCATGTGGACGATCGACTGGCTGCAGACCCGCTCGCCGTACGCGATCGACCCGCAGCGTACCGCGATCATGGGCAACTCCATGGGCGGCGCGGGGACGCTGCTGCTCTCGCGCTGGCGGCCCGAGCGCTTCAGCGCCGCCACCGCGTTCGTGCCGCAGCACTACACGCCCGAGACCGGCCAAAGACTCTTTGGCACCCCAACCCAGAACCTCGCGACGACCGAGCTCGGGCCCACCGGGCAGCCGCTGCGGGTCAACGACTTCTTCGATGCCGCCGTGCGCCTTTCCCCCGCGCAGCGCGACTTCTGCCTGACCCGCATTTTCCGTGGAAGGCGTGATGAGGCTGTCGAGTGGGGGCCGCTGACGATCGGGCTCTTCAACTCGATGACCGCAGCCCGATGGGGAACGCATCTTTACTGGGACAATCGAGACCACACCGCGTCGGACTGGACCACCGATGATCCGCAGAACCCCGGTGTGGACATCGGAGAATGGGTGTCGCCGATCCGCACACAGCGATCCGGTGCTCCATATCAGTCACGCTTCCGCGCGAGCCATTCGTACCCCGGCTTCTTCAACGACGACCAGAACTCGGCGTCGCCCGGTCGCCAGCCCACGCTTGGCAACGGCTCGCCCGATGACGGAACGCCCTGGGGCACATGGTGCGGCTACTTCGACTGGGATCTTGACACCATCTTCGATACGCCAAACGGCTGGGCCTGCACGGTCTTCCTCGTTGGCCAGTCAATGGTCAGCGTTGACAACTTCCCCGGCACCACGGCCATCGCCAGCGTCACCATCCGCAAGCCGCGGCAGTTCCGACCCGCGGCGGGCACGAGTATCGCGTGGGCTCTGCGTGATGACCGCACCGAGGCCATCCTGCAGTCCGGCACGACGACCGCTGAGACCGAAGGCCTGATCGCAATCACGGGGCTGACCATTCCGAAGGATCCGCAGCGGGTGCGGCTCGAGGTTCGAACCGCATCTTCGGCTCGCCCGGGAGACCTAGACGCCAATGGGCTGATTGATGTTGACGATCTCTACGCCATCCACGCAACGCTCGTCGATCTCGACGGCGACGGCGTGGCGTCGTGGTCGGACAAGGATCTCCTAGAGCGGTTCATTCGGCGGTACGAGTTGGAGGACATGACGGCAGGACGCCGGTAGCGGGGGTGTGTTCGAACAGCAGGGCAGCGTCGTCGCGGACTCGGACCTGCATCCGCTCTTGTGCCCGATGAATGAACGCGTCTCCTCAGAGCCTCCGAGTTGAGCACTCACATGACACATTCCGTGACAAGGATCTGGACCTTTCTGCTCACCGTCATGTTCGCGGCCACATGTGCTCTGGGCGTGTGCCAGCCCGAACCTGATTCCGCATCGCCGACGGCGGCTGCCTCCACCGTCGAGTGGGTCACACGCGAGGTCAAGGCCCCGCGCGTGTCGTTCCACACATTCGACAGCGCAGCGGCCAAGACCAAGGTCAGCTACCACCTCTACACCCCCGCGGCGTACGACGCGGCCGCGAGCAGGGACCGGCGCTTCCCTGTCGTCTACTGGCTGCACGGTTCGGGCGGCGGACTTTCGGGCATCCCGCAGGTCGCCCGGCATTTCGACGAAGCCATCGCGGCGGGCAAGACGCCGCCATGCCTGGTGGTGTTCGTCAACGGCCTGGTCGAGGGGATGTACGTCGACTGGAAGGACGGCACCGCGCCGCTGGAGACGGTGATCGTCAAGGACCTCGTGCCGCACATTGACGCGACCTATCACACCATCGCCACGCGCGAGGGTCGCCTCCTCGACGGCTTCAGCATGGGCGGATACGGCGCGGCCCGCCTGGGCTTCAAGTTCCCCGATATGTTCCGGGCTGTGTCGATCGTCGGCGCAGGCCCCATGCAAGAGCAACTGATGCAGACTCCGCGGGCCGGGCGGCAGCGAGCGGCGGAAGTGCTCAGCAAGTGCTACGGCGGTGATCAGACGTACTTCCGCGCCGTCAGCCCTCGCACGCTCGCCGAGCAGAACGCCGAGAGGATCGCCAAGAGCTCACTGGTCCGCATGATCGTCGGCGACAAGGACGAGACGTTCGAAAACAACCGCCTCTTCCATGAGCACCTCGATGCCCTCAAGATCCCGCACACCTGGACCGTGCTGCCCGGTGTCGCGCACGACCCGATGGACGTGCTGCGTGCGGTGGGCGATGAGAACTGGACCTTCTATCGCACGGCCTTCGGGGAAGCGACTGGTCGTTCATCCGCCGCACAGAAGTCTGAGATGGTCCTGTCCTTCAAGATCAAGGACCAGGATCGACGGGCGGTTGTCGTCAACGCGCCGACGGACGGGACAACGCGACCTGCGGTGATCGTGCTTCATGGTGGTATGGGCAGCGCCCAGGACATGCGGGCCAAGTCGGGCTTCGATGCAGTCGCGAAGGCCAACGGATTCATGGTCGTTTACGCCGAGGGAACCGACTTTGGCGGCGATCGGCACGCTTGGAACACAGGCTACCTCTTGCGGCGTCAGGTGAAGGGTGCCGACGACATCGCGTACTTCGACACGCTCATCGACACGCTCATCCGCGATCACGGCGCGGACCCTACCCGCGTGTACATGACCGGCGGTTCCAACGGCGGGATGATGACCTTTGTCTACGCCGTCGCACGCCCGCACAAGCTCGCCGCGATCGCGCCGGTCGTCGCGAGCATGTTCACCTTCGACACCGTGCCGAAGGTGCCGCTGCCGATCCTCATCATCAACGGCGCGAAGGACGAGGAAGT
>DHLW01000052.1:5197-5324 GCA_002405485.1 Phycisphaerales bacterium UBA4658
CGTGGTGCAGTTCTGGGTCCGCGCAAACAAGTCGCTGCCCGAGCCCAAAGTCGCCACTGTCGGAACCGTCACCACCACGACGCACGACGCCGGACCCGGCGGGGCCGTGACCGAGTTCGTGGTGGAC
>DHLW01000052.1:5519-5711 GCA_002405485.1 Phycisphaerales bacterium UBA4658
GCTCCAAGCCGCGGCGCGACGGCACCACACCAATTGGGGCGTTCAATGGTGCGGAGCGCGTGTGGGCGTTCTTCAAGCACCACGCGCGCGACGGGGATCCTCATGGAGCAGTATCGAATCCGGTGCCGCGTTGACGGCCGGGTTCCGCGCTCCTGTTCACCCCTCCGCCCGTCGATCTGAGACTCCGGGAGT
>DHLW01000052.1:5991-6155 GCA_002405485.1 Phycisphaerales bacterium UBA4658
GTCCTTCGCCGTGCCCACCGACCGGCGGGTGTAGATCGCGAGTCGCGATGGCGGTGCGGCGGGTGGCACGACGGGGAATCATCGGACTCGGGAGCGCCCGGGTCTGGTTCTGGGTGCTCGGATTATGGGACGACATGATCGGGCTGGCTTCGGACGGAGCCCGC
>DHLW01000025.1:0-3283 GCA_002405485.1 Phycisphaerales bacterium UBA4658
GCGTGAAGCGGCTCGCCTTGGGGAGGGTACGACTACTGCGCCGCAACGTGGCCCTGGCTGTCCGTCAGCGCGTTCAGTGTCGCGGTGTGGTCCGTCAGCGCGGACAGCAGCGTCGCCGAGGTGTCGTCGCCGAGTTCGGCATCGCTCGGCGTCGCTCGCGTGTTCGACTCCGTGTACACGAACTGTGCGGCAAGTTCGTCGACGTACCCGCCCGGGTCCATCGCCCAGACGTACTCACGCTGCAGACGGCGCGACGACCAGCTCCATTCGCCGGCACTCGACGCTGGGAGCGTGCAGGACGAACCGGTGTCCTGCGGCCGCCCGTCGCCATGGACCTCGTACGCGCGACGCGGCAGGCCGGGCTTGCCCGCTGCCCCCGCCGCTCGCACCGGCACCCCCGTCCACCCAACCTCCTGCACCACACGCACGCCGTCGGAGTACAGATCCGTGATGTTCAGGATGCCGGCTTCGGCGGGTGGTACCTTGCCGGATGACGGCCGCCATGATGTAGGGTCACTCGGTTCGCCGGAGACTCGAAGCTCGTAGTAAACTTATGCCGACTCGCCAGCAGGTTGTTGAAATACGTTTTGACGCCTCTGCGTCGATGTATTCCAAGCAAACTCTTGGCTCTCAGGCACGAGGTGCGAAGACCCGAAGCCGACCTGCGTGGAGACTTTTCGGAGTTTATATTGACCTTCGAGCCCAGTCCATCCACTCCATCGTCAGACTACGCCTCATTGGAGTGGACTGGTGGGGGTCGCAGGCTCTCGCGGTCTTCTCGTACCACTGTGCGGGGCTTTGCGTCCGTCCGCTCGTTGGGTGATACTCGCAATCGCTCACTGCATTCATTTACCGGCTCTCGCTCCCCGCCCTTCCCTCTTCCCTACCTTCCCCCATGCCCACCCACCCAGGTCACCACGCCCCCCGCGCCCTCCTCGCCATCATCGGCGGCGGCAACATGGGCCGTGCCATCATCCTCGGCGCACTCGACGCCAAGCTCCTCGCTCCAGCCGAGATCATCGTCTGCGAGACCGACGCCGCCAAACTCACCCAGCTCAAGGGCTGGGGCGTCCAGGTCACGTCTCACCACCAAGAAGCCCTCGATCGCCTCCTCCCCACGCCGCCTTCACTCTCCGACATCAACGACAGCGGTGCCCTCGCCTCCTGCGGCGGGCAGGTTCTCCTCGCCATCAAGCCCCAGTCCCTCCCCGACCTCGCCACCCAGCTCGCCCCCGCACTGGCCGCAACCCCGCGCGTGTTCACCAGCATCCTCGCCGGCACCCCAACCCAGAAGATCTCGCGTCTACTGGGCCCCCACTGCCCCATCGTCCGCGTGATGCCCAACACGCCCGCACGCCTCCGCAAGAGCATGACCGCCATCGCCTATGGCCCAGGGTGCACTCGCCACCACGCCACGCTCGCGCACGACCTGTTTGCCTCCATCGGCGAGGTCGTGCACATCGACGAATCGCTCATGGACGCATACACCGCCCTCGCCGGCAGCGGCCCCGCCTACCTCTTCTATCTCGCCGAGGCCATGACCCTCGCCGCCCGTGACGTCGGCTTTGATCAGATCACCGCCGACCGCATCGTCCGCCAGACCCTCGCCGGCGCCGCCGCCCTGCTCGTGGACTCGCACGAAACCCCGCAGCAGCTCCGCGCTGCCGTCACAAGCAAGGGTGGAACCACCGAAGCGGCGTGCGCCACGCTCGATCGGCACGCCGTCATCGACGCCTTCCGTGCCGCGATCGCCGCCGGACGAGACCGGGGCCGCGAGCTCGCCGAGTGATCATCACCCCCCCTTCTCGGCTGTTTCCCCGGCATCGTCTCCAAGCTGTGGTATGCTCCTGAACATGCGTGGGGACGGCCAACGAACTCGCCCGGCTCGCTCGAAGCCCGGCTCGCTCTCCCGAGACGCCATTCCCATCATCCGTCTCCGCGAGATCGACTCCACCAACGCCCATGCACGCCGACTCGCCCGTGCCGGCAAGCTCGCCAGGACGCCCGTCGCATTCGTCGCCGAGCGACAGACCGCCGGCGTCGGGCGTTTCGGTCGTGCCTGGGCAAGCCCCGTGGGCGGGCTCTGGCTCACCCTCGCCTGGCCCATACCGGAATCGCAACTGCAGAGCGTGATCGACGGCCTCGGCCTCCGTATTGGCGTCGCCTGCCTCCGCGTCATCCAGCGCGTCGTCGCACGGGGCGCACGCCGACCCATCGTCAAGCTCAAGTGGCCCAACGACATCCTCGTCGCGGGCCACAAGGTCCTCGGCGAACTCACCGAGATCGTCCACGCCCCCGAACTGGCATGGGCCATCGTCGGCGTGGGGATGAACGCGAACTTCCCCCGCGCCCGCCTGCCCCACGAACTTCACGCCACCGCCACCACACTCCAGGAAGAAACCGGTCACCCGATCGACCTCGCCGCACTCGAACGCGACCTCCTTCAAGAGCTCACCGCCGCGCTCACCGCCCGCGGACTCAGCCGCGAACTGCTCGCCGAAGCCGGCGACCACCTTCACGGCGTGGGCCGGGACATCGCACTCAGCATGCCCGATGGCTCCCGCGCCGCCGGCACCCTCACAGGACTGAACGAGCACGGGCTCGCCGTCCTCCAGACCGATGCCGGCACCCTCGTTGCGCCCCTCGGCGCGGCCATCATGCTGTAAACCCTGATTTTTTGTCTACCGTACGAGTCATTCTGACCGTCTTGCGATATTCTAGAATATCGCCGCAGGAGGTTCACCATGGCTCGCCGACCGATTCCCGCGCCCGCACCGGCCCTTGAGCCGGTCGATCGCACCCTCGCCAGCACCGTCGGGCACACCATCGAGCGGATCCCGGTGACGGTCTTCTCATCCAGCACCGACGCCAGCCGCGCCGTCGCCGCGGACATCGCCGACTTGATTCGCGCCAAGCAGCGGGCGGGCGAGCGCGCCGTGCTCGGGCTGGCCACCGGCTCCACGCCCACGGGCGTGTACGAAGAGCTCGTGCGCATGCACGAGCATGAGGGGCTCAGTTTCCGGAACGTCGTCACCTTCAACCTGGACGAGTACTACCCCATGAAGCCCGGGGACCTGCAGTCCTACGTCCGCTTCATGCACGAGCACCTCTTCGACCACGTCGACATCGACGCACGCAACATCAACATCCCCGACGGCACCATCTCCCGAGACAAGGTCCAAGACTTCTGCGAGCAGTACGAGCGAAAGATCCAGTCTTTCGGCGGGGTCGACATCCAGCTCCTGGGCATCGGCCGAACCGGCCACATCGGCTTCAACGAGCC
>DHLW01000025.1:3498-12213 GCA_002405485.1 Phycisphaerales bacterium UBA4658
CGACTTCTTCGGCGAGTGGAACGTCCCGCGCAAAGCCATCACCATGGGCGTCGGGACCATCCTCTCCGCCCGCCGAGTCGTCCTCCTGGCCCTCGGCGAGCACAAGGCCGCCGTCATCAAGCGCGCCGTCGAAGGTGAAATCACCCACCACGTCGCCGCCAGCTTCCTCCAGGAGCACCGCAGCGCCAAGATCGTCCTCGACGCCGCCGCCGCCGCCGAACTCACACGCTTCAAAACCCCCTGGCTCCTCGGCGACGTCCGCGAGTTCGGACTCACCTGGGACGCCACACTCACCAAACGCGCCGCCATCTGGCTCGCCCGAGAGCTCAACAAGCCCATCCTCAAGCTCACCGACGAGGACTACAACGAGCACGGCCTGCAGGACCTCCTCTCCACCCGCGGCGGGGCGTACGACATCAACATCGAGGTCTTCCGAGCCCTCCAAGCCACCATCACCGGCTGGCCCGGGGGCAAGCCCCCCGCGCCGCTCCGCGGACAGCAAGCCGCGTGGACGCCGACCATGGCCCACGCCCACGCCGTCCATCCAGAGTCCGACAGGCCCGCCTCCGACAGAAAGTCCGCCGCCGGTTCCGAGGCGTTTCCCAAGCGCGTCATCCTCTTCTCCCCGCACCCCGACGACGACGTCATCTCCATGGGCGGCACGTTCATCCGCCTCTGCGCCCAGGGCCACGACGTCCACGTCGCCTACCAGACCAGCGGCAACATCGCCGTCTGGGACGAGACCGCCCTCCGCCACGCAGACTTCGTCACCGAGTTTGCCAAGAGCTTCCCCCACTTCGGCGAAAAGGCCGCCGAGAAGATCGAGCAGAGCGTCGAGCAGTTCATCCGCCGGAAGAAGGCCGGCGAGATCGACATCCCCGAGCTCCAGACCATCAAGACGCTCATCCGCCGGACCGAGGCTCGCGCCGGCGCACGCTTCAGCGGCGTCACCCGCGACGATCACATCCACTTCCTCGACCTCCCCTTCTATGAGACCGGCAAGGTCCGCAAGAAGCCCCTGGGCGAGGAGGACATCCAGATCACCTGCGATCTCCTGGAACGCGTCAAGCCCCACCAGGTCTACGCCGCCGGCGATCTCTCCGACCCGCACGGCACACATCGCGTGTGCCTCTCGGCGATCATCACCGCCATGCACCGCCTCCGCGATCGTGCCTGGATGAAGGACTGCGTCCTCTGGCTCTATCGCGGCGCATGGCAGGAGTGGGACCCGCACGAGATCGAGATGGCCGTACCCCTCAGCCCCGACGAAGTCCTCCGCAAACGCTTCGCCATCTTCAAGCACGAGAGCCAGAAGGACAAGGCCCTCTTCCCCGGCCCAAACGACCAGCGCGAGTTCTGGCAACGCGCCGAAGACCGCAACCGCAACACCGCCAAGCTCTACGACCAGCTCGGCCTCACCGAATACGAGGCCATCGAGGGCTTCGTCCGCTGGCGACCCGCCGCCAGCGACAACGTCGCCTGGGCGCTCACCGGCGACAAAAAAACCGCCAAACAAAACGAACACACCAACGGCAAGAAACGCAAGAAGCGCTGATTCCCGCCGTGCTCTGACCCCTGCCTTTGGTGGCACAGGCGTCCCGCCTGTGTGCCTCCGCGCCCTTCTCTACCATCTGTTCCCATGCCCGACCTCAACCCCATCTCGCGCGTGACCGACGCTCTCCGGAATGCAGCGGCGGGCTTTGCCTGCAGCCCCGCCGCCCATCGCGTCGGCGTCTGCTCGTGGTCACTCAGGCCCACCGGCTCGCTCGACCTTGCCGCCATGGTCCACCGCGTCGGCGTCAAGCATCTCCAGCTCCATCTGGATCCCATCCGCGAATCCAAGCCCGACTGGGGCGAGATCCAGACTCTGCAGGTCCTCCGCCGCGCAGGCGTTAAGATCGTCAGCGGCATGATGTCCATGCTCGGCGAGGACTACTCCTCCCTGGACTCCATCGCGCGAACCGGCGGCGTCCGCCCCGACGCCACCTGGCCCGCCAACCTCGCCGCCGCCAAGGCCAACGCACGACTGGCACGCCGACTCCACATTCCCCTGGTGACCTTCCACGCAGGGTTCATCCCCCACGATCCGGGCGCGGAACGAGCGAAGATGATCGACCGCCTCCGCCAGCTCGTCGACGTGTTCGACGATGTCGGCGTCCGCGTCGGCTTCGAGACCGGGCAGGAGTCCGCCGACACCCTTCTGGATGCCCTCCGCGAACTCGACCGCCCCCACGCGGGCGTGAACTTCGACCCCGCCAACATGATCCTCTATGGCATGGGCAACCCCGTCGCTGCACTGGAGATGCTCGCCCCGCGCATCGTCCAGATCCACATCAAGGACGCCGTCCCCGCCGCCAGCAAGGGACAGTGGGGCGACGAAGTCCCCGCCGGCACCGGTTCGGTCGACTGGACGCGCTTCTTCCAGGCCATCGCGCACCGGGGAATCGGGTGCGATCTCATCATCGAGCGCGAGGCCGGAGACAAGCGTGTGACCGACGCCGTCACCGCGCGTCGGCTCGTCGAGGACCACCTTCGCGCATGACCGCTTCCACTCCTCAACACCCGGGTCATCTCCCAAGCTCCGTTTCCCTCGCTCCAGTTGGCGTGGGCATCATCGGACTGGGGTTCATGGGCTCCACCCACGTCCGCGCATACCAGGACGCCGCCGCCGATGGGCTCTGCGAGCTCGTCGCCGTCGCCGACAAGAGCGCCGAACGCCTCTCCGGCAAGCCCTTCGCCGCCGGGAACATCAACACCGGCGCATCGGAGAGACTCTTCGATCCTGCCAAGGTCCGCGGCTACTTCGACCCTCGAGAACTCCTCGACAACCCCCGCGTCCACCTGGTCAGCATCTGCACCCACACCGACACCCACGTCGATCTCGCCATCGCCGCCCTGAACAAGGGCAAGCACGTCCTGGTCGAGAAGCCCGTTGCCCTCACATCCGCCGAGACACTCCGCCTGGCCAAGGCCGCCGCCGAAGCCCGCACACTCTGCATGCCCGCCATGTGCATGCGCTTCTGGCCCGGCTGGCGATGGTTGCGAGACACCATCCACGCCGCTCCCTTCGGCAAGACCCTCTCCGCCACCTTCCAGCGCCTCGGTTCCCCCCCCACCTGGGCCGAGTTCTACGCCAACATCAACCGCTCCGGCGGCTCGCTCATCGACCTGCACATCCACGACGCCGACTTCATCCGCTGGTGCTTCGGCGAGCCCCAGAGCGTCAGCTCCACCGGCACGCCCATGCACGTCTCCACCATCTACCGCTACCCGGCCGGCCCCTCGCACGTCCTCGCCGAGGGCGCGCAGGACTATTCCCCCGGCTTCGGTTTCCGCATGCGCTACGTCGTCGCCTTCGAGAAGGCCACCGCAGACTTCGACATCGGCCGATCGCCAAACCTCCTTCTGCATCGCGACGGCCAGTCCACTCCGGTTGAGCTCCCAGCCAGCAGCGGCTACCACGCCGAGGTTCGGCACATCCTTCAGGCCATCCGCGACAATCGATCCGCACGCGAGCTGGACGCCACCATCGACGACGCCGTCCGAACCATGCGCCTGCTCGAAGCCGAACGCACCAGTATGACCACCGCCACACCCCAGGTCTTCATCGCCTGAAGTCTCTGACTTCTCTGGGAGCACAGGCGACCATCCTGTGTGACTTTTGGCCTTCTGGTGGCACAGGCGTCCCGCCTGTGTGCATCCAAGTCATCATGACCATCCAGCACCCCATCAAGAACATCCTCATCACCGGCTGCAGCTCCGGTCTCGGCCGCATCACCGCCATCCATCTCGCCCAGCGCGGCTGGCGCGTCATCGCCGGCGTCCGCAAAGATTCCGACGCTCAATCCATCGTCAGCGAAGCCCGCGCACTCAACATCCAAGACCTCGCGACACTCAACATCGACGTCACCGACGCCGACTCCATCGCCCACGCAACCCGCGAACTCGCGGGGCTCATCGCCCCCGGCACCCTCTCGGCGGTCGTCAACAACGCCGGCACCTCCGTCGTCGGTCCCCTCGAGCTCGTTCCTCTCACCGAATGGCGCCGCCAGTTCGAGATCAACGTCTTCGGGCAGATCGCCGTGACCCAGGCCGTGCTCCCCATGCTCCGCGATCACCGCCGCGCCCACGGCCGCGGGTCCGCACGCATCGTCATGATGAGCTCCATCGCCGGCAAGGTCTCCCAGCCCATGCTCGGCCCCTACACCTCCAGCAAGTTCGCCCTCGAAGCCCTCTCTGACGCCCTCCGGATGGAACTGGCCCCCCAGGGAATCCAGGTCTCTCTCATCGAGCCCGGTGCGTTCGAGTCCAACATCTGGGCAAAGGGCAAGTCCAGCGCCGACGCCATGGATCGCGCCCACCCCGCATTCCCGATCTACGACCAGATGCTCAAGAACCTCGAGCGCGGCGTCGACAAGGTCGCCAAACACCCCGCCATCGCCGTGGCCCGCGCCGTCGAACGCGCCCTCACGCGCTCCGCCGCCCCGGCTCGCATCCTCGTCGGCATGGACGCCAAGGCCGGCGCGATCTCCAAGTGGCTCCTCCCCACCCGACTCTTCGACTTCGCCCTCCGCAAGACCTTTGGCGTGCCCGGCTCGATCGAGTTTCCTCCGCGATGACCTTTCGAGTGTCCTGCCGCCCGGACGCCCGGCCAAACAGAATCGATCAGCGCCGATTCGCCCTCAAACCCCGCATCTTCGCGTCTGTGCGGCTCGAATCTGCCTGCTCACCCCGAGATACCATCCCTGCCCGCGAAAACCGCATCTTTCACACAGGCAAGCACCATGCGCATCGGCATCATCGGCGTCGATTCCTCCCACACACCCGTCTTCACCAATCGCGTGAACACCCTCAACAAAGAGGGCAAAACGCCCTGCAAGGTCACCTGCTTCTGGGATCCCGGCAAGCACGAGTGGCAGCACCCCGATGGTCCCGCCCAGTCTGCCAAGGACGTCGCCAAGTGGCGCGAAGACACCATCAAGGACGGCGCCAAGCAGGTGAACTCCATCGATGAGCTTCTCGGCCAGGTCGACGGCGTCATGGTCCTGAACATCTCCGGCCACCGCCACCTCGAACTCGCCGTCCCCTCGCTGGCCAAGGGGCTCCCGACCTACGTCGACAAGCCCCTGACCTGCTCCACCGATCAGGCCAAGGCTCTGCTCGCCATGAGCCGCCTGTACAAGGCCCGCTGCTACTCCGCGAGCTCCCTCCGCTTCATCACCGAAATCCCCAAGCTCGACAAGGACAAGGTCGGCGATATCGTCGCCATCGACGCCTTCGGCAACGGCGAGGTCATGGACATCATGCCCGACCTCTGGCACTACGGCTGCCACTCCATCGAAATGGTCGACGCCATCTTCCGGCACTTCAATCAAGGTGCCGGCGTCAAGCGCGTCTCCGCCGTCAAGTCCGCCACGCCCTTTGCCAAGGGCCAGCACGCCCAGCCCGGCGTTGAAGCCAAGAGCGGGTTCCACCTCCTCGACCTCGAATACCACGACGGCCGCCTCGCTCGCATCCGCTGCGACCGCAACGGCGCGTGGGCCTTCGGTGCCACCATCCACGGCACCAAGGGCATCGCCCAGTTCGTCGTCGACTTCGCACCCGTCTACACCCGCCTCGTCGAAGGCATGGTCAAGTTCTTCGAGGGTGGCCCGGCTCCGGTGGACCTCCGCGACATCGTCGAAAATGTCGCCGTGATGGACGCCGGAAACCGTTCGATCGCCGCCGGGGGCGAGTGGATCTCTGTGCCGACCATCGAATAACCCGGATGGACTGCTAAATGCACCCTGAGCCGACCCAGTGGAAACACTGGGTCGCTGCGTTCTTGGACGCGTGCTCCGGAGAACGTGAATTCCCCCCGTTGTTTGGGGTGATGGGTCGCAATTCCTCTTGACAGGTCCTGAATCTTCTGCATGCTTATAGAACTTGCCCGCATGCCCGCGGCCAAGAGGAGAGAGTGTGCGCCGATCCCGTCGCAATCCCGTGCTCGTGCACCTCTGGCGTCTGAGCTCCGCCGCTGGCGTGTGCGTCGGCATCGTCGGTTCTGCGACTGGCGCGTATGCAACACCTCCGGCGCAGGGCCAGCCGTGCGAGGCGCCTTGGCCGATCGCGATCTCGAACATCGATCGGACCACGCCCGACGGCAAGCCGATGCGGGGCCTCCTGGCGACCGTTCGGCTGCAGGATCCCCGTCTGGAAGTGCTGGTGACCGATCCGCTGGCCAAGCCGATCGCCGACCAACCCACCGCCGACAGCGTACTGGAGACCGTGGACGCGTGGGCCAGGCGTGTGAACGCCGACCTCGCGATCAATGCGAACTTCTTCGGTCGGGCCGACGGCAAGAAGGGCTTTGTTGCCGGCGTTGCCTCCGACGTGATCGGGCTGAGCGTGAGCGACGGCAAGGTCGTCTCACCGGCCCGGGTCTTCCGGGGCGTCGGCGACCCCGTGTTGGTGTTCACACGCGATCGCAAAGCCCGCATCAAGCGTGAGGACGAGCAGATCGATGCCGACGTGTTCGACGCGGTCGCGGGCATCGGGGCGTCTGAGAGCGATCCCTCGCGCAGCGGATTCCTGGTCACCGCCGGCACAAACACCGCCGATTCGGCCCGTGTGGAGCCCGACAAGCGGCACCCTCGCTCCGCGGTGGGCGTGAGCGCCGATGGGTGGACGCTGTATGTGCTCGCCATCGACGGCCGACAGCCCGACTGGAGCGTGGGCGCCACGCTGCGAGAGCTCGCCGACGTGCTCATTCTGGCCGGCGCACACGACGCGATCAACCTCGACGGCGGGGGCTCGACGACGATGCTCCATCGCGGCCCGGGAGAGAGCGTGCACCAGATGAATCGTCCGAGCGAGAAGTCCGGCCTGCGACCGGTGGCAAACTGCCTGGGATTCAAGGTGCACATGGCGACCAAGGGCGGAGCACCCGCCACACCCAAGCGTGCGGGCGAGCCAGCGGCGGAGGTGAAGAAGTAAGGGCCGGACGGGGGAGGGAGTTCAATCGTGTCCAAGGCGTCTCAGGCGAAATCCGGATTGCCTGCGGCGGCCAAGGTTGGTGAGAGCGTGAACGTCTGTTTCAGTTCTACAAGGAGAGAGAGATGAAAGCGATTTCGACGGTTCTTGCCGCGGTTGCGGGCCTCGCGGTCAGCAGCGCGGCCATCGCCCAGCCGACGCTGGTGCCCAAGGCCAGCTTCGGCGTCAACGGTTGGCGCGCCCCGGGCGTGGCCCAGGCCGGCGACTCGCCGGGCTCGGTCCCCGCAGGCACGTACCTCGGGCTCAATGCCACCGGCGACTCCGAGCGCGGTCTGGCGTACAACCCGGCCACCAATGACCTGATCCTGGTCACCCGCAACGGCACGATCACGGCGACGGCCAGCCCGTTCCGCGTGCTGGACAGCACGACCGGCCGCGACAAGGGCGAGCTGGCCTTCGGCTCGGGCGTGATCTCGGGCGGTACGTTCGCCTATCTGCAGGTCGCCGCGAGCGATGACGGGCAGATCTTCATCTCCAACCTCTCCGCCGACACGCGCACCAACGCGTATCGCGTGTACAAGTGGTCGAGCCAGACGGCCTCCGGGCCCACGGTGCACTTCAGCGGCACACAGGCGTTCGGGACCGGCACGACGGCTCCGCGTCTGGGCGACTCGCTCGATGCCTTCGGGTCCGGCGCGAACGTGACCCTCGCCACGGGCTATCGCAACCTCAACGGGCTCTTCACCCTCACCGGAAGCTCCTCGCCCACCGGCCAGGTCTACACGAACGCGACGACCCCGACGCCGCCGCCCGGCGCGCTCGGCATGACCGGTACCGGTCCCGCGACCGGCGTTTCCGGCTCCAACTTCCGGCTGGGCCTGACGTTCGGCGCCACCGCCAGCGACGTCCTCGGCAAGGTCACCAGCCAGCCCCTGTACAACGCCGCCCTGAGCGGATCCGGCCTCGCGGCGACCAGCGTCGCGCTGACGTCGGCGGGCGAGGCGCAGCTCGACTTCGCCGTCATCGGCGGAGTCCCCTACCTCGCAGCCCTCGACGTGAACAACAGCCGCGTGTATGTCTACAACATCTCCAACCCCGCGGCCCCGGTGTCGCTGTTCCCCTTCGGCCTGGCGGCGCAGACGGGCACGCTCAACTCCAACGGCAACGCCTCGGGCGCGATCAAGTTCGGCGCGATTGACAATGTCAATCTCACCGCCGACATCTACACCCTGAACACCAACAACGGCATTCAGGCCTTCACGTTCACGGTTCCGGCGCCCGCCTCGGCGGCTCTGCTGGGCCTGGGCGGTCTGCTGGCGGCTCGCCGCCGTCGGGCCTGATCAATCGTCTCGACCTCTCATGCCGGCCCGGGCAACCCCGGGCCGGTGTCTTTTCCTCCATGGGGCCACCAGACCGGGCCCCAAGTTCACCGAGTTTCCACACTCGATACCCTGAGTCGGAACAGGTCATTTGCGTTTCCCGAACAATGTTCTAGAATATTCGTGGATCGGCTTAGCTCATGTCGCCGAAGCACCCGCAACTCCAGCCGGTTGACGCAGAACCCGGGCGTCCGCTCTACACCGTTGTGCAGCGAGCGGTGCGGCAGGCGATCGATTCCGGCGTGTACAACCCTGGGCAGCAGTTGCCGAGCACCAAGGAACTCAGCAAGCAACTGGACGTGTCGCTCGTGACGGTGCATCGGGCCCTGCAGGAACTGGTCGCCAGTGGCGTGCTGCGGCGGGG
>DHLW01000025.1:12424-34536 GCA_002405485.1 Phycisphaerales bacterium UBA4658
CGGGCTGGTCTTCCATCGCGAGTCGAGTCTGGGCGACTTCTTCCACAGCCAGGTGCTTGAGGGTGTGCGTCAGGCGGCGGACGAGCTTGGGGTGGACTTGGTGCTCCTTCAGTTCGGGGAGGACTGGCGGAATGAGTGCCAGGGGTATGTGTATGTGAACCCGTTTGAGGGGCAGCTTGATCGCCCGCCAAGGTTTGGGTCGAGGCCCAAGGAGCGGAACGGCAAGCTGGAAGGGTCGTTGCCGTTGATGGTGGTCGGGGCGTCGTTCGACCGACCCGGCGTGAGCTGGATCGACACGGACAACCGGGCACTTGCGCGGCAAGCGGTGCAGCACGTGCATGGGCTTGGGCATCGCCGGATCGGGTACGTGGGCGGACAGGACCTGGTGACCAACGACCGAGATCGATGGGGAGGGTTCAAGGCGGCGATGGAGGGGCTGAAGATCGAGATCGACCCGGCCGCCGTGATCGGCACGAGCGGGTGGCGTCTGGATGACGCGGGCCGGGAGTCGCTCGTGCGGATGCTCGGACGAGAAGACCGCCCGACGGCGATCTTTGCGGCGGGGTACTACTTCGCGCTGGATGTGTACGAGGCGGCCGGGCGGGCGGGCCTGCGGATTCCTGAGGATCTGTCGGTCGTGGGCGTGGATGATCCCGCGAGCGCGGCGCATCTGTCGCCGGGGCTGACGACGATGCGGCAGCCGCTGACGCAGCTTGGGAAGCAGGGCGCGCGGGGGCTGTTTGAACAGATCGGGGAGGAGCATCCGACGGTTCAGCGGACGCTTCTGGAAGCGGAGCTGGTGATTCGCAGGTCGACTGGACCAGTGGCGAATGCGGCGGCAAGGAGCGGAGAGGACGGACAGTTGCTTCGGAAGGCGAGCCCGCTGCGCGATGCGCAGGCGGGTCAGGGTGTGGCTGGCGAGGCCCCGCGCTCAGCGGCGGCGACACAACGCACCGGAGGTGCACCATGACACAGACAACGATCCACGGGCACAAGAACGACAATGGCTGTCGGCGACACAACGGCCGCGGGGGCTTCACGCTCATCGAGCTGCTGGTGGTGATCGCGATCATCGCGCTCCTGGTGGGCATCCTGCTGCCGGCGCTTGGGAAGGCGAGGGACGCGGCACGCGGGGTCAAGTGCGCGAGCAACATGCGGCAGCTCGTGATCGCGCTGTCGCTGTACGCCAATGACAGCAAGAGCTTCTTCCCGCCCAACACCAACCCGAGCAGCTCGAACGAGTACTGGTACGACACCCCGCGACTTGGGCAGTATCTGCCCGATGGCAACGTGGAAGTGCTGAACTCGAGCAACCCGGACCCGTCGTTCAATGACTGCGGGGCGATCAAGAACACCGTGGGCGGGAGCGTGTTTGCCTGCCCCAACCATCCCCTGGGGGCGCGGTCGTACACGATGAACTATTGGGCGAGCGCGTACATCGCCCGGGACTGCTCAACCAATCAGACAACGGCGGCGTCCGGCCCGCTGGGCAAGTCCTTCAACGCCGACGTGGACCTTGCCAGCAAGACGATGCTCATCGGCGAGGCCTGGGGGACGGCACGCCAGAACAGCTCGATCACCGGTCAGCCCGCGTACTGGACGGTCTCGACGATCGGCGCGCAGCAGACTCCCGGGCGGCGGTTCGGCGGCGGGATGGGCGTGAGCGACTTCAACCTGGTTTCGCCGGTCGGTCCGGAGATTCAGGGCCCGCTGCGGAGCTACATCCCCTACTACCGGCATCCGAACCGGAACAACGAGCGGAATCTGGTCAAGGGCAGCGCGTACTTCGGATACGTGGACGGGCACGTCGAGATCAAAACCGTCTCGCAGTTGTTCTTCGCGAACAACGGGAAGTCACGGTTCGACACGCTCTGGTCGCCGAAGGACTTTGACATCGACGCCGGGCCGTGATTGTGCCGGCACATACAGCGTGATGCACACAGGCGGGACGCCTGTGCCACCAGAGGCAGATCGGCGGGGCGTGTGAACACTCTCTACACTCGGCGTGTTGTGGCATCACGAAAGGCCGATGAGCTCTTGTGCAGCACGGGACCACTTGGACACGACGACGGATACTGACGGCGGCGGGCGCGATGGCGCTTGGCGCAGTGGCCATGCCGAGTGTGCTTGGGGGATGTGGGTCGGGGCGGACGCGGGGGAACGGGAAATCGATTGAGCTTTGGACACTCGCGCTGAAGGGTCGGCGCGAGCTTGAGGAATATGTGGAGGGGCAGATCGCACGCTTCCAAGCGGCGCGGCCCGGCGTGCGTGTGGTCTGGGTGGACGTCCCGTTTCGGGAACTGGATCGCAAGCTGATGTCGGCGGCGGCGGCGGGGCGTGCGCCGGATGTGGTGAACTTCTCGGACAAGACCTATGCGCGGTTCGTGGGGCTTGGCGCGCTGCGGGATCTGACGCCGATTCTGCCGAAGGGCGCCGAACCGGCGGGGACGTATGTGCCCGGAGCGCTCGGGCTGTGCCGGATGCGGGGGCAGTTGCTCGCGCTGCCGTGGTACTTGACGACGCAGACGGCGCTGGTGAACGAGGAGTTGCTGGAGCGGGCGGGGATGAAGAGCGAGACCTTGCCGCGGGCGTGGGCGGGGATGCGGGAGGCGTCGCGGGCGTATCGCGCGAAGGTTGGGGATGACGGGACGTACTTGTTCAGCGTGCCGCTGGGGCATGAGTCGGACTTTCTGCAGATGCTGTTTGCGGAGGGGCTATTGCCGCTGAAACCGGATGCGGGCGGGCGCCTGCGATCGAATCTGCTGGATGCGGAGGTGGTGAACGAGGTGAGGGCGTGGGTGGATCTGTTTCGAGAGGGGGCGATGCCACGGGAGGCGGCGACGCAAGGCGTGCAGCATCTGACGGACCTGTACAAGCGCGGGCGGGTGGCGGTGATCAACTTCGGGCCGAACTTTCTGAATGTGATTCGGCAGGAGTCGCCCAGGGTGTATGAGCGGACGGCGCTTGGGCCGACGATCACGGGGAAGCTGGGGCGGGCGCACATCGCGGTGATGGTGGTGGGCGTGACGACGCAGAGCCCTCAGCCGGAGCTCGCGGCGGAGCTGGCGTGGATGCTGACGGGGCATGAGAGTCAGCGGGAGTTGTGTTCGATCGTGCCGGTGCTGCCGAGCACGCGGGCGACGCTGGAGAGCGGGATGTTCCGGTCTCCGGAGGCGTCGGCGGTGATGACGCCGGCGGCGCGGAAGCTGGCGGAGGCGCAGGCGATCGCGGCAGAGTCTCTGAGGACCGCCGTGGCGTTCACGCCGGCGCTGGCGGAGTGGCCGGATCTTCGGCGGTCGTTTGAGGATCGGATCAAGCGGGCGATGCTCGGGGGCGAAGCGGTGGAGGAAGCGTTGAAGGTGATTGACGCGGAGTGGGTTCGGATTCTGGATGCGGCGGCGGATGTGCCGGGGGATGCGTTGCCTGTGGTTGGTGCGGTGAAGATACGAGGCACACAGCCGGGACGCCTGAGCCACCAGAGGCAAGAGGCATGAGCAGGACACCGATGGGACAGCGGTGGTTTGTGCCGTGGGGGTTCTTGCTGCCTGCGGTGTCGGTGCTTGGGGTGTTCTTTGTGCTGGCGTTTGTGCAGGTGGGGTATTACTCGCTGACGCGGTACACGCCGTTCAGCGCGGATGGACCGCGTTGGGTGGGGCTGGAGAACTATCGACGGCTGCTGAGCACCGATCGATTCTGGTGGTGTCTGCTGAACAGTTTTCTCTACTTGCTGGTGACGCCGGCGATCATTGCGTTGAGTCTGCTGTCGGCGATGGTGGTGGAGGCGGGCTTGCGGGGAACGCGGTCGTGGCTGCGGGTGGTCCTGTTTTTGCCGGTGGTGACGCCGACGATCGTGGCGGCGATCGCATGGCAGGCGGCGCTCGCGGAGCGGGACGGGGCGATCAACTCGGTGCTGCGGATGGTGGGATTGGGCGGGGTGCCATGGTTGACGGAGTGGCCGTGGACGCTTGTGAGCGCGATGCTGGTGACGCTGTGGAAGGGGTTCGGGTTCTACATGATGATCTTCCTGGCGGCGCTGCTTGCGGTTCCGCGGGAGTTGAAGGAGGCGGCGCACCTGGATGGAGCTTCTCGGTGGAGCGTGTTCCGGCATGTGACCCTGCCGAGCATTTTTCCGGTGGTTGTGCTGGTATTCGTGATCTCCTCGATCGCCGCGCTGAAAGTGTTCGAGGAGTTGTACGTGACGGTGAAGGGCGCACCGGTGGAGGATCAGACGGTTGTGCCGCTGATCTATGACACGGCGTTCGAGCGTGGGGACTACGGGCTTGCGAGCGCGATCGGGATCACGCTGTTTGCCGTGATCCTGGCGTTTTCGCTGGTGAATCTGCGGCTGAGCTCGCGGCGCTCGCAGGAGGCCGCGTGATGGACCGCAGACCGACGTGGCTGACGCTGGTGATGTATGTCGGCGCCGGGCTGATGGCCGGCCTCGCGGTGGGGCCGGGGCTGTTCCTGCTCATCGTGGCGGTGCAACCGGCGGAGAGCGCGTTCTTCTCGGTGCCGACGCATCCGACGGGGAAGAACTTTGTGGATGCGTGGACGAAGGGGGAGCTTGCGGGCCCGATGCTCAACAGCGTGCTGGTGACGCTGGCGCGGAGCGTGCTGAACGTGCTCCTGGCGGCGATGGCGGCGTATCCGCTGGCCCGGATGAAGTTCCGCGGACGGAGCACGCTGTTCGTGCTGATCCTTGCGACGATGATGATCCCTGACCAGGTGATCGTGGTGCCGATGTTCCGCACGATCGTGAGCATGGGGCTGGTGGACACGCTGGTGGCGGTGGTGATTCCGTTCAGCGTGAGCGCGTTTGGCATCTACCTGTGCAAGCAGGCGTTCGAGCAGATCCCGATGAGTCTGGAGGAAGCGGCGCGGATCGATGGCGCCGGAAGCGTTCAGGTATGGTGGCACGTGATGCTGCCGCTGGCGGCGCCGACGCTGTCGACCCTTGCGCTGTTCAGCATGATCGGGGCGTGGAGCGAACTGCTCTGGCCGCTGATCGTGCTGCAGAGCGGGAACAAGTACACCCTGCCGGTGGCAGTGAACCAGTTGCTGGGGCAGTTCGCGGACAACCCGCGGCTTCCATATGCGGCCGCGGTGATGACACTCGTGCCGATCGTTCTCGCATTCATTGCGGCGCAGCGGTTCCTGAAGCCCCAGATGTTCTCGGGGGCGGTCAAGGGATGAGAGGGTTCGTGACGGAGTGCACACGTGGGCGAGATCTCGGCGGACATTCTGATCGTCGGAGGCGGCACGGGCGGGGTCGCGGCGGCGCTGGCGGCGTGTCGCAACGGCGCCACCGTGATCATGAGCGAACCCACGGACTGGATCGGTGGCCAGTACACGGCTCAGGGCGTGCCCCCGGATGAGAATCAGTGGGTGGAGACCGTCGGGTGCTCGCGCTCGCAGCAGGCCCTGCGCGAGGGCGTGCGGCGGTGGTACCGGGAGCATCGGCCGCTGTGCGACGCGGCACGCGCGGATGTTCGGCTGAATCCGGGTGGAGGATGGGTGAGCCGATTGTGTGCCGAGCCGCGGGTGTGGCACACGGTCATGATGGACATGATCCGGCCGCACGTGGAAAGCGGTCGGCTGCGGTTGCTGCTTGAGCATGAGCCGGTGAGCGCGGAGACGGCGGGTGATCGTGTGCGGTCGGTGACGCTGCGCTCACGCGATGGCACCCAGTCGACGGCGGTTGCGACGTTCACGCTGGATGCGACCGAATGGGGCGACGTGCTCGACCTTGCCGGCGTGGAGCACGCGATCGGGGGAGAGCACCAGAACGTGTACGGCGAGATGCACGCGCGCACGGACAAGACGCACCCCATGGATCAGCAGGCATGCTCGTGGTGCTTTGCGATCGAGCATCGGCCGGGTGAGGATCACCTGATCGCCAGGCCCTCGCGCTATGAGTTCTGGCGCTCATTCGTGCCGGAGATGCGGGACGGATCATCATGGACCGGGCCGCTGTTCTCATGGACGGTGCCGAGCCACAATGCGGAGGGTCGGCGGACGTTTCGGCTGGTGCCCTGGCCCGATGAGCCGGCGCAGGGGGAGTGGGAGATGTGGAGGTATCGCCGGATCGTTGATCGCGGTGCGTACCGGCGTGAGGATTCGCGGCACGAGTTGCCGCCAGACGTGGCGCTGATCAACATGGTGCAGATGGACTACTGGCGAAGGCCGCTGCTGGGCGTGAGCCGTGGCGAGCGGGACGCCGCGCTGGCGGAAGCGCGGGAGTTGTCGCTGTGCCTGCTGCACTGGATGCAGACCGAGGCGCCGCGGCACGATGGTGGCGCGGGCTATCCGGGGCTGAAGCTGCGCGGCGAGGAACTCGGGACCACTGACGGCCTGGCCAAGCATGTGTATGTCCGGGAGCCCCGGAGGCTGATCGCACGGACCATCATGACCGAAGCGCACGTCGGCACCGAGCAGCGCACACGCGACGGCAAGGCCACGGACGCCATGAACTGGCAGGCCACGCCGTTTGGCACCGGCGAGCGGTTCGCCGACTCGGTGGCGATCGGACACTACACGATCGATCTGCATCCGAGTTGCGCGGGGCGGAACAGCGTGTATGTGCCGTGCGCGCCGTTTCGGGTGCCGATGGGTGCGTTGATTCCGAAAAGGGTGCGGAATGTGCTGGCGAGCGGGAAGTGCCTTGGCGTGTCGCACGTGGTGAACGGCGCGACGCGCATGCACACGACCGAGTGGCACATCGGCGAGGCCTCGGGAACGCTGGCGGCGTGGTGCATTGCCAACGGGAAGGAGCCGCACTGGGTGCATGAGGACGCAGCACGAGTGCGTGCGGTGCAGGACATTCTGGCCAGGGACGGGGCACCGATGACCTGGCCTTGGGAGTGATGAGCGTCGACGGTTCAAGGCCGCGTCGCGCCTCGTCTCGGCGCAGGCGCTCTCTTCACCGAGTTTCCCGCGGGATTCGCGTGCTCGGTGGTCTTGAAGGCGTGGTGCGAACCGCGAAGGTCCAGGTGAGCACTCACCACCGGAAACGCAGTCAGTCGTCGCGTTCGATGGCCAGGGTGAGGATCTGAAAGGGCTTGATCCGTACGCGGGTCGTGTTCGCTCTCGGGTCATGCTTGACCGGAACGCCGTCGAGGGGTCGCTCGAGCAGATCGACGGCCTGAGCACTCCTGACAGGAAAGCCCCAGGCGATCTCGGCTTCGTTGGTCATGCCGTCGTGGTCAACGATGCGGACGATGAGCCGCTTGCCGTCACGGGCGCGGGTGATGGCCTCGATGCGGCCGACGCTCCACGATCCGCTGCTGACGCGCAATGGCGACCAGGATCTCAGGCCCGATCTCGCCGTGCGTCGGCTCCGGCTCGGCGCTGCCAGCTTCGAGACGGTGAGCGGCCGCCGAAGCTGCTCGCCCAGCGCGACGGCGGCGATGGCGGGGATCGGTCCGAACCCGTACACGATGCGATGCTCGCCGACGTCCGCCGTCGGGTCGGGGTACCTTGGCGATCGCAGGAGCGAGAGGCCGATGGTCTCCCCGATGCAGGACCATCCGAAGCGATCGGGGGCGAGCACGGCGAACTCGGCATCCTCGGAGCGGATCGCGGCAAACTCGTGTGCGGGCACCTCGAACATGGCGTGCTGGGCCTGCGTGTTGCGATGGGTCGCGCGATGAATGTGCCCGAACTGCGTGCCAAAGGCGCAGGTGGGCGCGTGGATGGAGGTCGGAAAGAGCACGCGCAGGAAGCGATGCTCCTCCCTCCAGTCGATGGCGGTGTTGACGAGGACGATCTCGCTCTCGATGCCGAGCGTGAACGTCTGGGCGATGCGTGAGCCGCGGCCAAGCGGGCGAGAGAAGCGGACACTCGATCGCATGGGAGAGCGTTCCAGCCACTCGATCTCCGCGTCATCAGAGACGGCTGTGGGCTTGTGCGCGTACTCGGCGTCGATGTCCCACGCGTCCCAGAGTCTGGGGCGATCCTCGAAGAGCACGAGCTGATTCATGGGCGAACCGCGGGCGCACGCGTCGAACATGACCGCGCTATCGGACGCTCGCCGCTCCAGGAGCACGACCCGGCCGGCACGATCGAATCTGCAGCGGAGAAACTCGTTGGCGAACTCGAGTTCGCCGCTGGTCACGCCGCGAGAACCGGGCGGGAGCGACTCGCGCCGGGGATCGATGATGGTGATCGTGAGCGGCTGCACCGGCGCGCCGTCGGCCGTGATCGGCGGTGCGGTTGGGTCCAGGTTCGCAGGCGGCGAGATCGGGGCCGGACGGCTGGACCAGTTCATGGCCACGAGCGGATCGGGAACTCCGGTGGGATCGAGGAATCGCTCCCATGCCGAGGAGCCGGCCTCGATGAGCGTCTCGGCGACGCGGTGCACCTCATCGAGCTGGCGTGCGGCATCCTCATAGACCCAGGTGATGCTCGAGCCCGGAAGGATGTCGTGGAACTGGTTGAGCAGGAGGAGCTTCCAGGCGCGGTCGAGGAGCTCACTGGCGGCGTCTTCCGCCGCGGCTGAGAGTCGCACAGGACCGGCATAGGTGAGAATCTCGGCCTGCCGCAGCCGTTCCTCGGCTTCGCGGTGCCTCTGCTTGAACCGTGCGTGGGTGGTGTACGTGCCCCGGTGGAGTTCGAGGTAGAGCTCGCCGTCGTGGACGGGCACGGCCGATGGGTCGGCCGATCGAGCCGCGTCGATGTCGCGGTGGAGCGCGTCGCAGAAGGCGGAAACGGAGTCCATGCGGACGCGCGGCAGGGCGTCGCAATCCGCCGCGAGCCGGGCGTACTGGATCGACCAATCGGTCGGCCCCCCACCGCCGTCGCCGAAACCGAACGGCTGCAGCCAGCGCGAACCGGAGGACGGATCGCTGTCTGACGGCTCGCCGATCAAGTCCTTGTTCTTGTGGGTTTTCTCGCCGCGGAGAAGCTCGCGCGGCGTGTTGGTGGCGTTGTAGTCCATGCCCGGGGTCTGATGGGCAACCACGGAAGAGCCATCGAGTCCGCGCCACTGGAACGTGGTATGTGGGAAGACGGTGTGGCTGTTCCAGTGGAGCTTGTTGGTGATGAAGGTATCGAGCCCGGCGAGGGCCATGATCTGCGGGATCTGCGCGGGGAAGCCGAAGGTATCGGGAAGATAGAGGAATCGCTGGGCGCCGTGCTCGCCGAAGCGGGAGCGCCAGTAGCGCTCGCCATGCTCGATCTGCCGGATGAGGGACTCCCCGCTGGGCGCGGTGCAGTCGGGCTCGATCCACATGGCGCCGCCGGGCTCCCAGCGACCCTGCAGCACGCGGCGCTTGATCTGCCGGAACAGCTCCGGAGCGTCCTCTTCGATGAAGGCGTACTGCTGGGCCTGCGAGCAGAGAAATCGGAACTCCGGAAATCGCTCCATGAGCCGGAGCACGGTGGAGAAGGTGCGAGCGCACTTGCGTCGCGTCTCGCGCAACGGCCAGAGCCACGCCGTGTCTATGTGCGCGTGGCCCACGGCGTGGCAGCGCGTCGCGCTGCCGCCAGCGCCCGCGAGGGGCGGACGCAGCGCCGCATCGAGGGCACGAGCGGCGGCCGCGGCGTGGGCCAGTACCGCGTCATCGGGGATCGCGTTCGTCACCCGCCGAAGCACGCCCAAGAGCTGCTGAGCGCGGGCGGAATCGGGAGGCAGGTGCTTGGCCAGATCGAGCGCAAAGGCGTATCGGCAGCGAAGGGACCAGACGTCCTCATGACGCACGGCAAGCTCGGCGCGCTCGAAGAGCCCCGGGACCGGACCGTTCCAGCGGCGGTGGATCTCGGGCGGGTCCCATTGCAGACCGCGATTGCCGAATGGGTGGTTGCAGGCGGCCTCGACGAGCAGGTCAACGCGCTCGCCGCCTCGGGCGCGGGGAAAGAGCACCACGGCGTCGCGGTTGACATCCAGCCCGTGATGCGGCACCCCGCGGCGTGTGGAGCGCGGCGCCGGCATCCAGAGCAGGGCCTCGGTATCCGTCGAGAAGCGGAGGGCGACCTGCCGCCCCTTCATGTCGGCGGGCACGCGCCCGCGGAGACGGAACCAGGCCGTGCTCCACGCCGGGCCCCAGACAAAGCCCGGCTTCACCGGCGTGTACCGCGCGCGGATCGCCTGCTCATAGCGGATGGGCTCGACCGATTGATGAACGCCGGCGTCCAGCGGAGCGGCGTGAGAGTAGACGGCGGGCTCGATGACATCGCGGAGAAAGACGACGAAGCGTTCGAGCGCGAATGACCACTGCTTGGCTTGGTCCATATGCACGGATCGTAATCGATCCGTGGTTCAGGGGAAAAGAAAACGCCCCGTTGGGCGGGGCGTTGTCGTGGGATCTGAAGCACACAGGCGGGACGCCTATACCACCAAAGGCAAAGGACTGAAAGCGGGGTTAGAAACCGCCCTTGAGGGTCTTGCCCTTGTCGCGGGCGGCGGCCTGGGCGCGGAGGCGGCGGAGGGCCGGGGTTTCCTTCGTGATCTCCTCGACGCTCCGCTTGGGGGTGCGATCGTCGCCCTTTTTGCCTGGACGCTCGGGGGCGGCGACCATGGCCTTGATGCTGAGCGAGATCCGCCGCGTGCCGGCGTCGATCTTCAGCACCTTGGCCTGCACGACCTGATCGACCTTCAGCTCGTCCTGTGGGTGATTGACACGCTTGTGAGCGATCTCGGAGACGTGGACCAGCCCCTCGACCCCGGGAGCAACCTCGACGAACGCGCCGAACTCGGCGAGTCGAGTGACGCGGCCGTTGACCTCGGCGCCTTCCTTGATGTCGTTGGCGGCGGTGGTGAAGGGATCGGCGGCGAGCTGCTTGAGCCCCAGCGCGATGCGGCTCTTGCGCATGTCCTCGTCGTTCCACTCGATCTTGAGGACCTTGACCTTGACCTTCTGACCCTCCTTCACGTGCTTGGCGATGGCCTGCTCGCCCATGCCGACGCGGTCGTAGGACAGGTCGGAGACGTGCACGAGGCCGTCGACGCCGCCGATGTCGACAAACGCGCCAAAGGGCATGATCTTGCGGACCACGCCGTCGAGGACGTCCCCGTCCTTGAGGGAGTCCTTCAAGCTCTTGGCCCGCTCCTTGCGCTCCTGGTCGAGGATGTCGCGGCGGGAGAGGACGATGTTGCCCCGACCACGCTTGTCGAGCTGGCTCACCTGGCAGGTGAGCTTCTCCCCGATCATGACCGAGAGGTCGGGGATGCGATCGAGGGAGACCTGGCTTGCGGGCATGAACGCCCGATGACCGGCGACCTCAAGCTCCAGCCCGCCCTTGTTCACCCCGACGACCTTGGCGTCGACGGTCTGCCCGATCTCGAGATTCTCCCAGGCCGCCTTCACGACCGCACCGGGACGCGAGCAGATGAAGATGTTCTCAGAGGGCTCGAAGCGGTCGATCGCGACCTCGAACTGCGAGCCGACGGCGGGCAACTCCTCGCCCTCCTTGAACTGCATGCGGGGCAGGACGCCAAGCTCCTTGGGGCCAAACTCCAGGAAGATGTCCGTGGGCCCGACACTGACGATCGCGCCCGTGCGGTGCTCTCGACCGGCGCTGACGACGCGCGGGCCCTTGAGCGCGGGCTTGGCCGGACCGCCGATCGGCGCGACATCGTGCCCGGGGAGCGTCACGGCTCGCTTGTCCTTGTCCTTCTTGCCGCCCTTGGATCCGGCCGCCTCGCGATCCATCGCGGCCATCATCTCGTCGATCTCCTTGTTCAGCGCCGCGTCGATCGCGGGCTTCTCCGGCGGCGTCGCGCCTGGGATGGGAGTTTCGGGAGTGGTCACGGCGGGGTTCGGGGTGGTCGGGTCCATGGTGCGTCGGCGGGGAAGGGCTCGTGTTCGAGGGGTCCGCGCGGCTCCTGATACAAGGGGGCCGCCGCCCGTTCGGACGCACCATGCGTCCGCAGAACGGGAGGGGCCCGAGGGGGGACAAGTGTAGACCTGCCCCCCGGGCCCGAACCGGACCGGTGCGACCATGACGGGGGAACCGCTTGCCGGGAACGCTCAGCCCTGAGGAGCAGCCGCCGGCTCGGACCGACGCTCGCTCGGAGCGTCCCGGCGCGGGGCGGCGGGGCCGTCCTGAGAGACGAAGTGCTCCAGCATCGTCCCGATGAGCGCGGTCGTCTCGCCGCCCGGTCCCGACTTGCCGCCGGTCACCATGACGCGCGGCGTGATCTGGATGTTCCGCTCCCCGACGATCTTCAGTATCTCGATCATCGCCGCGTTCGCCGAACCGATCTGGGCGGAGATCGACTTGAAGGCCTCGGCCTGGGCGGTGGCCTTGATCGTGATCGACTCCGCCTCGGCTCCGGCGGCGATGACCTGCTTGCGCTTGTCCTCCTCGGCGATCTTCACGGCGTACGCGGCGGTCGCGAGCCGCTTCTCTTCCTCGGCCTCCTGCTGGGCGCGGTTGAGCTGCTTTTCCTGCTCCGCCGCCCGCTGCTGCTCCTGGAACGTGACCTGCTTCTGCTTGGCGATCTCGCGATCGGTCTGGGTCTTGAGCAGATCGCCCAGCGACTGCTGATCCCCGACGGCGCCGATACGCACCGCGGTGACGGTGATCCCGAACCGCGCGAGCTGTTCCTTCAGCGTCACCAGCGACTGCTGCTCCTGGGCCGACCGCTGCTGGACATAGTCCAGCGCCCGGACCTTCTCGGCGTTGTTGCGGAAGATGGCCCGAACGGCGGAGTTCAGAGCGTTGCGGAACCGCTCGCCCTCGTCATCCCCAAGCTTGGCCACCACGATCGGGGCGTCCTTGGGTTCAACCACGTACTCGACCCTGACATCGACAGGGAACGTGAACCCGTCGCTGGTGCGCACCGTGATCTCACGCTCCTCGACCGAAGCGTCATGACGGTCGGACTTGCCGCCCCCACCTCCCCCGCCTCCCTGCTGCTCCTGCCCGGCTCGTGCGGGCTTGGCCGGCGGCTGGGCGATGTTCGAGGCCGACTGGAAGGAGCCCGGCGCGCCGATGCCGCTGCCCTGAGAGGTGTAGTGCGCGATCATCTGGGTCGTCCAGATTTCCGTGACCGTGAAGGCATCGGTGTTGAGCGGGTACTTGCCCGGGGGGAGGGGATCGGCGACCACGCCCATCTCGCCGGGCTTGGCAAGCTTGAGCGCGTCGTCGACGCTCTGCGGCTTGTCGGCGGCTCCTGCGGCGACGTGGTGCACGATCTGCGTGGGCGGCGTGCCGAAGTTCGCCTTGAGCACCGCGACCTCGCCCGCGACGACCTCCGTCTGATCGACCATCCGCACGCGGAAGAGGTCGGTGTTGATCGGGTACTTGCCCGGAGTGAGCACCGAGACCTGCTTGCCCTTCATGCCGTTGCCCGCGGTCAGGAAGTACTGCGCGTCCAGCATCTGCTGAAACTGGGCCCGTGGCCACTCGGGCGCAAAGAGCTGCCCCTCGGGCATGGGCGCACCGTCGGTGGTCTCGATGAGCCCCACCTCGCCGCTTTGCACCTCGACAAACGGCACCGTCTTGATGTCATAGATGACCGGCCAGTACCAGAAGTGCCACCCCGATCGCAGAACGCCCGCCTGGGTCCCCATCTCCCCTGCAGTCGCGATGATGCGGCCATCCTTCAGCCGAGCGCCGAACGCGTTCTTCACGACGATGCCCACCTCCCCGGCGCCGATGTACCGGATGGAGGCCAGGGCAAAGAAGACAAACAGGGTGGCGACGGCGGCGAGGGCGCACAAGGCCTTCAGCACCGGGCCCGGGGCCTTGATCGCCAGCGACAGAATCCCCAGCGACAGACCGATCCCGATGATGAGCAACATGACCGACAGCATCCCAACCTCCGTTTCCGGCCGGCTCCGAGCGCTGGGCCGGTGCCGCCGCTTGGATCGTTCAGGGCGCACCGGCATCCGGCACGCTGACTTCCCGCGTATGTGTTGGGAAGCACATCGGCGTTCTTTCGATCGGGGCTTGGATTATCGCCCCTGGGGCCCCCGCTGAGGCCTGACAAACCAGCGAGACTCGGCGGGGTGCGCACGGACGGATCGAACAGCCGCCGGATCAGACGGTGCGTTCTCGTGGCCAGCCGTCGTCGGCGTGCCATGGTCAAGGCGATCTCGCCCACGTCGCAAAGCGGACCCCGTCTGGTACCGTCATGGTGATGCCCTCGGACAACCCCGATCCGGCCCTGGCCCTCGCGCTGGCCCTTGCGCAGCGGGCAATGACCAAGCCGCCCGAAGCGCGGGCCGCATACATCGATCAGGAGAGTCGGGGTGATGTCGCGCTCGCGAACCGGGCCCGCCGGCTGCTGGAGCAGCACGACGCGCAGACGATCGCCGGCGACGAACCCGCCGCGCACTCATCGCAGCCCGACCCCGATCCCATGGCCACGCGCGTTCGAGGCCGAAAGATCGGGCGATACACAGTGATGGACGTGCTCGGCGAGGGGGGCATGGGGACGGTCTACCTGGCCGAGCAGGACTCGCCGAAACGCACGGTCGCGCTCAAGGTGATTCGCCCGGGGCTGATCACGCGGTCGCTTCTCCGACGCTTCGAGGTGGAGTCGGGCGTGCTCGGTCGGCTTCAGCACCCCGGCATCGCCCGGGTGTATGAGGCAGGAACGGCCGTTGTGGACGGTTCGGACATCCCGTACTTCGCGATGGAACTCGTGCGCGGGCAGCCGCTCACCCTGTACGCCGAGGCCCGGGGTCTGGACGTCCGCCAGCGGCTGGCACTCATGGCGCTTGTGTGCGACGCGGTGCAGCACGCGCACACCCGCGGGGTGATCCACCGCGACCTCAAGCCGGGCAACATCCTGGTCGAAGAGGCCGACGACGCGGACACCACCGGCCCGCTCAGCCACGCGACCACGGCCGGCGACGGGCACGCCAGCAGGTTCGGGATCGCCGCCCAGCCCAAAATTCTGGACTTCGGGATCGCCCGGGTGACCGACGGCGACGTGCAGCCGGTGACGGTGCAGACCGACGTCGGGCAGCTCATCGGCACCCTGCCATACATGAGCCCCGAGCAGGTCGCCGGCAACACAGCGGAGCTGGACACGCGATCGGACGTGTACACGCTCGGGGTCATCCTGTTCGAGCTGCTCGCCGGTCGCCTGCCGCACGACGTCTCCAAACGGACGATCCCCGAGGCCGTGCGGATCATCGGCGCCGAACCCCCGACGCGGCTGGCGTGGCTGAAGAAGGAGCTTCGCGGGGAGGTCCAGACGATCGTCGAGAAGGCCATCGAGAAGGACCGGGCCCGGAGGTACCAATCGGCCCGCGAACTCGCCGACGACATCCGGCGGTTCCTCCGCGATGAGCCGATCACCGCCCGGCCGGCGGGGGCGGCATACCGGTTCAGCAAGTTCGCCAAGCGCAACAAGGGGTTGGTCGGCGGGCTGGCGACGGCGGCGGCGATCCTGGCGCTTGGCGCGGTGGGCGTCGGCTGGCAGGCGGCAAGAGCCACCGCCGGGTGGTCCAAGGCCGAGCAGAATCTCGCGATCGCGCTCGAGGCCCAGAAACGGGCCGAGACCGAGGCCGAGAACGCCCGGAGCGTCAGCGACTTCATCGCGGGCATGCTCACGAGTGTTGACCCGGAGGTCGCCGTCGGACGCGAGGTCACGGCGAGGGAACTCTTCGACAGCGCCGTCGCCGGGCTTGAAACCGGCCCCAAGCGCCCTCCGGCGGTGGAGAGCACGATCCGGTCCGCCGTCAGCCAGAGCTATCGTGGAATCGGCAAGGCGGACCTCGCAATACCACACGCGCGGCGCGTGCTGGACCTGGCGCTCCATCACGACGGCCCGGAATCGCGACAGGCCTACGAGGCCGGACGCAATCTCGTGATCGTCCTTGCCGATGCCGGCAAGTTCGACGAGGCAGAGACACTGGCCAGGGCCGCCGTCCAGCGCGAGTCCACCCGGACTCAGCCGGACGAAACCCGACTGGCAGAGGTCAAGAGCGACCTTGCCCGCGTGGCCCAGGAGATCGGCAAGGTCATCGAGAGCGTGACGCTCCTGGAGGAAGCGCTGCCGACGCTGGAGCGGCGTCTTGGCCCCGAGCACAAGCAGACCCTCTCATCACGCAACAACCTGGCGACGTGCTACAAGGCGGTCGGACGCCTGCAGGACGCCGAGAGAGTGCAGCGCGAGGTGTATGACGCCTATCTCCGAATGCATCCGCCGGAGCACCCGCTGGTACTCAGTTCCAGAAACAACCTCGCGACGCTGCTGGAGCGGCTCGGGAAGGCCAACGAGGCGGCCGAGCTCTTCCGAGCCACACTGGCGGCACGGGAGCGCGTGCTCGGCCCGGCGCACGTCTCGACGGCGAACACCCGGCTGAATCTGGGCGTCTGCCTCGCCGGGCAGGGCAAGCCCGGAGAGGCCGAGCCGCTGATCCGGTCTGCCCTCGAATCGCTGCGGTCCCAACTGGGCATGGAGCACCCAAGAACGCTCATCGCCCTCGGAAACCTCGCGTATGTCCTGGAGGATCTCACGCGGCTGGACGAGGCCGAGACGCTGTATCGACAGGTCGTCGAGATCCGTTCGCGCGGGGCCCGCGGCGCCGCGGACCCGGAAGTGTGGGGCGCACTGAACAACCTGGCGATGCTGCTCCTCACCGCCGGCAAGCTTGATGAGGCACGGTCCCAGTTCCAGGAGTTGCTTGTGGCCTGCGAGCAGAGCCTTCCAGCGGACCATTATGTGGTGGCGATCTTCCGCAACAACTACGGGGAGTGCCTGACCAAGCTCAACGACTTCCCGGCCGCCGAGCGGGCCCTGCTGGACAGCCGTAAGGTCCTGGTGGACAAGCTCGGCCCGAATCATGCACGCACGCGCAAGGCCGACGCTCGGCTGGCCGCACTCTACGAAGCGATGGGCAAGCCAGACCTCGCCGATCTCTATCGTCGAACCTCGGACAGTTCGAAATAGGCCGTGCGGGGCGGGTGTGGATCACGAGTCAATCTGCACGCTGGCGATGGTGGTGTCATCGTCCAGGAACGGGCGCTGCGCGTGTGCCTGAACCAGCCGCAGGAGTCCGTCGGCATCATGCCGAGCGCTTGGGCTGGCGGCGACCTCCGCGTGCACGCGCTGGATGCCGAACTCCGCACCCGAGGGTGATGTCTGCTCGACAAGCCCGTCGGAATACAGCACGACCCGGTCGCCCGGAGCCAGTGGGACGTGGGCCGGCGCGTAGGGTCGGTCCGGATCGATGCCCAGCGGGATGCCTGCGGGCGCCGAATCCCCGGGGCGGATCACACCGTCCTTCACCGACCGCAACGCCCAGTGGCCGTGGCCGGCATCGACGAACGTGAGTCGCATCGCCCGAGTGTCGAACAGCCCGACCCACGCGGAGACGAAGCGGTCCATCGGGGCGTGCTGGCAGACGTACTCGTTGGCCTCCACCATGGCGCGTTCGAGCTCGACGCCTCTCCTGATGGCGGCGTGCAAATAGGCCTGCGTCGAGGCCATGAGGATCGCAGACCCCGCCCCCTCGCCGGAGACATCGCCGATCACGACCACGGCCCGTTCGTCGCCGAGATCGATGACATCGAAGAGATCCCCGGCGACGAACCGGCCGGGAATGCCCCGGACGGAGTAGCGGACCCTTCCCAGGACGCCATCCGGCGGGGGCATGATGAGGGTCTGGGCCTCGCGGGCCGCGGCGAGATCCTGCTCAAGCGCCGCGCGGCGCTGCTCGAGATCGTGACGCATCTGCCCACCGATGGCCATGCCGTACACACGCGCAAGCGCCGCGCAGAATCCGCTGGCGTCGGCCTGCACCCTGGACTCGCCACCGCGGGCGTCGAGATACAGGAGCGCGGCGAGCGTGGGCCCGACCGCGACCGGAGCGCAGATCGCCGAGTGGATCTTCAGTTCGCCAACCGTCCGATCGGTGACGACTCCGGGCAGACCGCCCTTGCCCTCAAGCACCGCGACTCGACCGGTCATCGCCTCGCGCACGAGCGATCGGCTGACCGAGGCATCGTGCCAGTTCGCCGAGTGCAGCACCTCCACGTTGCCCGACGCATCCGGACACCCGAGCACCGCGCCGCGGGCGTATCCCGCACCGGCTATGGCGGCCTCGAGGACCACCCGGGCCATGCTTGCCTGGTCGGCGGACTCCATGAGCTTGCTGGTCGCGTCGATGAGCTCGTTCAGACGCCGGTCGCTCAGCGTCGCCGCGACCGCCGTGCCCCGGTCATCGGCCATCGTCGCCAGCGTGCGGTGCATCGCCCCCGACCCGAGCATCCCCGAGCGGGCGCCCTCCAGCACCACGCGAAAGATCCACGGGCCGATCCGCAAGAGGTCGCCGTCGGCAAGCGCCACGGGCTGCTGAGACGAGAGCTTGACCCCGGACACGAACGTCCCCGGCGAAGAACCCAGATCGGTGACGTACCACCGGCCCCCCGCGCTGGAACCGACCTTGCTCGCGTGCTTGAACTGCAGCAGCGCGTGCCGGCGCGACACACCCTCATGCAGCAGGCACACGTCGCTCTCCACCGCCCGACCGATCACCACCGGCTTCTCAGGCGTGATCGTGTAGCGCGTGTGATCCGGACCCGCAAGGGGCTCAAGCTTCAGCGGCTTTTCGTGTTCGGACGTCCCGCGCTGCATGATCCCAGCGTATCACGCCCGCATCCGCCCAACCCTCTGTTCTCGCGCCGCCGAATCAGCTCAGCAGTTCCCGGGCAACGCACGCTCCAAGCTCGGCCATGAACGGATCGGCGTCGGCGAGGTAGTCGTAGCGATCGGTGTTCAGCTCCCCTGACCGATTGGTGTACACCGCCGCCGAGAGCACGCACCGCGCGCCGCTGGGCACGTGCTCGATCACCGCGGTGTCGAGGGTGAACCCGTACGCCCGCCCGATCTTGTTCACATACCGCCACTCCGCCCGCGGGCGCACGCGGATCAGCCCCGGCAGGAGGAACTTGTTGTACTCGTCCGGGTACGACGCTCGCGGATACGCCGCATCGCCCGACTCCGCCGGACACAACGCGGCGACGCCCTCGAGCTCGCGCCGGTCCGCCTCGACAAGCCAGGGGAACGCGATCCCCCCGCGGACATCCGGTGCGAAGGTCGCCATCGTCAGCGCGTGCAGATCCCGAAGCGAGATCCGGTTCTTCTCGGCAAACGACATTGGCCGCTCATGCCGAACACCCTGCGCGTCGACGTGCGAGCAACCCACATCCAGCCCCGCACCATGCTCCGGCGGCAGGTTCAGATCGCTGAAACGCTCCGGCATGTCGAGCGGCTCAGGGCACGCAAAACACACCCCAGGCGAACGGCGAGCACGCTCAGCCAGCTCCACAACGCTCAGCCGATGCCGCACCCGCACGCTCGCAAGTCCGGCGGCCCACATCATCTCATGGATCTCTCGGTGCCCGACGAGATCGTGCAGCAGGTTGTGCGCGGGGTTGTCCGACACCAGGAAGACCCGCCGAAGCTCGCCGGCCACGGTCGTGACCGGCCCGTCGCCGATGCGCACCGGCGTCGACAGCGTCAGGTCGGGCCGCGCTCGCTCCCGACGCCAGTGCCAGAGCCGGCCCACCGCCCCGACGGCGGTCACGAGCTTGATCGTGCTCGCCGGGTACACATACTCCGCATCTGCCCGGAACGCCGCGCTCCGCTGCTCTCCCGGCTGACCGCGCACGGGCAGCATCGTGAGCAGCATCTGCACCCGGTGCTCCGCCGCGGCCTCGAGCAGCCGACCCATCGTCGGCCCGCCCCCGCTCAGCATGTGCATGAGTTGGCGATCGTCCATCGTGCGATATGCTCCCATGCCATGAGCATTCCGGCAACCGCTCGGCCGCCGATTCGACTGCGATCGCTCGACGCCTTCCGCGGCCTGACCATCGGCGCGATGCTCATCGTCAACAATCCCGGAACGTGGAGCCACGTCTACCCCCCACTCCGCCACGCCGAGTGGCACGGGTGCACCCCAACGGATCTCATCTTCCCGTTCTTCCTGTTCATCGTCGGCGTCGCAATGGCCTTCTCCAGCCGGCTGAACCCCGTCCCCGGCCTCCCCGCGCCGGGGCGACACACCGTCATGTGGGGCGTGCTCAAGCGCGCCGGCATCCTCTTTGGCCTCGGACTCCTGCTGAACTTCACCTCGCTGCTGCTGCGGCTGCCCGTCGATCTGGACTGGTGGCGCATCCCCGGCGTCCTGCAACGCATCGCAATCTGCTACGCCCTGGCCGCCGCGATCATGCTGCTCTGCTCGCCAAGGACACAGCTCGCGCTCGGGCTGCTCATCCTGCTCGGCTACTGGTCCGCGCTCACGCTCCTGCCGACCGCTGTCGCACCCGCCGAACGACTCACTCAGGCCGGCAACGCCGTGGCCTGGCTTGATCGGGCCGTGCTCGGCGCCACCCATATGTACCGCGGATCAACACCGGCTCCGCACGACCCCGAGGGCATCCTCAGCACGCTCCCGGCCCTGGTCACCACCCTGATCGGCGCATGGACCGGTCGGGTGCTCCGACGTTCGGCGAAGGCTATCACCGCGGGCATGTGCGGCCGCCTGCTCCTGGTCGGCCTGCTCCTCGGTGCGATCGGCTGGGGTTGGCATGTTCTGCCTCCTCCGTTCGGCTTCCCGTTGAACAAGGAACTCTGGACCAGTTCCTATGTCCTCTTCACCGCCGGGTGCGCACTCGTCCTGCTGGCCGCCTGCGCATTCCTCTGCGAGGTGCTTCCTGGATCCCTCGGCAACCTCCAAGTCCCCCGATGGCGGCGGATCGGGCAGGTCCTCCTTTGGCCCGCCGAGGTCATGGGGCTCAACGCCATCCTTGCCTTCGTCGGCTCGGGCCTGCTGGCCCGGGCGATGCTCCTGGTGCGCGTGCAGGGATCGGACGGGCAGCCCGTTCCCCTCTCCCGCTTCCTGTATGAGTCGATCTTCCAGACGCCCTCGCGCCCGGAACTGGGTTCCTTGCTGTACGCTGTTGCCGTTCTGCTGTTCTGGTGGGTCATCTGCTATGTGCTCCACATTCGCCGCTGGTACTGGAAGATCTAGCTCCGCCCGGGCACACCTCGGTCGACCGGCATGCCACGGACGCCGCCCGGTCATCGCGCTGCTGCTCATGGTCTTGGCGTCGGCCGTGGGGTGCGCCAAGACGGGCTCGCCGACGAGCCCCGCGCATCGGGGCGCACTCACCGTGCTCGATGCCCCATCGCCCGTTGGCATCTCGCTGACCGGCCTCTCGCAGCGGCAACGGTCGCTCGATTGGTCCTTCGACGGCCTCTCCACCCTGCACACACACATCGCACCGGCCATTCCCAGGCCAACAGGATTCCACGATGTCCTCGCCGCCGTGAACGCGAACCTGCCCGCGGGCACTGGTCTTCGTCTGGAGCTCCGCGTCGCCCCGGAGCTGCGCGGGGAAGAGTGGTCGCCCTGGCTCACGATTGCCGAGTGGGGCTCGACAAACCGGTTTCCCAGGCCTGTGCGCACTTTCACTCTTGATTCCGGGCACTCAGGTCGCATCGACGTCGACTACTTCACCGCGCCAAGGCCGCACCTCTACCGCCGGGCGCAGTACCGACTCCTGGCAACCGATCCCTCGGTGCGCGTGCGGCTGGTCTCGATCGCGCTCGACCACGAGCGATCCTGGACGACCCGTCAGACCCTGCGCCCGCAGCCACGCGACATCGATCTCAACGTCCCCTTCCGCACGCAGAAGACCCCCGATCCCGCGCTCTCGGGCCGGCTCTGCAGCCCGACGAGCGTCGCCATGGTCCTCGCGCACATGGGCGTCGATCATCCCGTCGCGACGGTTGCCGATCTGGCCCATGATCCCGAGTTCGATCTGTTTGGCAACTGGCCCCGCAACATTCAGGCCGCCGCTTCACTTGGCGCCCACGGCTTCCTCATGCGCGTCGCCGACTGGTCCCAGGTCGGCGAGCTGGTCGACCAGCGCATCCCCATCATCGCCAGCATCCAGGTCAGCCCCGGCGAACTCCATAACGGTCCTTACCCATCCACCGCCGGCCACCTCATCGTCCTCACCGGGTTCGACGCCCATGGCGATGTCCGCGTGAACGACCCGGCCTGCGGCACAGACGCCGAGGGCCGACGCGTTTACCGCCGAGCCGACCTCACCAACATCTGGCTCTCCCGCACCGGCGGCACCGCGTACATCCTCCTGCCTGTTCGAGAGTAGAGCACTCTGACCTTTTGGGATTGATTCTTGGT
>DHLW01000034.1:0-276 GCA_002405485.1 Phycisphaerales bacterium UBA4658
CCCGCGGCCCTCTCAAAGTCCAGGTTCTGCGCCGCCTCCAGCATCTCCTCCTCCAGCGTCCGGATCAGCTCCCCGACCTCGTACTCCTTCTCGCTTGATGCCACCGCCGACTGCGCCGTCCGCCGCGCCTTGAGCTCCGCCTCCAGCCCGCGACGAATGCCCTTCACGATCGTCTGCGGCGTGATGTTGTTCGCCTGGTTGTACGCGACCTGTTTCGCCCGGCGACGCTCCGTCTCCTTGATCGCCGCGTCCATCGCCGGCGTCACCTTGTCCGCG
>DHLW01000034.1:473-3884 GCA_002405485.1 Phycisphaerales bacterium UBA4658
CCCTCCTTGTCCGCGTCCAGGATGCACACCAGCGACACCTCCGGCAGATCCAGACCCTCTCGAAGCAGATTCACACCCACAAGCACGTCAAACGCCCCGCTCCGCAGATCCGTCAGAATCTCCATCCGCTCCAGCGTCTCGATCTCGCTGTGCAGATACCGCACCCGCAGCCCCTGCTCATCCAGATACGTCGTCAGATCCTCGCACAGCCGCTTGGTCAACGCCGTCACCAGCACCCGCTCCCCGCCCTCCACACGCTCCCGGCACCGCTTCACCAGATCCGCCACCTGCCCCTGCGCAGGTCGCACCTCGATCACCGGATCCAAGAGACCCGTCGGCCGAATCACCTGCTCCGCCACCACGCCCCCGCACCTGGACAACTCGTACTCCCCGGGCGTCGCCGACACGAACATCAGCCGCGGCACAACGCTCTGAAACTCCTCGAACCGCAGCGGCCGATTGTCCAGCGCCGACGGCAATCGAAACCCGTGCTCCACCAGCACCGTCTTCCGCGCCCGATCCCCATTGAACATCGCGTGGATCTGCGGCAGCGTCACGTGCGACTCATCAATGATGCACAGCCAGTCCCGAAAGTTCGGCCGCTGCGCCGAAGGCACCGCGTCCGCCGGCGTCATTGCCGACCGAAACGCCCCGGACCCCTCCGCTCGAATCCGCGACACCCCGCCCTCCACGGACTCGTCAGCCGCCGGCGCATAGTCGAAATAGTCCAGCAGCGTGTACGGCCTCTCCCCCACGCTCCGCCCGTCGAAGAACCGCGAGTAGTTCTCGATCCCGTTGCAATACCCCACCTCGTCGATCATCTCAAGGTCATACTTCGTCCGCGCAAGCAGCCGCTGCGCCTCCAGCAGCTTGCCCTCCGACCGAAGCTGCATCACCCGAGCGTCCAGCTCCCCCCGGATCTGCTCCGTGATGTGCTCCAGCGTGTCCGAACTCGTCACATAGTGCACCGCCGGGAACAGGAAGAACTGCCGCTCCTCCGCCAGCAGCTCCGCGCTCGTCGGATTGATGAGCTCGATCCGCGACACATCGTCCCCGAACAGCTCGATCCGCACCGCGAACTTCTCGTACGCCGGCCAGATCTCGATCACGTCCCCGCGCACACGATACTTCGACCTCGAAAACTCGATGTCCGTCCGCTGATACTGCATCGCGTTGAGCGCAAGCAGGAACTCCCGCCGATCGATCACCCCCCCGCGAGTGATCGTCAGCACCCGCTGCCCGTACGCCTGCGGCGACCCAAGTCCGAAGATGCACGACACGCTCGCCACCACGATCGTGTCCCGACGGGACAGAATGTTGCTCGTCGCCGCAAGACGCAGCTGATCCAGCTCGTCGTTCCGCGACGAGTCCTTCTCGATGTAGATGTCCCGCTGAGGGATGTACGCCTCCGGCTGGTAGTAGTCGTAGTACGACACGAAGTAGTTCACGCTGTTGTGCGGAAACAGCTCGCGCATCTCCTCGTAGAGCTGCGCCGCCAGCGTCTTGTTGTGGCTGATGATGATCGTCGGCCGCTGAAACCGCGCGATCGTGTGCGCCATCGTGAACGTCTTCCCCGTCCCCGTCGCCCCAAGCAGCGTCACGCACTCACGCCCCGCCTGCAGCTCCGCCGAAAGCTGCTCGATCGCCTGCGGCTGATCCCCCGTGGGCTTGAACGGACTCACGACCTGAAACGGGCGTTGCTCGCGGAACATCCCCAATCCTACGGATTGTCCTCCGCTCACCCGCGCACCGTCGCCAGCAGCTCCCGCGGCTCACGCCGACCAAGCGACAGCGCCGCCGGCAACGCCGCCCCCAGCGTGATCCCAGCCAGCACAACCCACCCAACCCCCGTCGGCACCACCGGCGGCCACCCCGCCAGATCGATCCCGATGAGCACCTCGTTCACCCGCTGACCCGCCTTCGCCCCGTGCGTCCCCATCAGCGTCCCCAGCACGCACGCCGTCACCGCGATCAGCAACGCCTCCCCAAGCACCAGTCGCACCAGCATCCCGCGCGAGCCCCCGATCGCTCGCAACACCCCGAACTCGAACTGCCGCGCCTGAATGCTCGCCACGATCAGGTTGCTCACCCCGAAGCACGCCACCAGCATCGCCCCCACCGCCACCAGGCTGAACACGTACAGCGACCCCGACAGGAACACCTTCACCTCATCCAGAATCTGACGCCCAGAGCCCGCGTCGATGATCCCCGAGCCCGCCGCATCCCGGATCGCCTGCAGCGCCTCCTCGTCGGTCACCTTCTTCCCGTTCACCTCCCGCGCAAGCCCCACCTGCAGCAGCCGATACGTCGAGATCCCGAACAGCTTCTGCAGGTCCTCCCGCGTCCCGAACACCGCGTTCACCGCCTGCTCCGTATAGCTCTCCCCGATCTCAAACCAGTTGTTCACGATGTCCAGCCCCGGGCTCGACACCACGCCCACCACATCAAACGTGTACGGCGTGTCCTGGTACCTCAGCGTCAGCCTGTCCCCGACGCCGATCCCGCGCGTCGTGTTGAACTCCTTCGCCACCAGCACCGCCCCGCCGCGCTCCAGTCTCGGAATCGCCTCCTCCGGCGTCCCCTGCACCCACATCAGCGTCGTCATCCGGAAAAACGGCCCCGGCTCAAACCCGATGAACGTCGTCTCCGTGTGATCAAACGCCTTCACCCCGAACGCGTCGGTCCGCATCGGCAACACCTGGATCGCCACCGTCTCCGTCACCACCGGCAACGCCTCGATCCGCGCCCGCGTCTGGTCCGTGATCGCCACCCCGGCCACGAACGCGTCCGGAAAACGCAGCGTCTTCAGCCAGTCCTCCAGCACCGACCGCCCGTTCGTCCAGATCGAAATGAACAGCGCAAGCCCCAGCATCATCGCCCCGGCCGTATACCCGAACCGGTACGGCGTCGCCAGCACCGTCCGCTTCATCAGCCCCCGCGGCAGCCCCAGCACCCGGTCAATCACCGGCGACAGCCCCAGCGCCACCACCACGAACGCCGGCACCGACAACAGAAAATACCCCACGAACGTGCTCGGTATCCCCACCAGCAGCTCGCCCCAGAAGATCCGCTCCGGATCACTCTGCAGAAAAATGATCGAGAGCTGCAGCCCGATCAGCCCAAGCGCCACACCCGCACACACCACGATCCGGCTCGCCCGCGCAGGCCGCGATCGAATCGACAGCCCCTCCAGCGGCGTGATCCGCCCCGCACGCCACGCCGGCCACGCAGATCCCAATACCCCCGCAAACACCGACCCCACCACCGCCGTCACCAGCCCCACCGGATTCATCGCAAACCCCGCCGGCAACTGCTCAGGAAACAGCACCACCAGCGCAATGGCCCCCAGCATCCCACGCCGCCCACCCACCCCAGACCCCAAGAAAACCAATATAAGCCCCGAACCAAGCA
>DHLW01000111.1:0-224 GCA_002405485.1 Phycisphaerales bacterium UBA4658
CGATGCCGGCTCCCCGCACCCGCACCCCAATCAGCATCACCACCGGCCCATCCGCGCTCTCATCCTCAGCCCCACCCGAGAGCTCGCACTCCAGATCGACGAGTCCTTCAAGGTCTACGGCCGCAACACCCACCTGCGCACCGTCTGCGTCTTCGGCGGTGTCAACCAGAATCCCCAGACCCGCGCCCTGCGACAGGGTGTCGACATCGTCATCGCCACGCCCG
>DHLW01000111.1:568-860 GCA_002405485.1 Phycisphaerales bacterium UBA4658
GCGTGCAGGTCGCCGCCGTCAGCTCCACGCCCGACAGGGTCAAGCAGCAGGTCGTCTTCGTCCAGCAGCGCAACAAGCCCGACCTCCTCGTCGACATGCTGAACAAGGTCCACGTCGATCGATGCCTCGTCTTCACCCGCACCAAGCANNTCGCGTCGCCAAGCACCTCAATCAGCACGGCATCCCCTCCGACGCGATCCACGGCAACAAGCGGCAGAACGTCCGTCAGCGCTCCCTCGCGGCGTTCAAGACCGGACGCATCGTCGTCCTCGTCGCCACCGACATCGCCGCC
>DHLW01000111.1:989-14999 GCA_002405485.1 Phycisphaerales bacterium UBA4658
CGCGGCATCGACGTCGATGGCGTCTCCCATGTCGTGAACTTCGACCTCCCCAACGAGCCCGAGACCTACGTCCACCGCATCGGACGCACCGCTCGCGCCGGCGCCACCGGCGAGGCCGTCTCCTTCGTCGATCGCTCCTCCGACGAACGCCACTACCTGCGCGACATCGAGAAGCTCACCAAGCGGACCATCCCGTCCCGCGACGCACGCCCGCGCGATGCCGCCTCGGGTCAGGATTCCGCGCCCGCCGCGATGCCCGAGACCCAGCGCTCGGCCCCGCAGCACCATCCCGCACGGGAACCCCGCACGCACGACACCACCCACGCCCACCGGCCGGCCTCGCATCGCGCCGTGTCCGACGGTCCGCGCTCGCACGCCCGGCCGTTCAACGCGCCGGCTTCCGACACCCACGGTCACTCGCGCTCTGGCGGCCACTCCGGCCGACCTGCCCAGCGTCCGACCGCTCGACCGTTCGGACGGCCCGTCGCACGAACCGATGAGCCGCACGCGCCCCGCCACTCGGACCGATCGAGCCGCGAGTCGGCCTTTGCCGCCCGCCCGGATGGTTCGCCCGCCCGCATGCACCGCGGGCCGCGTCCGGATGGTCATGCCGCCTCGGCCACGCACCCAGCCCCCAAGGCCAAGGTCAGCGCACCCACGCACCGCAAGGGCAAGGGGCCCAACACCCGGCCCACCAAGCCCAAGCGCCGCTAAGGGCTGGTGTCCACAGTTATCGCGTGCCGAATCCGCCCCCGGAGATCCGCGGCGTCGCCGTGATCGGGGGCGGGTTCTCCACGCGCTGCTCGACCCACACGTCCACCACCAGCGTGTACTCGTGGTGTCGCTCGGGCCGGAACCACATCCCGGCAAAGTCGATCGGCTGCGAGTCCCAGGATTCCGGCGTCGTGGCCCAGTCGCCCGCGAGGTGCCCGTCCTTCATGCTCGTCTGTCCGGTCTCGGACTCGATGAGCGTCATCACCACCCGCACCCGCCCGCGATCCAGCCAGTCCAGTTTCTCCGGCGAGGGCTCATCGAGCGAGAGCTTGGCCTGGAGCTGCGTCTTTGGCAGCCGCTTCAGTGTGAACGTGTGTCGGCCCGGCTTGAGCAGGTCGATCGGTGGCAGATCGAGGTCATACTCCATGGCGCCGTCGCGGCCCGTGGGCAGCGCCGTCAACACGCCATCGCCCTCGTACCACCCGGGGTGATAGGAGCGGCAGCCGCCGATCCCGATCCCTGCCAGCCCCAGGACACCGACCACCATCGCCGTGCGATTCCGACGGATCATGCCAAACGCCTCCATGCACCAGTCGTGCGGACGCTTTCCCGCACGAACCAGTATCGGAGGCCCAAGCCGGGTCGGGCCAGTTTTCCGCTCTGGACTATGGCTTGGGGGGTTTGCTCCCGGAAGACGCCGCCCCGGGCATCCGGTCCGGCTCGACATACAGCCCGGGTGAGCAGTCGCTCTTGCTCAGGTCGCCGGGCAACTCCGAGTGTGCGACAAGCTTGCCGCTCGACCGTGCCCGCTGCACGCTCTGGCTGGCCATCGGAGCTTCTTCGACGACCTGCGCCGACTGCGGCGGCTTCTTCGCGTCGTCGGCCGGCTCGCCCCAGTGCACCGCGTGCACGGGCCTGCCCTGAGGGTCCAGCAGAACAACGCAATCGGCCTCGTTGGACAACGCCGCATACTGCGACGTGTTGGCCATCGAGAACACGTAGGCGTGGTGGAATCGGTCGTTCTTGCCGCTCGGGGCCTTGGTCTGATCTCCGACCGGCCCGCTGAACGTGGCCTTGAGTCCGTTGAACAGCACCACCACCTCCCCGGGCTTCAGCTCGAGATCCGGAAACGTGAACCGGACCTGTGGGCCATCGCCTCGGGGCTTGCGTGGCGGTGGTCGATCGCCCGGCTTGTCGGGCTTGGGCTTGGCAGCCCCAGGCGAGTAGGCGTCTATGTCCACCACGGTGTAGCCCTTGAGCTGGATCGCCACCGGGTGCGGATTCACGAGCTCGATGAACTCATCGCCGACGGCGTCGCGTTTGCCATCGGCGTTGGCATCGCCCTTCGCGCCGGGCGGCACGGCGTACAGGATCTCGGTGATGAGCGGGTGCGGGGACGGCACCAGGGGCTTGTCATCCGGCCGCTGGGCGTGGGCCAGAGATCCTGACATCAGCACGGTCGCGCTGCAGAGGGCAAGCCGGGTGTGCATGGGAAGAGCTCCAGGTCGCCTCCCTGCGACAGAGGAATGCACTCTACCAGAGAACCGGGTCTTGCGAGAGCGGCAACTTGGTGTACCATGGAACTCATGATCAGCCCCGATCGGAGACCGAATCCGCGTGGGTTCACGCTCATCGAGCTGCTGGTCGTCATCGCCGTCATCGCGCTGCTCATCGGGCTGCTGCTTCCTGCGCTGGGCAAGGCCCGGGCCGCGGGATGGCAGGCGGTCTGCCTGAGCAATCAGCGCCAGATCGGCGCGGCTCTGGCGATGTACGCCGAGGGGTTCAAGGAGATCCACCCCCGGGAGAGCGGCGTGAGCGAGCAGGCCGGGGGCGGCGTGCCCCAGGTGCCGGCGTGGTACATCTCGCCGACGCAGCGGGCGAGCGTGAACATCTCCTGGGCCTTTTCGCTGCGGCCTTTTCTGGACGATCGATGCGAGAGCACCACGCCCACGGGCGGACTGCAGGACCGGTACAGCCGCGCGCCGTATTACCGTGATCCTGCCCGTCCCAGGGATCCGCATCAGATCCACTATGTCAACAACGGGTTGAAGTTCTCCAAGTCCCCGGGCGCGACCATGGCCTTGGCCACCAACCAGGGCAAGCCTCCGACCCGGATGGGCAGATACACGTGGCCGAGCCGGACGGCGTATCTGACGTGCTTTACGGATGATCCCAACGGCGTGCGATGGGGAAACAACTATCAGCCGTCGAACGACGAGCTGGAGATCAGCGTGTTCTATGACATGTGGCGTGTCTCGAGCGTGAACGGTCAGGGGCCGCAGACCGCCACCGAGGCGCAGCGCATCGGCACACGTCGGCACGGCGCCGGGCCCAACGTGCTGTTCCTGGACAGCCATGCCTCGATCATCCCGGCCGCGAGGGTCGTTGTGCTGTCGATGTGGGATGATGGCGACTACCGATAGCCGCTTGCGGTCGGTCGGAGGTTCCTATCCTCAAGCGGGCGGCGGAAAAGAGGCGAGCAACTCCCATGCCCTCACACCACGTTCATGAGAGCGAGATCGGCGACGTGCGGCTGCGCTGTCCGAAGGACGGCACGCTCATGGAGAAGTCCAGGGTGGCCTCCGGCGGGGTCACGGTCGATCGCTGCGCCAAGTGCGGCGCGGTCTGGCTGGACAAGCACGAGCTGGAGCGGATTCTCGCGGCCGGCGCGGCGGACAAGGTGGATCTCGGGCCCTTCGGCAAGGACAAGCCCAACGGCCCGATTGCTCCGCTGCAGTGCCCGCGAGATCGTTCGATCATGACCGAGGTCGCCGACGCGCGACAGATGCACGTGCTGGTCATGGTCTGCTCGGAGTGCGGGGGGAAGCTCCTGGACGCGGGCGAGCTGATTGATCTGGCGAACTTCACCGTCGGCGAGCGCATCCGGGCGGTGCTCAAGATGTAGGCCGCGGGTGCGGGTGGTGTTTCCGCACGCGTGCTATCCGATCTCGCGGTAGGCGTCGATGATCTCGCGGATGCGGACCGGATCTGGCAGGTCGTGCACCTCGATCTCGATGCCCGACTCGCCCGCGCTGGAGATGCCGATCGAGCCGACCTTCACGACGCGCTGCAGGAAGCTCTGGGAGATCTGCAGGTCCTGGACCTTGTCGTGCAGGATCTCCTTGGTTGATCGCCGGAGGATGCCGCGGCGTTCGGTGGTCCGTTTGTTCGTGATGATGAGGGCGACGGTCATGGTGTGGATCTTCCAGATCGTCCACGCCACGCCTGCGGCGACGAGCAGCAGGGCTCCGGCCCACAACCAAGCCTGCGCGTACGGCTGGCTGCGAACAACCACGCCGTACCCAAGCAACCCGAGCCCGGCAAGCACGACGAGGATCAGCCCGCTGCCCTGCAGCGGCCGCGCTCGGATCATCGCCGGATGCAGCGTCACCACGTGCTGCTCAGGGCCGGAATCCGGCGGGAGCCCGAGTGCCGCGGCACGATCGCTGTCGGCGTTGTGCGCGTGCTCAACCCCGTGGGCCGGGCGCGCCACCGGCACCGGATCGTCGTCGGCGACGATCGTCGAACGCGCGGGCACGACCATGACGCCCCGGCAATGCGGGCACGCGGCCTTGCGGTTGGCCAGAACATCGTCGACTTCCAACGCCCGCGCGCATGTGCTGCATCGATAGGTGATCATGAGCGTGTGGCCGCCATTTCGCCTCGGGAGTGGTCGTTGGGGATGCGCTCGCCCCGGTTTCGCCCGTTCCCGCCGAGGGGCGGCCGCTAAAGGCCCTTGCTCCCGGTGATGGGGTTGTTGAAGTGCGACTCCTGCACGGGAACCAGGTGCGCGAGGATCTGCTGCAGGACGGCTCCGGGCGATCCGATCGCCTCGACCTCCGCGATGAGATCCCGCGAGTAGCACTCGAGCACGGGATAGGTCTCCCGCTCGTACACGTCCCATCGCCGCCGGATGACCTCGACCTTGGCGTCGTCGGCGCGGTTCTCCTTGAGGGCGCGGCGTTGGAGTCGCTCGATCATCTTGTCCTTGTCCCGGCAGACGAGATGGATGATCTTGAGCACCTTGATGTAGCGCTTCATCATCACCGCCTGGGCGGGGTTTCGCGGGATGCCGTCGAGCACGAGCAGGTCGACCTCGGGCTTGTACAGTCGAAGGGTCGTCTGTGCCTGGATGTTCTGATGCCAGAGGCCGACGGTGACGTCGTCTGGGACGAGCTCGCCTCTGGTGGAGTACTCCCTGAAGATCCGCCCGAGCTTGGAGTTCATGTCCAGGTTTCGGAAGATCTCCCCGCTGGAGACGTGAAAGAAACCGGGAACCTGGGCGAGGATCTTTCCTTGCGTGCCCTTGCCGGCCCCTGGGGCGCCGAAAAGAAGAACGGTCTGGTAGCGTGTGGCCAAGGCGGGCTCTCCACAAGAGCGCGTCGCCGGGAACCGGCGACGGCAGGGGTACACGGTAAACCCAACCCGCTCTCCGAGCAACCCGGGGACTGTCTGGGGTCACCGATACGGGTGGGTTGCGAGGGTCAGAACCCCGGCGACGGCGAAAACCGGACGTTCCGGGCGCGGCAAGGTCCGATCACACCGTCGTGGACGCCGGCGAACGGGACCTGAGCCAGCGATCGGTCTCGATCAGGCCATCCTTGAGTCGAACGATGCGTTCGCAGCGTGCGCTGATCTTGTCGTCGTGCGTCACCATGACGATCGTCATTCCCTGCGCGTGCAGTTGCTCAAAGAGCTGGAGGATCGACTCGCCGGTGGCGGAGTCGAGGTTGCCGGTGGGCTCGTCGGCCATGAGCACCGCGGGCCGAGTCACCAGTGCGCGGGCGATGGCGACGCGCTGCTGCTGACCACCGGAGAGCTCTCGCGGGCGATGGCTCAGACGTTCTCCAAGCCCCACGCTCGTGAGGGCCTCGATGGCGCGTCGAGTCCGCTCGGCCGGGCCGAGCCCCTGATAGAACAGGGGCGTGGCCACGTTCTGAACGATGGTCTCCTGGGTGATCAGGTTGAACGCCTGGAAGACGAACCCGATGGTCCGTCCGCGAAACTGCGACAGTTCGGCGTCGGACATGCCCACGACATCGCGGCCCTCGATGAGATAGCGTCCGGCCGAGGGGCGATCCAGACACCCCAGGATGTTCATGAGCGTGGACTTGCCGGACCCCGACGAACCCATGATCGCGACGTACTCGCCCCTGCAGATGGTGAGGTCCAGCCCCCGCGGCCCCGGGCCGACCGCCTCGACAAGGATCGAGCCGTCCGGCTTGTAGTAGGTCTTCTTCAGCCCGATGAGCTCGGCGATGGGTTCGCCTGGACGCCCGTTTCGGGCGCCGGTGTGCGTCGTCGCGGACGCGGGGTCGAGCGTGTCAGGTGCGGCGGGCATGGCTGGAGAGTAGGAACCGGCGTGTGCCGAGCGCGAGCCGGGCGTTGAGAGAACCGGTCGACCAGTCTGAAGTTGCAGGGAGCGTTGGAGAGTGCCTCAGACCCAGACCTGGACGATGAGGTTTGGCTCTTTGACTTTTCCCTGCCACTCGCCGACGGTCATCGTGACGTTCTTCACCTCGATCTCCGGATGCTCGTCGAGCCACTGATTGACCTGCTGGTCGAGGAGTTCGAGCGCTTCGCTGTTGAGCCGAGCGTGGAAGGTCCGGACGTGGGTTGCGCCTTGGCCGGTGAGGGTGGGCTTTCGGCGCCACTCGGTCTTTTTGGCGCCGATGCTCGTGGCGACGGTGTGCTGGATTTTGGGCTTGAAGTCGGCATCGCCGGCGCCACCGAGGTGATGCCCCCCCCCCCCGCCTCCCCCGCCTCCCCCGCCCCCCCCGCCTCCCGGCATGCCGGCGCCGGACGTGCCGAACCCCGAACTGTGGACCGGACCTGTGTTGTGTAAGCTGGACATCGGCGGACTCCCAGAAACTGCGGCCAATGGCTCCGAACCGGGACACCGACGTGCAGTATGCCCGAATTGCGAGCGATTGTGAAGACCGATGGGCGGGCATGCGCCGTGGTCTTGCGAATCCCGTTCGAGCGGCCATACTCGTGTGGTCACGGTGGCAGGCCGCGGAGTGAAGGAGACACCATGTCGGTTCGATTTTCGGCGCTTGGACTGGGAGTCGTTGGAGCGATGGGGCTTTCGGGCGGAGCGGTCGGAGCCATTATCTATGACGCCCGCGGCCCGGGGAACTCAATCGCGATCATCGCCGATCGTGATGAGCCCGACAGCTTCACCGAGCTTGTGCCCCCTGGGTCGGGTCCGAGGGAGGCGGAGTCGCGGACGGGCGATCGGATCACGTTTGCGGGGACGGATCGGTTCGTGACCCGATTTTCGACGCGGCTGCAGGCGTTTTCGGGCACACCACAGGGGATCACGCTTGGGGTGCAGCTCTCGATGTACGAGGTCGGGGCCGGTGGCCTGCCTGGCGCGCTCATCTGGCAGGGGGTCTCTGCGCCAGTGTCATTGGCAACCAACGTGCCGGTCGAGGCGGTGTTCACGCCCAACGTGCTCGTTCCAAACTCGATCTGCTTTGCGATCGGGCTGACGAGCGTGACGGTTGCGCCGATGGATATCCGGTCATTTGGCGTGGTGACCACCGCGCAGACGCAGGTCGGTTTCAGCCCGTTGACGCGGCTGGGCCAGCTCTCGGCGACGGGGGTCTGGAGCATCACGGATCAGACGGGACAGAACGGGGGCGTGTTTCACCATCTGGAAGCGCGGGTCGAGGCGGTTCCTTCGCCCGGGACCGCCGCTGGGATGATCCTGGCCGGCGGGGTTGTCTGGAATCGGCGAAGAAGGCCGTTGGCTGCGGGCGTTTGGCGTTGAAAAGCTGATCGATGTGTCGGATTTGTGGTACTCTGAGGTTTGCCGCAATGAGGCGGCACACAGCAGAAGGTCCGTCACATGGCCGCACAGCACGCACGGCGCTCGGCTCAGGTCGCTCTGGTTTGTGTCATGTCTGTGGGGTGTGGGTTGAGGGCGAGGGCGGACACGCCGGGGATTGTCAACTGGGAGACGCCGCACGTTTCGCCGCTGGCGATGACGCCGGACGGGCAGACGCTGGTGGCGGTGAACACGGCGGGGGCGGCGTTGCAGGTGTTCTCGCTGGCATCGGGTGTTCCGGTCCGGGTGGCGTCGATTCCGGTTGGTATGGATCCGGTTTCGGTGCGAGCGCGGAGCAACACGAGCGTGTGGGTGGTGAATCACATTTCCGACACGGTGAGTGTGGTGGATCTGTCTTTGCGTGCGGTTGTGGCGACGGTCAGGACGCGGGACGAGCCGTGGGACGTGGTGTTTGCCGGTGTGGGTGCTGGAGAGCGGGCGTATGTCTCGTGCGGGACGGACCGAGTGGTGCAGGTGTTTGACGCGGGCTCGCCGGGGACTGCGGTGCAGACGATCTCGATCGTGGGGGAGCAGCCGCGGGCGCTTGCGGTGAGCGCGGATGGGAGCAAGGTGTATGTGGCGGTGTTCGAGTCTGGGAATGGGTCGACGGTGCTGGGAGGGAATCCGACCGGGGGGAACTTTTCGTTTCCGCCGTCGGTCGTGAATCTGGCATCGACGCCGTATGGCGGGCAGAATCCGCCGCCCAACGCGGGCACGACGTTTGTTCCCCCGATTGCGTCGGCGAACCAGACGTATGTGCCTCCGCGGGTGTCGCTGATCGTGAAGCGTGACGGGGGCGGGCTCTGGAAGGACGACAACGGACGGGACTGGACGAGCTTTGTCAGCGGAGCGAATGCGGCGGCATCGGGGCGCCCGGTCGGCTGGATGCTGCCGGACAACGACGTTGGGATCATCGACACGGCGACGGGGAACGTGACGTACGCGAGTCGGCTGATGAACATCTGCATGGCCATGGCGGTGAATCCGGCGACGGGTCACGTGGCGGTGATCGGGACCGACGCGACCAACGAGATTCGATTCGAGCCGGTGCTCAACGGGAAGTTTCTACGGGTGCGGTTTTCGCGGGTGGACCCGCTTGTGCCGTCGGCGGCGATTCATGCGGATCTGAACCCGCACCTGACGTACTTGACGAGCAGCGTGCCGCAGGCGCAGCGAGACCTGTCCATCGGCGATCCGCGCGGGATCGCGTTCGAGGCCGGCGGCAGCCGAGCGTGGATCACGGGCATGGGTTCGAACAACGTGATCGTGGTGGACGCTGCGGGGCAGAGGACGGGGTCGCCGCAGGTTGTTGATCTTGGGGTGCCTGGCGGGGGCCCGACGGGCGTGGTGGTGGATGACGCGCGTGCGCAGGTGTATGTGCTGAACAAGTTCGCGTCGGTGATCTCGACGGTGAGCATCGCGACGCGATCGCTGGTGCGGAACACGCCGTTTTTCGATCCCACGCCGGAGGTCATCAGGGTGGGCCGAAAGCACCTGTACGACACGCGTCGAAACTCGGGGCTGGGGATCGTCGCGTGTGCGAGTTGCCACGTGGACGGGAAGATGGATCGCCTGGCGTGGGACCTTGGCGACCCACAGGGCGGGATCATCAACGTGACCCTTGCGGATCGGAACCTCGGGCAGGGGCTGATCGGACTTGCGCCGGGATCAACAAATCCCGCGTTCCAGAACTATCACCCGATGAAGGGACCGATGACGACGCAGACGTTTCAGGACATCATCGGCAAGGAGCCTCACCACTGGCGCGGGGATCGGCTGGGGATCGAGGAGTTCAACGGGGCGTTCGTCGGCCTGCAGGGCAAGGACCAGTTGCTGTCCGCGGTGGAGATGCAGGAGTTTGAGGGGTTTCTCGCGACGATCGCGTATCCGCCGAACCCCTTCCGGAACTTTGACAACACGCTTCCGACGAGTCTGGATCTGAGCGGGCACTTCACCACCGGGCGATTCAGCGCGGCGGGGAGTCCGCTTCCGCGCGGGAACGCGGTGAACGGGCTGGCGGCGTATCGGAGCCAGACGATGCGTCTGGACGGAAACGCGTTTGCGTGCGTGACCTGTCACACGCTTCCGACGGGAGCGGGGACGGACTTCCGCATGACGGGGCCGACGACGCCGCCGTATGTGCCGATCGCGGCGGGGCCGCTGGGCAATCGGCACCTGCAGCTTGTGAGCATCGATGGCGTGAGCAACGTGACGATGAAGACGCCGCAGCTTCGCAACCTGTACAAGAAGCGCGGGTTCAACGCGACGCAGCTGGTGAACACGAGCGGGTTCGGGATGCTCCACGACGGGAGCATCGATTCGATCGAGCGGTTCATATCCGAGCCGGTGTTCACGGTGACGGGCGACCAGATGGTGGCGGATCTGACGGCGTTCATGCTTGCGTTCAGCGGCTCGGATCTGCCGCAGGGCAGCGTGAACAGCCCGCTGGAGCCGCCGGGGCCGCGCAGTCTGGACAGTCATGCGGCGGTGGGTGCTCAGACGACCGCGGGCGCGATGGTGGACACCGCGCGAATCACGAGCATGCTGGCGCAGGCGGATCTCGGCAAGGTGGGCGTGATTGCCAAGGGTCGGGTGGCCGGACCGATCGCGCTGCGGGGCTGGCGGTACGAGGGCTCGGGCATGTGGAAGCCCGATCGGATGAGCGAGGCGCCGATCTCGACGGCGGCGGTGCTTGCGCAGGCCGGAGCGGCAAACCCGATCACGGTGATGGTGGTGCCGCGGGGCGCGCAGACCCGTCTTGGGCTGGATGCCGACGGCGACGGGTTCTTCGATGCCGACGAGCTGGCCGTCTGCTCCGATCCTGCTCAGCCGAGCATCCGTCCGGGCACGCCGCTGTGCGTCGACACCGACGGGGACCTGGCGATCACGGTGCAGGACCTGTTCGTGTTTCTGAACTTCTGGTTCGCCGGACCGGCGGACTTCAATCAGGATGGGATGACGGACGTGCAGGACGTGTTCGACTATCTGAACGCGTGGTTCGCCGGCTGTCCGGCGTAACGCGCGGCGGCGAAGCCACGGCGTGAGAGTGGGGGGGTGGGGGGTGGGGGCGGATGATCAACGTGCGCCGTTGATCACGTCCTGCATCTCAAACCATCTGAGGAATCGCCGAAGCGCGAGGGCGTCGTTGATGTCGACGACGGTGTTCTGGTCGACGTCGGTGAAGAGGTTGTACCAGCGGTGCAGGTCCTCGATGGTGACTTGGCCGTCGCCGTTGACGTCGTAGTTTCCGGGAGGCGGCGGCGGCGGGCCGCCGGCGCCGACGGTGGCGGTGAGGGTGATGTCGCGCGTGGGGTTGTCGGGATCGTCGCTCGTGATGCGGAGCACGGCGGTTTTGACGCCCTGCGTGGAGGTGTCGAGGACGATGGTGTGCGAGTTGGCCTGGGCGGGTGGTGGCGTTGCGGGCCTGTTGAACGGGCCGTTGCCACCCTGGATGCTGAAGCCGGAGCCGGAGATGAAGCTGAAGGAGTAGGTGAGGCCGTCGATGCCCCAGCCGGAGCCGTTCTTGCTGAAACGGGCGACGTCGGCGGCGTTGGTGATGTCGAAGGAGAAGGTGGAGGTGGAGTTCTGGGGGACCGAGCCGAAGGCGATTGTTCCGGTTGGCGCGCCGAGCTTGGCCGGGACCTGCAGGTCGAGGAAGACGGGGAGGTGACCGCCGGTGTCGACGGTGGTGATGAGGGCCTGAGCGATGGCGAGGCCGACCTGGGTGTTGGTGCCGCCGTCGGCGATGCCGCCGTTGAACTTGTTTCCGTCGTTGCCGAACGCGCGGTAGGAGTGGTTGGCGTCGAACCACGCGGTCGCGGTGCCGCCGGAAGGGCAACCGGCGGCGGGGCTCACGAAGGGAAGCAGGATGTTTCCGCCGGGCGAGAAGGGGAGGTAGGACCAGCCCTGGGCATCGCGCAGGGTGGCGGAGATGAGGATCTGGTCATGCCGATCGTCCATGCCGCCGGTGCTGGCGCCGATGGGCTCCTGGGTGTGGATGTTGCGGAACGCGCAGTTGTTGTTCCAGTTTCCCGGGCGATTGATGGGGTCGAAGAACTGTCCGGACTGGACGTTCCGGACATCGGCGAACATGGAGTTGAATCCGGTGAGGTACTGGTAGGCAAGCTGCGAGGAGTCCTGGATGTTGAAGTCGGCGCCGATGAGGAAGTGTGCGCCGGAGGGCAGTGCGTTGGAACTGGCGCGCAGTCGGAGGCCTTCCGGCTCTCGGCGGGCCTGGTCGGTCGTGGTGTCACCGGCCTTCATGTGCGACGAGTAGACGTAGAGCTGGGCCGCGGGTCCTGAGTATCCGAAGGGGAGGAGTGTCCAGCGCTGGTTGTCTCGAGGGGACTGCGTTGAGCCGGGCCCGACGTCGACCCCGGCGACGCCGAGGGTGATGACCGAGCCGGCGACGTACTGGAAGAGCGAGCTGCGATAGACGAGTGCGTTGGACGAATCGCCCTGGCTCACGATGAATGGGGCGGCGACCCAGTCGCCGGGCGATCCGGGCGCGGTGTTCAGGAGACTGACGAAGGCGTTGACGTTGGCCTGTCCGCCGGAGTCCACGATTTCCTGGAGGATGAGCAGGTCTGGGGCGAACTGCATGCCGTTGGCGGGATTGACGGCGTAGAACGCGGTCTGGAAGGCGGCCCCTCTGGCGGCGACGTCGGCGGCCTCCCAGTTGGTGACGTTCCACTGCCCGATGCGGACCTGTGCCTGCGCGAGCGGCGTCGCGGAGCAGGCGGCGGCGATGAGAGACGTGACGATGGCGAACTGCCGCATGCGGACTCCGAGGGGGTCGATCTGGAGAGCAACAGTGTGCGCGAAGAACATGCAAGCGTCGAACCGATTGGTGCATCGGAAGAGCAAGACAGACCGGAATCGATGTTTGCCGCCGCTATAGTAGGTCGCAATGGCGATGAATACCCAACAGATGCCGAAGAAGATCGTGCTCGCGTATTCCGGCGGGCTGGACACGTCCGTGATTCTCCCGTGGCTGAAGGAGCGTTATCCGGGCGTGAAGCTCGTGGCGTATGCGGCGGACCTGGGGCAGGGATCCGGGGAGCTGGACGGCATCGAGGAGAAGGCGCGCAAGAGCGGTGCCGACGAGGTGATCGTGGAGGATCTTCGTCGGGAGTTTGCGGAGCAGTACTGCTACCCGATGCTGCGAGCGCACGCGATCTACGAGCTGGACTATCTGCTCGGGACGAGCATCGCGCGGCCGCTGATTGCCAAGGGCCAGGTGGAGGCCGCGCGGAAGACCGGAGCCGACGCGGTGAGCCACGGTGCGACGGGCAAGGGCAACGACCAGGTGCGATTCGAGCTGACGTACATGGCGCTTGCGCCGGAGCTGAAGATCATCGCGCCGTGGAAGGATCCGAGCTTCGAGCTGACCAGCCGGGAGGCGGCGGTGGAGTATGCCAACGCCAAGGGCATTCCCATTCAGCAGAGCAAGAAGAAGATCTACTCGCGGGATCGGAATCTGTGGCACTGTTCGCACGAGGGGGCGGAGATCGAGCATCCGGACCAGCGTGTGAGCGACGAGGTCTGGCTGATGACCGTGCCGCCGTCGAAGGCGCCGGACAGGCCCGAGACGGTGACGGTGCGGTTCAGCAACGGGAATCCGGTGGGCGTGAACGGCAAGGAGCTTCGCGGGGACGCGCTCATTGCCGCTCTGAACGAGATCGGCGGCCGACACGCCGTTGGCCAGGTGGTGATGGCGGAGAACCGTCTGGTGGGGATGAAGTCTCGCGGCGCGTATGAGACGCCGGGCGGCACGATTTTGTACGAGGCGCACAAGTCGCTGGAGCAGCTCTGCATCGAGCGAGACACGATGCACTACAAGCATCAGGCGGCGATCCGGTATGCCGAGCTCGTGTACTACGGGCAGTGGTTCCATCCGCTTCGCGAGGCGCTGCAGGCGTTTGTCGATCACACCCAGAAGCACGTCAGCGGTGAGGTGACGGTCGAGCTTTACAAGGGGCGTGCGATCGCCGTCAGCGCCAAGCCGGACCGGTCGTTGTACGACCCCAAGCTGGCGAGCTTTGCGATGGACGGGTACGACGTGACGGCGGCGCGGGGTTTCATCGACCTGTTCGGTTTGCCGATGAAGATCGCGAACATGCGCCGATAGTCGGCGGGTTGCCTGAGCGTCCGAAGAATCTGATCGGCCTGAACCGCACGCCCGCGCAGCGGGTGCACTTGAGTGTTTGAAGTCCATGAGCATGACAGCCGCCAACATCGCGACACTTCCTGGCGTGAATCCCAACCTTCCGGAGGCATTGCAGCCGCTGGTGGAGATCGCCTACAACCTGTTCTGGTCGTTTCATGAGCCGTCGCAGGAGGTGTTTCGGCTGCTGGATCCGGTGCTGTGGGATCGCACGGGGCACAGCCCGGTGCGGATGCTGGTGGAGGTGACGCCGGATCGCTGGCAGGCGCTGGCGCTTGATGACAAGCTGGTGGCGCAG
>DHLW01000111.1:15202-22832 GCA_002405485.1 Phycisphaerales bacterium UBA4658
TTGCGCGGCAGGCCGGCGCGCTCCAGCACGGCAAGAGCGGGTTTCTGGCGGCGTATTTCTGCGCCGAGTTCGGGCTTCACGAGAGCTTTCAGATCTATTCCGGCGGCCTCGGGCTGCTGGCCGGGGACCATTTGAAGTCCGCCAGCGCGCGCAAGCTGCCGCTGGTGGGGGTGGGGCTGCTGTATCGCAACGGCTACTTTCACCAGAAGCTGGATGCCGCGGGCATGCAGCAGGAGCTCTTTCCGCCGCTTGATGCGCCGCGGCAGCCGGTCAAGCGGGTGATGGATCTGGAGACCGGTCGGCAGCTCACGGTCGGGGTGCACATGCCGGGTCGCGAGGTCCGCTGTGCGGTGTGGCGAGCGGACGTCGGCACGGTTCGGCTGTATCTGCTGGACACCAACCTGCCGGAGAACACGCCGGAAGACCGCGAGATCACCGCCAACCTGTACCTTGGGGACCAGAACCGGCGCATTCAGCAGGAGATCGTCCTGGGCATCGGGGGTATCCGCGCGCTGAACGCCGCCAACGAGAAGCCGACGGTCTTTCATCTCAACGAGGGGCACGCCGCGTTCCTTGCGATCGAGCGGATCCGCGAGTTGCGTGAGCGGTCGGGACTTTCGTTCGATCAGATCCGCGAGGCGGCGGCGGCGGCCCACGTGTTCACCACGCACACGCCGGTTCCGGCCGGGATCGATCGCTTTCCCGCGGCGCTGATGACGCACTATTTCGGGTCGTACTGCCACTTGCTCGGGCTGGATCTGGAGGGGTTCCTTGCGCTTGGCCGCGAGAACGTCGGGGACAAGGCCGAGGCCTTCAGCATGGCGATCCTGGCGATCCGGTGCTGCAAGTTCGCCAACGGTGTGAGCAAGCTGCACGGCGACGTGAGCCGTCGGATGTGGCGTGACATCTGGCCGCTGACTCCGCAGGACGACGTTCCCATCGGTCATGTGACCAACGGCGTGAACACGCCGACGTGGGTCAGCCCGATCATGGCGGAGATCTACGACAAGCACCTCGGTTCGGGGTGGCGGACCTCGCCGCAGGATCCGAAGAGCTGGAGCGGCGTGGCCAAGATCTCCGACGCCGACCTGTGGTCGGCGCGGAGCGCGTGCCGGCAGCGACTGAGCGTTTTCTGCCGTGCGATGGCCGGATATGACCGCACCGGGGGCATGAACGGGCAGATCGACCCGTCGCTGCTCACCATCGGGTTTGCGCGTCGCTTCGCCGGGTACAAGCGCGGCACGCTTCTGCTGAGGGATCCCGATCGCCTTGCCCGAGTCCTTCGCGGCAAGGAGGGCGGCTCAGTCGGCGGGGTGCAGCTCATCATCAGCGGCAAGAGCCATCCCGGCGACGGCTGGGGGAAGAACCTGATCCGAGAGGTTGTCGAGTTTGCCCGCAGCGAGAAGGCCGGCGGCCGCGTCCTGTTCATCGAGGACTATGACATCGACGTCGCCAGGGAGCTCGTCCGGGGATGCGACGTGTGGCTGAACACGCCGATCCGTGGCCTGGAGGCCAGCGGCACCAGCGGGATGAAGGCGGCGATGAACGGCGTGCTGCACGCCTCGATTCTCGATGGCTGGTGGGACGAGGGCTTTGCGCCCGAGGTGGGTTTCAAGATCCCCGACAGCGGCATCTATCCGAGCGACGCCCCCGACGAGCGGCGCGAGGCGTTCGAATCCGACGCGCTGTACACGCTCATCGAGCGCGAGCTCATTCCCGACTTCTACTCGCGATCGACGGGCGGCTTGCCGGCCAAGTGGACTTCGCGGATGCGTGCGTGCATCGCCACGCTCTCGCCGGAGTTCAGCACGCATCGCATGGTCGCTGAATATGCCACCAAGTACTACTTTCCGGCGCATGTCGCGGCGTCGGCTCTCTCTGCCAACAACTTTGCGGGCGCCCGGGAGCTGGCCGATCACATCGATCGCTATCGCAAGCACTGGTCGAGCGTGCGTGTGAAGACGACGGAGTGTGCTCCGGCGCCGGGTGGGGGCGGGTTTGCCGTCGCCGCCGCCGTTCGGCTGGGCATGCTCCGGCCGGACGAGGTGCAGGTGCAGATTTATCACGGGGTGCTCGACGACGCCGGCGCGATCGACCACGGGCTTGCCGAACCCATGGTCTGCAAACAGCCCCTTGCCGGGGGCGACGGGTCGTACCACTACGCCGGATCGGCCAAGGCGGCCCCGCACGCGACGGGCACCAAGTACGCCCTGTTTGTGCGCGTGCTGCCCGGCGACGCCCGGCTGGTCACACCGTTTGTTCCGGGCCTTGTCGCCAATGGCGCGACCGTCCGTGCCGAGTCGGATCCCGGTGCGCATCTCTGATCGACATCACCTGACCATCGGGCGATTCTGACGCCGCCGGCGCTCCCGATCGATGCCGCTGCAGCACCGCAGCAGCGCGTCGACGCAGAGTCCGATCTGGATGGCGCACGCCGTGCCGATGATCACGAACCCGATCGACCCTGCGGGCGGGTGGTGGCGCGACACCACGAACATCACGGCCGACCCGATCGTGCCGAGCAGGAACACCGCGAACATCCAGCGCTTGCATCGGCGGACCCGCTCGGCCAGGGCCGCATCCGGAAACCCGCGCACGAGACTCGCCATGAGCTCGATTCCCCGGTCGATTGTTCCGGCCGCCGCGATGCCCGTCGCTCCCGCCAGGATCGTCATGAGCGCACGGGGCATGATCCAGCCCGTCCAGATCTTGATGCTCAGCAGTGTCAGGACAGTCAGCAGCCCTGCGAGCCCGACCACGATCCGGGGCCGGATCTGCCGGTCCGTGCTCATGCGATGCCGCGCCGCGTCGGCGGTCCACCACCAGCCCAGCGACCACGCGACGCCGAGCATGGCAGCGCTGAGCAGGTACCCTTGGGCGAACCAAGGTGTGAGGCCGGCGCCCCTGCCCACCACGATGGAAGCCAGGCCGAGGACGCACGTCAGGAGGAGGCCGAGCATCACCCGGAACGCCGCCGCGGCTTTGCCTGCTTGGGAGAGTGTGCGCTCATCGGCGAACCTCAGCAGCGAGGGATCGAGCGCGTCGCGGACTGGGCGGGAGCACTCGGGGCAGACGGCGTCGATCGTCAGGCCATCCAGGGCGTACTCGCACACGACGCAACTCGAGCCGGGCGGAGCGACCTGGTCCTGAGTCGGATCCTGTGGCGGCGTGCTCGCGTGGGGATGTGCGGACACTCAGCTGTCTCCGGGCTCTGGACTGGTGCGGGCTGCTGAGTCGTTGGCGGGCGCGGGCACGGCGCCGAGGGTGCGACTGCGCGACGCGACCGCGCCGACAAGAGCGATGAGAACGAGTCCGGAGTTGCGGATCACCGCGTCCATGCGATGGGTGAGGCCGGGGAAGACCCGGCCCAGCCCGCACCCGCATCCAAGGTCGAGCAGTTCAGAGCGGACGGCGAGGATCACGCCCGTCATGGCCAGCAGGAGGATCGCGGCGGAGGCGAGCGACCATCGGGAAGCGCGTCCCGAGAGCAGCCACACGGCCATGGCGGCTTCCAGGGCGACGAGCGCGATCGCGTGGGGCATGGCGTCAGTGGGAGCCGGGAGCGCGAGCACGCCGGCGATGATGACCGTGAGCGGCTCGATCGAGATGAGTTTGCCGGAGACGGCCAGAGCGAGCACGCATCCGACGATCAATCGAGCCAGCAGGGCGACCAGCCGAGCGGTTTCCTGGCTGGATGCGGCAGTCACACGCCCGCTCCGATCGCCGCACGCACCGCGGATTGGAACATGACCAGGCCCGGGGTCGGGCCTTGGCGGACGCGTTGCGGCAGGCGTGTCCAGTAGGGGTGCAGCGTCCAGTCCAGGTATCGCTCCGGGTGGGGCATCAGCCCGAAGATGCGTCCGGACGGATCGCAGATGCCCGCGATCGCGGACGTGCTTCCGTTGACGTTGTTCTCGTAGCGGAGGGCGACCTGTCCGGAACGCTCGAGTTCGTCGAGCACGTGCGGCGAGGCGGCGACGAATCGGCCCTCGCCGTGCGCGATCGGGAGTCGGAGCACGTCTGCGCGATGATCGTCGGGGAATCGGTCGTGCAGGTCGGCCGTCCAGATGCACGGGGATCGTCGCTCGGCCCGGACGCCGACCCAGGTGTCGATGAACCTTCCGCCGGCGTTGAACGAGAGGGACGTGGTCTGCTCGGGCGCCGCCTCGCTCGGCCAGCCAGCGCCCGCGGCGGGCCCCGGGAGCAGCCCCACCTGCACGAGCACCTGGAATCCGTTGCACGCCCCGATCATCGGGCATCCGCGCTCCACCGCGGCCCGCAGCGCGGGGTACAGCTTTTCGCGGAGCTTCATCGCGAAGATCCGCCCGGACGCGATGTCGTCTCCGTAGCTGAAGCCCCCCGGAAACGCGATCAGGTCGTATCCGTCAACCCGGGTCGGCTCGGCGATGAGCGCGTCGACGTGCACAAGGTCTGGCTCGGCCCCGGCCAGGGCAAAGGCCCGGCACATCTCGGCGTCGCAGTTGGTCCCGGCGGCTCGAATGACCAGTGCTCTGGGCGTGGGCATGGTCGATCCTATTCCCGGCCGGAATCGACGCGACGAACGCGCATCAGCCCACCTGCTCCATCATCCGCTCGATGTACCGCCACTGGTTCAGGACGAGTTTGACCTCGCGCAGAGCGCTGGAGGCCTCAGCGGGCCGGGACCCGACCGTCTGGAACAGGCTGGCGACCCGATCACGCAGCTCCGTCCGCCGGCGGGCGGCCCACTGCTCCCACCTGCGCAGTTCCGGGGCGTTCTGCGAACGCTGCGCCGCCTCCAGTTGTTCGCGGACGTCCATCATCTCCATGAGAAAGGCCGGGGGCAGGGTGTCGGCGCGTTCGGCGGGCGCAATCGCAAGCTCGCGCGACCAGAGGTCATGCAGCGCCGCCGCACGCTTTTCCGCGTCCACGAGGGTTGCCCGGGCCCGGTTGAGTTCGGCGGAGCGTTCCTCGGCCAGCATCCCATCGCTTGCGAAGTCCGGGTGTGCGCCCGCCTCGGCGACCAGCGCGAGATACGCCCGCTGGATCTCCGCCGGGGCGAGATCAAACCGCCTGGGAAGCCCGAGTATGGCGAACGGATCCGTCATTGCACGGTGATGGTATGGAAGCCGGATTCGATCCGCGGACCGGCTCGCGCACGCCCCTTGCGACAGGTCAGGAGTAACATCTCCATGGCGTCGCTGGATCGGCAGTTGGAATCCCGGATTGCTCAGAATGGAGCCAACCTTTGGCCAGGCACATCGGCATCGTGGCGTGCAGCCCGGAAGGATCGGCCCTGTGCTATCGCGACATCTTCCGATACGCGGGCAAGCACCTTGGTGAGCATGCCGGGGCCACGTATCCGGTCGTCACCCTGCACAACCTGCCGCTGGAACGCTACATGCGGGCCGTCCACCAGGACAACTGGCACACGGTGGCGGACATGCTCGTGACGTCGGCACGGGCGTTGGCCTCGGCGGGCGCGGAGTTTGCGGTGGTCCCCGACAACCTGATGCAGCACGGGGTCGAACTCGCCCGGTCGGCCTCGCCGATTCCCTGGCTCACCATGACCGACCTCGTCGCCGAGGCCATCGTCGCGGACGGGCGTCGGCATGTGGGCCTGGTCGGCACCAAGATGGTCATGTTCGGGTCAACGTACCAGACGTTGCTGGGGATCCGGGGTGTCCGGGTCGACGTTCCCGATTCGGCAGATGCCGACGCAGTCGACGCGATCATCTTTGGCGAGCTCATTTATGGCGACGTGGTGCCCGAGTCGGCGCAGCGGCTGATCCGGGTGATCGAAGGGCTGCGAGCCAAGGGGTGTGAGGGCGTGGTGCTGGCGAGCACCGAGGTGCCGCTGCTCGTGGACTCTCGGAACAGTCCGCTTCCGGTGTACGACACCACGCAGCTTCTTGCCGAGGGGGCTCTCAGAGTGGCCATGGGCGAACGCCCCATGCCCGTGCGTGGAGGCTCGTGACATCGCCTTGGCGTGGAGACGGTTCCAGGGTTGTCCCGTGGGTGTCTGGGGTGCCTTGGACGGGCTGCCTTGGCGAGTCCGGTGTGGGAAGATGGGGAAGGCCCCCCCTGGGGGCGAGCAGTCGGGAAAGGAGATTGCTATTCTGTTTGCCCGGGTCGTCCGGACGTCCCCAGGCTGTGGGGAGGACGATTCGGGAACCGTTGGCATGCCCCAGCCGAATCGCGATCGCACGTGTGTCGCGGGCGTCTTGGGGAGGAATCAGCGGGGTTTCTGGCTGGTGTGTTGGGGAACGGTGGGGGGGTGAGACTGGGTGCTTGGCTCGGCGCGCGGCAGAGGCAGCGCGTGCGTCGGGTCAGGCCGCGGCTTCGTTGTGTCTGCCCAAATCCGTGTTTGGGCATGGCTCACGTAGCCGCGTCGTATAGAAGTAGAGACGCTTCCGTTTGATCTGCACGAATGCTGGGTGCTGGAGCCCGAGATGACCGACCTGAATCCGCTTCGTCGAGTGTTCACTTCTCGTTCCCGGGCCTCTCGAGGCCAGGGTCTGGTTCGTCAGGATGCATCTCCTCGTGAGATCGTGCGTTCCGCGGGGCGGGCATGGTCGGGGATCGAGCAGCTCGAGAGCCGATTGATGCTGGATGGGGATCACGTGCGGCTTCCGTCGCCGTGGGTGCCCGGGCAGGGAACGGCGATCACGCTGAACACGGGGGCCGCGGAGACGAACAAGCTGCGCGGTCGCGGTCAGGCGGACGGGACGATTTCGGCGGGAGATGACGGCGATCTCTTCCGGTTCGTGGTGCCGGCGACGGGCACGCGGACGCGGGAGTTTGTGTCGGTGTTTGCCGACACGATCAGCCGCAACAGCACGCTGGACACGCGGATCGAGATCTACGACAACAACGGCACGCTCATCACGAGCGGGAGCAACAACGGGACGTTGTCCACCGGCCTGGGTGGCGGACAGGCGCCCGACGGGTGGGCGGGTTTCGAGGCCGATGTCGGGGCGACGTACTACGTCCGTGTGCGTGCCGACGCGACGATCGGGGCGGGTCGGACTGCGACGGGCAACTACCGCGTGTTTGTGGACGCCTCGACGCTCGAGATGCCGGTGAACACGAATCCGAACGACGGGCGGATCGGCGACGCGGCATTTGCGGCGAGCATCCAGTTCCGGCAGGAAGACGTCATCTACAGGGTGCAGACTCGGCCCGCCGCCACGGCGGACTCGGTGGCGATCTTCAAGGCCAACTCGGTGGACAACACGCTGTTGAACCCGCACCTGGACGTGTACGGGTCGCAGGCGAATCAGAGCACGCTGCGTGGCTTCCTTCGCCAGGATCAGGACGCGGGACGTCTGACGGATTCGTTCCTGACCGTGCGGTCGGCTCCTTCGCAGGTGTTCTATGTGCGTGTCCGCGCCGATGACCTGCGCGATCCGGTGGCCGGTGGCGTGTCGCTTGGTCAACTGGTGGTCTCGGTGCAGACCGAGGCGACGGTGCTGGACATCGACCCGCAGACGCGACTTGGCCAGACCGATCCGGCCGTGGTGACGCCCATTCCCGCGACGCTTCCGGTTCCGCCGGGGCCGCCGCCGGCGCCGGTTGCCACGCCTCCGGGCGGCGGCACGCTGCTGTTCACGTTCACGGCACAGGGCACGGGCGTTGGGATCATCTCGGT
>DHLW01000111.1:22953-36843 GCA_002405485.1 Phycisphaerales bacterium UBA4658
GGGGGCCGCCGTGCCGGTGGGGCTGATTCCGCCGCTGACGCAGCCGGCGGTGCGGATCTTCAACTCCGCTGGTCAGTCCGTGGACTTCAACAAGGGCAACGGGTTTGCGCAGCTCGTGGTGCCGATCGAGGGCGGGGAGCAGTACTTCCTGGTGATCGAGGACTTCGACAACGCCGCGGACGGCGGCGTGCAGGTGCTGGTGGAGGCGCAGCACACCTTCGATGAGAACCAGCCGGTTGACGATCACATCAACACGCCGCCGACGAACTCGCTGGACTGGAACCTGGCGACGCCGATCCGGTTTGCGGCGCCGACGCAGTTGACCGACGCGTTCGGCAATCCGCTTGGGGACCGGGCCTGGGTGCAGAACGGTGTGGCCACGGGTCGTCTGTTCCGCGGCGGCGACAGCGATCTGTTCCAGTTCGTTGCGCCGGTGAGCCAGCTCGGGCGGTTCGGCGGAGACGACGGGAACCAGGGCTCGGCCCTGTATGTGGGCGGGAACTTCCTCACCGCCGGGAACGATCGGCGAACCGGTAACCCGGTGATACGCAGCAACGCGTCGATCTGGGACGCCGGGACGTGGTGGCACAGCGGTGTGGCCCGTCAGGATGACCCGGCGAATCCGGACCCCACGGTCACCATCGATGGACCTTTCAATGGTCCGGTGTTTGCGTACACGGCCTGGGATCCCGACGGCAGCGGGCCGCTGCGGCCGGTGCTGGCCGCGGGCGGACAGTTCACGCGTGTCAACGACGCGGCGGCATCGAACATCGCGTTCCGCGTGTTCAATCCGAACGTGGGCGACTACATCTGGGACACAACGTACGGGTATGACGCGCTGGGCAATCCGCTCGCGAACGTCACGACCAACGGCCCTGTGTTCGCGTTCACGACGTTCAACGTCGCTCCGAATGCGGGCGGGGATACGAGCGACACGCCGGAGCTCATCATCGGCGGACGCTTCACGCAGATCAACGGTGCGGCGCGGAACAACGTCGGTGCGCTGGGCGCCAATCTGCTGACGGGCGGCCCGATCGGCACGGCGTTCGGCGGTGGCGTCACGGCCGGGCCGACCGGCGGCGTCTTTGCGCTCACGGTGTATGACCCGCCACAGCCGCCCACGCCCCCGATGGGCATGGCTCCGCCGGACGCGCCCGCGGGCGTGTACATCGGCGGCTCGTTCACGGGCACGTCGAACAATCTGGTGCGCTGGGGCCGGGCGGATTCCGATCCGGCGACGCCGTTCGCGTTCGCCGCGATTACCGGCGTCAACGGCACGGTCAACGCGCTGGCGGTCTACGACTCGCCCGCGCAGACGGGCAACCCGCCGGTGGACACGCCGGCGCGGCTGTACGTCGGCGGCAGCTTCACGGGCGGCGTGTTCCTGCAGAGCTACGACACCTCGCGTGCGACGGCCCTGCAACCGCGCCCGACACCGGGCGGCCCGGTGCTCTCCATGGCGGTGCATCGCCCGACGACCGACGGCGTCAACACCGGCACGCTCGCGGTCCTGGCCCTGGGTGGACAGAGCAGCGCCAACGCGGCCAACGGCTATGTGGCGTTCATGGATCAGACCGAGGCCTACTCGGACACGTTCGCGACCAACGGTCCTGTGCGGGCGCTGACGGCGTTCGAGGACGGCACCACGGGCACCCCCGCCGAGCCGGTGTACACGCCGGGATACGAGGTGCTCTACGCGGGCGGGGACTTCACGCAGATCAACGGGAACGACGCCAACCGCGTGGCCCGGTTCTTCGTGGGGCAGATGGGTCCGGACTGGTTCAACATGCAGTCGGGCGTCGACGGCCTCTCGGACGCGCCGCCGGTTGCGGTCACGACGAGCGTGTTTGCGCTCTCGGCGTTTGCCGACGGCGTGGCCGGGCAGTGGGACCGTCGCGAGCGTGCGGCGACGCGCGCCAGCATCACGCTGAGCCCCGGGTTCGACGGGCGGTTCGACGGGCGCGTGCGCGTGTTCGACTCGAACCGGAACCTGGTGTATACGAACGAGACGATCGCCCCGCCGTTCCCCAATCCGGCGGGTTCGCTCGATCCTTCGGGCGCTCCCGGCGTGCAGGGCGCGCTGACGTTCGAAGTCTGGGGCGGCGAGGTGTACTACGTCGAGGTCTTCGGGAACGGCGGCACCGGGCGGTACACGCTCAACGTGACGACCGATGCCCACCCGCCGGTGGACGGCACGGGATCCAACATCGCCCCGGATGTGACCTATGCGACGCCCCCGGGCGCCGGACAGTTTGCCAACGCGCCGGAGATCACGCCCAATGGGCGCGGTCAGGGGCACAACTTCCTTGATCCGCTTGGGGGCAACCCCTCGGCGTATACGACGGGCGCGTTCGTGCTCACGCCGGGCGGCCTGTCGATCCAGCGGCTGCAGGATCTCTCGATCATCTCGCAGCCCAATGAGACGCACATCTACAAGTTCCGCGCCGTGAACGACGGAGCGGCGGAGATCCGCATCGCGACCAAGGGGATCACCTCCGCGTTCCGCGAGATCATCACCAACGTGCTGACGAACACCGTGGTCAACGACTTTGGCGCGGCCAAGACGTTCGACAGCCCGCTGCACGCGGCGATCCGCGTGTTCGACAACGATCAGGTGCAGCTTGGGTACTCCGACTCGAACCCGGCGGCGAGCCCGCAGGGCGAGTTCGTCCCGACCGCGGCGTTCGACCTGGATGTGCAGCCGCCGACGGCCGATCCGCCGGGCGACACCGGGGTGCGGTTCTTCACGCGGAGCGATCCGCGGCTGGTCTTCCCGGTGGAGCGCGGCAAGACGTACTTCATCCAGGTCGAGAGCGCGTTCCGCGCCCTGTTTGCCAACGACCCGGACAAGGTTGATTACCGCTTCGCCACCGGAGCGTACGACCTCATTCTGAACACGACCCCGTCGCTCAACGGCGTGGACGACCACTTCCCGGACGGGTTCTCGCCGACGCTGCTGACCGCGGCGGGCGGCACGCCGGTGCCGATCAACGTGACCACGGGCACGGGGTCCATCTCGGGCATCGTGCAGAACATCACGACCGGACCGTTCGCGAATCCCAACGACGCCGACACGTTCCAGTTCTACACGCTGGAGCGGGGCCAGGCCTCGGTGCGGGTGAATCCGACCAGTCCGCTGCTGGCGCCGCGGGTCCGCATTTTCCAGTTCGACGTGGTGACCGGCAACGTGAACCAGGTCGCGACGGCGGCGGGCTCTCCCGGGCAGGCGGCGACCGCGACGTTCGCCGTGCAGAAGGGCGAACGCTACTTCGCGGTGGTGGACGGCACGGCGAGCCAGGGCGGGTACGAGCTGAACGTGACCATGCCGGTGGCCACCGACGATCAGCCGTTCTCCGATTCGACCCCCAACGACCTGGACGACACCACGCCGGGTTGGGCGAACGCCTCACCGCTGCAGCTCAACCGGTTCCTGGGGCTGTTCGGGCGGCCGGGCGCGTCTGGGGCGATCGCGGCGACCCAGGGCACGATCGAGGCGTCGGACGATCAGGACATCTACAGCTTCGTCGCCGAGGCGCACGAGTTTGCGACGGTGCGTGTCGACCGCGTGGACACGACGTTCGATCCGTCGGTGCTGGTGTATGAGATCGGCAAGGATGGCGCGGGTCTGGACGTGTTCCTGCTCGTCGGCCGCAACGACGATCTGAGCGCGAGCAACGTGAACTCGGAGACGACGTTCTCGGTGACCCCGGGCCGGACGTACTACGTGGTGGTCCGCGCGTCGGATCCGATCACGAACTTCGGCCGGTACACGCTGTCGGTGAACGTGAACCCGACGGATGATCATCCGAACCGGATCGACTTCCCGTCGGGGACGATCATCGATCTGACGCTGGATCAGATCAACTTCACGGCCAGCGGGTCGGCGACGGGCGCGATCGAACTGAACACCGACAACGATCTGTTCCGCTTCACCGCGCCCTCGACGGGCTCTGGCCGGGTGATCCTCAGCCGGGCCGTCGGCTCGACGTTGGCGCTGAACCTGACGATTCTGGATGGGAACAACGCGCCGCTGGTCGGCGTCACGTTCATGTCCTCGGCGGGCATGATCACGGCGACCCTGCCGAGCGTGCAGCAGGGCCAGCAGTACTACGTGCTGGTGTCGCTCCCGACGCCGATTCCCGGCGGCGCAACCGATACGGGCGCGTACACGTTGAGCGTGAACACCGATCCGATCGACGACTTCCTCCCGACGCCGGGCACTTCGACGCCGGCTCCGGGGGACTTCTCCGGCGCGACGAACATCTCCCTGTCGAGCGTGAACGGCGTGGGGTCGATCGCCGGTCTGCTGGTGCCGACGGGGGATTCGGACCTGTTCCGGTTCGACGCGCTTGCTGCGGGCCCGGCGACGGTGCGGGTGACGACTCCGCAGTCGAGTCTCAACCCGCGGATCATCATCTTCAACGCCTCGCAGGTGCTGCAGTTTGACGCCAATGGAAACGGCGACTCCGCGTCGGTGAACTTCAACGCCGTCGCGGGCCGCTACTTCGTGCTGGTGCTTGCCTCCACATCGGCGAGCGGCGCCAGTGCGGTCGGGTCGTACTCCGTGACCATCACCAGCTCGGTGCCGGGCGGCGGCGGCCCGGGCCCGCAGCCCGACGACTTCCCCAACGCCGGCGAGTTCAACGACGCCGACGCACGGGCCGTGATCGGCACCGACGCGCGAACGGGGGCCGGCGCGATCACCGGGGCCATCAACACGTCCGGGGACACGGACCTGTTCCGCCTCAACGTGGCGGGCAGCGGGCTGCTGGAGATCCAGCTCACGACGCCGCCGGGCGGGCTGGTGGACGGTCAGATCAAGGTCTTCAACTCCTCGCGGGTGCTCATTCTGTCGGATTCGGCGGGCATCCTCGGGGCGACGGCGGCGGTCCGATTCACCGCGAACGCGAGCGAGTTCTACTACGTGCTGGTCGAGCCCGTCGGGGCCGCGACGGGGACGTACACGCTCCGTGTGGCCACGCAGCCGCTGGAGCACTTCCTGTACTTCCCCGAGGGCTTCGCGGGGGCCACGATCGACGAGTTCGTCCCGATCGTCAACCCGAACAACTTCGCCGTCGACTACCAGGTGTTTGCGCGGTACGAGGTGGGCGACAATCCCGACACCCCGATCTTCACCGGGAACATTCCGGCCAACAGCCGCGGCGGCCTGACCGTGACGACGCGCAACAACCTCGCCGCCGCGCTCGTCCGCGTGGGCGTGCCCTACGCCCTGGAGATTCGCTCCACCGGTCCGCTTGGGGCGACGTTCAGCCATTACGACTTCTCGGCGTCGATCGGTGAGAGCTTCACCAACCGCGTCTCGTCCACGTGGACGTTTGCCGAGGTGAACAAGGATCGCAACGCCTTCCGAGACTTCCTGCTGTTCTACAACCCCGGCAACGTCGCGGCGAACCTGAACATCACGCTGTTCTACCAGGACGGCGGCACGTTCACCTTCAGCCAGTCGGTCGACGGCAAGCGCCGCGGCGGCGTCAACATCGACGCCGACGCTCGCGTCCCGCGGACCGGGCGGTTTGGTGTTCGCATCACCTCCGATCAGCCCATCGTCGCCTCGCTCTCCAGCTACAACCTGCAGCGCAACGGCGGCGACGGCCTTCTCGGCGACGCCGACGGCGGCGCGACGCGAGGCGTCGTGACCAACGTCTCGTCGGGTGCGGGCGTGGTCAGCAACCTGTCGATCCTCAACACGAACTCCAACACGGCGGTGGTCACGATCATCGCCGATTACGCCCGCACGGACATCCCGCGCGTGGTCCGGGTCGTGAACGTTCAGCCCGGCAGGCAGTTCTCCCTGCCGCTGAGCGACCTGGGCCTCATCCCGGGCCAGACCGCCGGCATCAGCTACTCCTCGAACGTCGGCGTCACCTTCAGCGTGAACGAGTACCAGCGCGGCGACGCGAACTTCACGACCACGGCCACGTTCGCCGCTCGGCAGTTCTTCTTCGGCGACCTGTTCATCAACCCGGCGTTCGCGGGCATCACCTACATCGAGCAGCTCGGCCTGTTCAACCCCTCGCAGGTGTCGATCGACGTCAGCGCGAGAATCCTGTTCGCCGACGGCTCTCCGACGGCCACCACCACGTTCCGCGTCAACGCCGGCTCGTACGCGTTCGTCTCGATCGATCAGCTCCCGGCGATCCTCGGCCGCCCGGGACCGACGGCGTTCAGTCTCGTCCTGGACAGCGCGACGCCCTTCGTCGCCAGCATGACCCACTACGACCTGTTCCTCAACGGCGGCTGGTCGGCGGTCGGTTCGCCCATCGGCCTGACCACGCCGCTGTCGACGATCATCTGACGTTCACGTCCGGACGTGTCCATGTCACCTTCACGGGTGTGATCCTCGGATCGCACCCGTTTTTCATTGCGCTCGAATCGGAGCCGTTTCCGCCCCGTGCCCGAGGCACGGGGAGCTTGGGCGGACAAGGGTTTTCCCGTGGGCCGATGGATTGTCGGAAGTCCCTGTTTTGCGGACTGAGACGAGGGTGCTTTACAGAACATTCATGTTTCGTTCGCACACTTTCGGTCTGTGCGGTCAACGATTCGGAACCTGTGGGCCGGACGAAGACGGCCAAGGTGGGTGGGTCGGTGCGAAGCGCAGTTGAGCGGATGCGCTCTCCAAGGAGGACTTTGAATGAAGCGGTTTTTCTCGGTGTGTGCGGTCGGGGCGGCGACGGTCGCGATGATGTCCGTGTCGGCCCTTGCTCAGACCAAGGTTGAGGTGGACACCAAGATCCCCGACTACAAGGCGGTCTCCGGTGTGTCCGGATCGATCAAGAGCATCGGGTCGGACTCGATGAACAACTTGATGACGCACTGGGCCGAGGCCTTCCAGAAGTTCTATCCGGCCGTGAAGGTCGAGATCGAGGGCAAGGGCTCGTCGACGGCTCCTCCGGCGCTGATCGAGGGTCAGGCGCAGTTCGGCCCGATGAGCCGAGATATGAAGGGCTCGGAGATCGACGCGTTTGAGAAGAAGTTCGGGTACAAGCCGGTGGCGCTGCGGACGGCGGTGGACGCGCTGGGCGTCTATGTGCACAAGGACAATCCGATCGCCGAGCTGACCATGGACGATCTGAAGAAGATCTTCTCGGTCGATGGGCCGGAGATGACCTGGGGCGACGTGGGCGTGAAGGATCCGGCCTGGGCGACGCAGAAGATCGCGTTGTACGGTCGGAACTCGGCGTCGGGCACCTATGGGTACTTCAAGGAGCACGCGCTTGGCAAGAAGGACTTCAAGCCGTCGGTGAAGGAGCAGCCCGGTTCGTCCGCGGTCGTGCAGGCCGTGGCCAGCGACAAGTTCGGCATGGGGTACTCGGGTCTCGGCTACAAGACCGCGGACGTGAAGGCCGTCAAGATCGCCGCCAAGAAGGGCGAGAAGGCCTTTGAGGCCAACGCCGAGAACGCCTATGCGGGCACCTACCCCCTTGGCCGGTTCCTGTACGTGGTGGTGAACCACAAGCCGGGGACCCAGATGGAGCCGCTGCGGGCCGAGTTCATCCGCATGATCTTCTCCAAGCAGGGTCAGGAAGGCGTGATCAAGGACGGGTACTTCCCGGTCACGTCGCAGATCGCGAACGAAGACCTGAAGAAGTGCGGCCTGGCGGGGCTGTAATCCGCCCGCCGAACCGTCCAGAATCGCATCATCGAAGGGCGACCGGCGGAAGTTGGTCGCCCATTTCTTTGTCAGGTGGACGCATGGGTGTGAGCGGGGGTCGTCGTCGGCCGGTCAAAGCTGGTAAAGTGCTCGTGGGTCCAGAACTTTGGTGATGAACCGAGCGATGTCCGAGTCTTCGAAACCTCCAACCTCCTCGGTGCAGCCGGAGCCGTCCAAGCCCCGTCGTCGGACATCGGCCAAGGTCCGGGTGATCGAGCAGGTGGCTCGGACGACGATCACGGTGGGCGGTCTGGGCGTGATCGCGGCGGTCTTGGCGATCATGCTCGTGCTGGTGGTGGCCGTGCTCCCGCTGTTTCGCGGGGGGCAGGTGACGCTGGCAACCTCGGGCACGGCGTCGCTTGCCGAGCCCGTGCTGTTCACGCAGACCGATGAATACGTCGGGATGACGGCGGTGGTGTCGCCAAGCGGGGTTCTCCGCGGGGTGTTTCTCCCGACCGGCGAGGTGCTCTTCGAGCGCCGGCTCGTGCCCGAAGGCCAGACGGTCACGGCGTGGAGCTATGCGCGGCAGCTTGGGGGCGTGGCCTTCGGGCTCGGCAACGGATCCGTCCAGATTGGCTCGATCGGGTTTGACGCGGAGTTCCTTCGGGTCGACTCGGCCTCGCCGGCGATGAAGGCGATGGCGGTGGGGGACCGGATGGTGGACGGGTCCGCGTACATCGAACGGACCACGTTGGAGGGATGGCGCCGGGTGACGGTTCGGGCCGAGATGCAGGAGCCGGCGGAGCTCAAGAGCGGGTCTGGCGCGATTCGGCTTGTGGACTATCGGCCGGGCGGAAACAGCGGGGTGGATCTCATCGCGGCGGTGCGAGAGCAGGGCGCGGAGCTGGACCGGGTGTCGACGATTCGGCCGCTGGGTGGCGGGACGCCGCGGGTCTCGCTGCAGTCCAGCCCGTTTGAGTTCACGCAGGAGGGCGACCGACCGCCCAAGGGGCTGTTCGTGACCGGTGACGGTGCGGACGTGCTCGTGCCGTATGCCGACGGTCGGGTCCGTCGATTCGCCATCATGCGCGGGTCCGACGGCGAGGACGTGGTGAAGCCCGCCGACGAGATCCGAGTCACCCGGGCCGACGAGAAGCTCACGTCGGCGACGATGCTGCTTGGTGCCAAGACGCTGGTGCTGGGAACGAGCCAGGGCCGGGTGCTCGCCCTGTTTGTGGTGCGGACTCCGGGGGTGCAGACGCCGGATCAGCGCTCGCTCGTGCTCGCCCATGAGCCCGAGGGACCGGGCGAGACGGCGATCACTGCTCTTGGCGTAGCGCTTCGGGATCGGTCGTTCGTGGTGGGCGATGAGAAGGGCCGCGCGATCGTCCGGAACATGACCAGCGGCAAGCTCGTGGCATCGACCGGGTTGCCAGGAGACTCCAAAGCCGGTGGCGGACCGGGCCGCGTGGTGTCGGCGGAGATCACCCCCAAGGGCGACGCGGTGGTGATGCTCATGGGGAGCGGGGCGTACCAGGTCTGGTCGCTGGAGCCGGGGCACGCCGAGGCGAGCGCGTCGAGTCTGTTTGGCAAAGTGTGGTACGAAGGAGAGAGTGAGCCGAGCTTCACCTATCAGTCGTCGTCGGGCGAGGACAGCGCGGAGCCCAAGTTGAGCTTGACGCCGCTGGTGTGGGGCACGCTCAAGGCGACGTTCTACGCGATGATCTTCGCGGTGCCGCTGGCGATTCTTGCGGCATTGTACACGAGCGAGATGCTGCACCCGGCGGTGCGAAACCGTGTCAAGCCGGTGGTGGAGACGATGGCGTCGCTCCCGTCGGTGGTTCTCGGATTCGTGGCGGCCCTGATCGTGGCGCCGTTTGCCAGGGACTTTCTGGCCAGCGTGCTCATGGCGTTGCTTGTGGTGCCGGTGGCGGTGCTGATCGCGGCGTACGTGTTCCAGATGCTTCCGATCCGGGTGACGACTCGGCTGAGCAGCGGCCGGCACTTCCTGCTCGTGCTTGGGGTCTCGATCTTTGGGCTGCTGGCCAGCGTGCCGATCGGGCGAGCGGTCGAACGTGCGTTGTTCTCGCCCTCGCCGATGGAGCTGCTGGTGATGGCCGGGTCGGTGGAGCCCGCTCCGCCGGAGCTGATCCCGGACTGGGTCGGCACCAAATCGACGCTCACCAGTGATGAGCAGTCGCGTCTGCGTGAGCGTGGGTTGTACTGGCGCAACGGCAAGGTCGTGCGTCCGACCGGATCGCTGAAAGACGAGCGCATCGCGTCGATCGTGGAAGTGAACAACCTGCGACGCGCCGACATCCGGCTGTGGCTGGACGGGATCATCGGCGGCGCCTGGCCCGGGTGGTTCGTGCTGCTCATCGCCCCCGGTGCGGCGCTCGGCGTCATCGCCAAGGGCCGGCTGGTGGATCCGATCCTGGATCGACAAGCGGAGCGGCGCGTGGGCACTGCCGCGGCGGTGCTTGAGCTGGTCAAGTTCCTCTGCGTGCTCGCGTGTGCGGTGGGTTTCGCGGCCCTCGGGGCTCTCACCCTGTCCTGGGCCGGGATGGACGCGCGGGACTCGTTCATGGGCCCGTTCAACCAGCGGAACAGTCTGGTGGTCGGGATCATCATGGGCTTTGCGATCATCCCCATCATCTACACGGTGAGCGAGGATGCGTTGTCGGCCGTGTCGCCCTCGCTTCGCTCGGCGTCGCTCGGTGCGGGGGCGACGCGGTGGCAGACCGCCGTGCGCGTCGTGCTGCCGGTGGCGGCCAGCGGGATCTTCTCGGCGTGCATGATCGGGCTTGGCCGGGCGGCGGGCGAGACCATGATCGTGCTCATGGCGACGGGCAACACCCCGAGCATGGACGTGAGCATGTTCAGCGGGTTCCGGACGCTGGCGGCGAACATCGCGGTGGAACTGCCCGAGGCTCCGGTGGATTCGACGCACTACCGCGTGCTGTTCCTGTGCGGGCTGGTGCTGCTGGTGATGACCTTCGTGGTCAACACCGTGGCGGAGGTCGTTCGACAGCGCTTCCGAAGGAGGGCCGCCGGTCTATGACCGGCCGATCGAGATGAGTCAGATCACCGAGCCCATGACCGAGATCTCGCCCGCGCGTCTGCCCGACGCCGCGGGCGCTGCGCAGGCCGGCGTGAGTGGCAAGCTGCGATCTCCGAGATCGCGTTCGACGCCGTTGTCGGCGCGGGGCGAGCCGGTGGTCTGGCTGACGGGCATGGCGATGTCGATCTGCGTGCTCATGATCGTCGCTCTCCTGGGGGTGACGGTGTACCAGGGATCCAGGACGTTCTGGCCCAGGCCGATCGACACGCTCACGCTCATCGACGGCCGCACCGTCATGGGCATGCCGATGGCCACCGAGCCGTTTGTTCCGCAGGACACGGACCGTGCGGCGATCGAGCGTCTCAAGAGCGAGAAAGCCGCGTTCATTGACGGGGCGTTCGACGACCAGGGCAGGCCCATGCGGACGCTGTACCGCATCGGCAACAAGGAGATCCGGGGCGAGCCGTTTGAGTGGATCGAGCTGTACAAGGTGAAGTCCTCGGCTCGTGATCCGGCTGCGGTGCTGCTGGAGCGGAACAACAACTGGGGACTCTGGATCGGCATCGCCGAGCGCGTGGAGCGGCGACCGGTGCCAACCGACGGCCAGGCCCCGGCCAGCGAGGTGCTCGCCGAGGCGAGCGGCGGCCAGGGTCTCTGGTCCAGCATCCGCGAGCCCCATGCCGAGGCGGTCGCTCGAGTCCGCCAGATCGCGTATCTGAGCAAGGGCGAGGTGGGCGAGATCAATCGGCAGCTCGAGCAGGAGCGGCAGTCGTTCGAGCAGGCCAAGATCTCGCTGAGGAGAGCGGAGGCCGGGCAGGGGCCCGTGGTCTCCAAGAACGCGTGGTGGGGGATGTTCGCGGTCGCGGTTCTGCTCGCCGTGGTCGCGGTGTGGCTGACGCGTCGGCTCATGCGGATGATGGATGTTCCCGGGAGCATCACGCCCCAGCGTCGGCTGGTGGTGGTTGGGGCGTGGGTCCTGGCCTGCGGCGCGGGGCTGGCGGCATGGCTTGAGCAGCCCTGGCAGGCCTCGAGCATCACCCGGCCCGAACTGCTGCAGGCCGAGCAGCAGTATCGCGTCCGCTCGGATGAACTCAACGCGGAGTATCAGCGTGTGCTGGACCGCATCAGGCAGATCGACGCGGTCGACAGCGAGATCCGGCTGATTGTCCGGGATGTCGAATCCGGGCGCTTTGCGCCGACCACGTCCACCGCGCCCGACCAGCCGATGCGACTGTCGAGCGTGGTGCGCTGGGTCGAGCCCAACACGCTGACGTTCTGGGGCAAGCTCAAGGTGTACGTGGATCGCTGGCGCGAGTTCCTCTTTGATGAGCCGCGGAACACCAACACCGAAGGCGGGATCTTTCCGGTCATCTTCGGCACGGTCCTGCTGACGCTGCTCCTGAGCGTGCTGGTCGTGCCGCTGGGCGTCGTGGCCGCGCTGTACATGCGCGAGTACGCCAAGCAGGGGCCGCTCATCTCCATCGTCCGGATCTGCGTGAACAACCTGGCGGGCGTGCCGAGCATCGTCTATGGCGTGTTCGGGCTCGGGTTCTTCTGCTACACGCTCGGTGCGTACATCGATCGGGGCCCGAACCCGGAACTGGTCGCGTCGCGGGGTGTATGGTGGCTTGGGGCGGGTGGTGTTGGGATTGTCGTGATGTTCGCCGTGGCGATGGGCCTGTATGGCCGGCCGAAGCCGGGGCGTGAAGCGACCACGGTCCAGAAGTGGCTTGTGATCTTCGCGGGGGTCACGTGGCTGAGCGCCGCGGCGGGCGCGGTGGGACTGATGGTGGGCACTCCGTACTTCCACGGACTCTTCGAGTATCGCCCCGCGGCGACGTTCGGCACGCGCGGGCTGCTGTGGGCCGCGCTGACCCTGGCCCTGCTCACGCTTCCGGTGGTGATCGTGGCGCCCGAAGAGGCGATCGCGGCGGTCCCGCGGACGATGCGAGAGGGGTCGTACGGATGTGGCGCGAGCCAATGGCAGACCATCCGCAGGATCGTGCTCCCCCGCGCCATGCCGGGCATCATGACCGGGATGATCCTGGCCATGGCGCGTGGCGCGGGCGAAGTGGCTCCGCTGATGCTCGTGGGCGCCGTCAAGCTCGCGCCGGAGCTGCTGGTGAGCCAGCACCCGCCGTTCCTGCATCTGGAGAACTCCTTCATGCATCTGGGTTTCCACATCTTCGACGTCGGGTTCCAGAGCCCGGACTCCGAGGCCGCACGGCCGCTGGTCTGGACCACCACCCTGGTGCTGGTGTGCATCGTGCTGTTTCTGAACCTGACGGCGATCCGGATTCGGGCTCGCCTGCGGAACAAGTTCATCGGCGGAGCGTTCTAAGATGCAACTCGCGACTCGTCAGGATCAATCCCAGGCATGACCATGGACGCACGCGCAATGCCACCATCTTCGACGCGAGGTCCCGGCTCACCGGTTGGGGGTGAGGATCCGACTCGGGCAACGCTGCTGCCCAAGGCCGCGGGAAATGACGAGCCGACGGCGGCCACCCTTTTGCCCAAAGCCGGGCCCGTCGCCGTGAGTCTCGCCGCGACACCTACGGAGGGCGTGTCCGCGGGGCCGGGTTCGGGGCACTCCTCGACCCTCGCCGGCAGGCAGCCCGTCGCCTCCGGGATCGAGGCGATCCGCGAGGGGCGGCCGTTTGAACCCCGCATCCACAAGGACGTCGCCTCGCACGAGGCCGTCGTCCGGGTCGAGGCGTTCAACCTCTTTTACAGCGGGAAGCAGGCGTTGTTCAAGATCGGCATGAACTTCCCGCGGCATCGAGTGACCGCGCTCATCGGGCCGTCGGGGTGCGGGAAGTCGACATTGCTGAGATCGATCAACCGACTGAACGACCTCGTGGACGGGGTTCGGACTGAGGGCGAGATCCTGATCAACGGACTTCCGGTCTATGCCCCGGACGTCGACGTGATCGATCTTCGCAAACGGATCGGGATGGTCTTCCAGAAATCCAATCCATTCCCGATGAGCATCTTCGAGAATGTGATCTATCCGTTGCGCATCGACGGCGAGCGGCGCAAGTCCGTTCTGGCCGAGGCCTGCGAGCGGTCGCTTCGGGCCGCCGCGCTCTGGGAAGAGGTCAAGGACAGACTGAAGGACTCGGCCCTTGCGCTGTCCGGCGGTCAGCAGCAGCGCCTGTGCATCGCCCGGGCCATCGCGGTCGAGCCCGAGGTGATCCTGATGGACGAGCCGTGC
>DHLW01000111.1:37004-37300 GCA_002405485.1 Phycisphaerales bacterium UBA4658
GATCATCGTCACCCACAACATGCACCAGGCGGCCCGGGTGAGCGACTTCACCGCGTTCATGTACCTTGGCCGGCTGGTCGAGTACGGGCGAACCGCGGAGATCTTCCAGCGGCCGCAGCTCCCCGAGACCGAGCAGTATGTCACCGGCCGGTTTGGTTGATGCCCGGGTGTTGGGAGAGTTCCTGGCGTCTTTGGGGCCACCCGGAACTGGTGGGCCATCGGACTCGTGCTGGGACGGCGTGGGGATGGTGATGGGGGGGGATAGGGGGGTGGGCGAGTGGGGTAGGGACGGGGTG
>DHLW01000090.1:0-15141 GCA_002405485.1 Phycisphaerales bacterium UBA4658
ACGATCTCCGTCGGCATCCCAAACCCGGCCCCATGCGCGCGGGCGATTGTGCGCTCTCCTCGAGCACCAATGAGCCCGGACGGCTCTCCCCAGCGCTCCTTTGGCTCATCCCTGCTGAAACAGCAGCGTGCTGAGGTACCGCTCGCCGAACGAGCAGGCGATGGTCACGATGCGTTTGCCCTTGTACTCAGGCCGCGCCGCCAGCCGCGCCGCCACGCACACGTTCGCGCCCGTCGAGATCCCGCCGAGAATCCCCTCCTCACGCGCCAGCCGGCGGCCCCACTCAAACGCCTCGTCGTTGCTCACCAGCTCCACGCCGCTCAGCAGCGACGTGTCCAGGTTCTTCGGCACAAACCCCGCCCCGATCCCCTGGATCTTGTGCAGCCCCGGCTGACCCCCGGAGATCACCGGACTCGTCACCGGCTCCACCGCGATCGCCTTGAACTCCGGATGCAGCCGTCGGATGTACCGCGTCACCCCCGTGATCGTCCCACCGGTCCCAACCCCCGATACGATCGCATCGACCCTCCCGCCCGTGTCCGCCCAGATCTCCGGGCCCGTCGTCGCCTCGTGCACCGCCGGGTTCGCAGGATTCTCGAACTGCTGCGGCATCCACGCCTCCGGCGTCTGCTCCACCAGCTCCGCCGCACGCGCCACCGCCCCACGCATCCCCTTCTCCCCAGGCGTCAGCACCAGCTCCGCGCCGAGCTGCTTCAGCAGCGCACGCCGCTCCAGCGACATCGTTTCCGGCATCGCCAGCGTCAGCCGATACCCCTTCGCCGCGCACACGAACGCCAGCGCAATCCCCGTGTTCCCGCTCGTGGGCTCGATGATGTGCGTCCCGGGATCGTCCACGCCCCTCGTCCCCCGCGGCCGGATCGTCCCCGCACGCTCGGCCGCCTCCACCATCGCGTTCCCGATCCGGTCCTTCACGCTCGCCAGCGGATTGTCGAACTCCAGCTTCACCACCACCTCCGCGCCGCCAGCAGGAATCACCCGGTTCAGCCGAACCAGCCGAGTGTTCCCGACGCAGGCGACCACGCTGGAGTACGTCCGCTTGTGTAGAGGTTCGAATCCGTCCGTCGACATGGTCATCTCCCGTGCTCACGCAAGCGGCGCCCGCGCGCCGTGTTCACTTGACCCCATCCGCTGGCGTCGAAGTGGGGGGCTTCCCGAATCCGCTTCCAGACGACCCACCCGACGGAGCCGGTGCGGCCTCCGAAACGCTCGGCTTGGGTGCGTCGGCCTCCAGCTTCAGCCCCGCCGTCCGCCACTCGGCGATCCCGCCCGCAAACATCCTGACCCCCTTGAGACCGCTCCGCATCAGCCGCTTGGCCGTCGCCCGAGCCACGCCCGATCCCGGATCGTTGCCGTACACGATGACCCCCTTGAATCGGGCCAGCCGAGGATCAATGTCGTCCTTGCGATCCGAAATGTCTGCCAGCGGGATGTTCACCGCCGTCGGAATCCGACCTTGCGCAAACTCCGCCGGCGAACGGGGATCCAGCAGCCGCGTGGTGCCCGGATCCGCGATGGCCGCACGCACCGCGGCAAGATCGATCATCTCAATGTCACGATCACTCACGTTGTCCGAACATCCAGACCCCACAAACGCCAATGTGGAGAGAATGGTCAGAATCAGGCCCTGTGTCGCTGTTCGGCGGGTGCTCATGTCGGATCGGAGCATATCTGAACAACCCGACATTGTCTCACCGGTATACCCGTGCGAATCATCATTCGATCACTGGTGTCCCTGGAATCCCCCACGTGAGCATCGGACATTCCCTTGGCGTCGCGCTTCTGGCGGTGGCCGCACCGGCCCTGCATTCCATGGCCCAGTTTGATGCATTCAAACTCAGCGACCCGGACAAGCCCCACGCAACCTGCACGCTCATCGCCGATGTTGCTCGGCTGGTTCCCGGTTCCACCGCCACTCTGGGGCTGGCGTTCACCATTGAGCCCAAGTGGCACATCTACTGGAACGGGCGAAACGACTCCGGAACCGAACCCAAGGCCGAGTGGACGCTTCCCGACGGCATCGCGGTCCAGCCCATGCTCTGGCCCGCGCCCAAGCGCCACGTCCTGCCCGGCGACATCCTCGATCACATCTACGAAGGCAACGTCATTCTCTTGGTCCCAGTCACCATCAGTCCCACTCTCAAGCCCGGCTCAACGGTCACCATTCGTGCAAAGGTCGATTGGCTGGTCTGCCACGAGATGTGCGTTCCAGAGGACGCCGAGGTCAGCATCACGCTGCCAGTGGGCCAGCCGGGGGAAGCCCCGACTTCAAGCCCCGACGAGACAAGAATTCGCGCAACCCGCGAAGCACTCCCCATCCCGCTCTCGAAATCCAACCCAGAGGCCACGGTCTCCATCACACCGGGCGGCGATTCCGGATTTTCCGCAACGATTTCAGCAACCGGGGCCACGTCACTGGCGTTCTACCCTTTGACCGACAGCATCCGTATTCAGGATCCGGTCGAATCCACCCTGAAGAAGGGGAGCGTGCTGACATTCAAGGTCAATCCCCCAAACGAGGATGAGCGATCGCTCAAGGGGGTTCTTGCCGTGACCCGGCCCAAGGAGGCCAGTGTGGGTTCAACAGTGGCACATTACTGGATCGACGTTCCGGTTGGCACCACGTCGGCACCGTCGAACGACCGCGAAAAGACCAAGAAGTCATGGTAAACCGCGTCTCGGAGCTTGTGGCCCCGGGGCACGCGATTGACCGATCAACGCATCATCGTGACGGACAGATCACGCAGGAACACCTGCATTACAAGGAGCACGAGCATGAAATCTTCGAAGATTCTGGGCATTCTCGCGGTCGTTGGCACCATGACCATCGGCGGCCTGGTCGCCGGTCAGGCCTTTGCCGAGCCGCCGGCCAGCGGGGGCAAGAAGATGCAGAAGTCCGAGCAGAAGGCGGAGAAGAAGGACGAGAAGTCCGACGCCAAGGCCGGGGTCAAGGTCGGTGAGGCCGCCCCGACGTTCACGCTGACGGATCTCGACGGCAAGGCCGTGAACCTCGCCGACCACAAGGGCAAGATCGTCGTCCTGGAGTGGTTCAACCCCGAGTGCCCGTTTGTCGTCAAGCACCACAAGGTCAACCCAACGTTCAAGACCCTGCACGAGCAGTACAGCAGCAAGAACGTGGTCTTTCTCGCCATCAACTCCTCCGCTGAGGGCAAGCAGGGCCACGGGGCCAAGCTGAACAAGGAGAAGGCCGCCGAGTTCAAGATCGGCTATCCGATCCTGCTGGACACCGACGGCAAGGTCGGCAAGATGTACGGCGCCAAGACCACGCCGCACATGTTCGTGATCGACGCCGAGGGCAAGATCGCGTATCAGGGCGCGATCGACAACAACCGTGATCGCACCAAGGCTGGCGACGTGAACTACGTCAAGGCCGCTCTCGACGCGCTGCTTGCCAACAAGGCCGTCGAGAAGACCCAGACCGATCCGTACGGCTGCAGCGTCAAGTACGCCGGGTGATCTCGCGAGCCGGTCTTCCGGTCTGCATTTCAACCTTCAGTCAGCAGCCCGGACGCGTCTGTCCGGGCTGCTGTCTTTGGGGATGAGAGAGGGGCGTGCGGGGTTGCCGCTGGTTCCGGGGATGACAGGACGCCGCTTGCCAAGCGTTCGTGTCCCCGCATGCGGAGTTCGATGGGTGCCGGTCAGACCTGTGCCGATGACCTGATCGGATGGGCTGTGCGTGGCAGGGTCCATCGCGGGTCAGGGCCTTACGATCGGGTCGTTGTCGGATAGGGACTGCGTCAGAAGGGTCGATCATGAGTGCCGTGCTGAGTGTGCTTTCCACCGCGTTTGACTTGCTCCTTGTGGTGCTGGGGTTCAGCGCGATCATCGTGGTGCACGAGCTGGGGCACTTCCTGGCCGCCCGTTGGGCCGGGATCCGGGTGCTTGCCTTCAGCGTTGGCTTCGGGCCGGCACTGCTCTCGTATCGCAAGGGCATCGGTTTTCGACGCGCATCCACCGAGCCGCAGTATCTCGAGAAGCTTGCGGCTGCTCGCCAGCGCGGCGAAGATCCGGGCCAGATTCCGATGTCTCCCACCGAGTATCGCCTGAATGTGCTGCCTCTGGGCGGCTACGTCAAGATGCTCGGCCAGGACGATGCCGATCCGTCGGCCAAGTCCGATGAGCCCGACTCCTACCAGCGGTGCGTCCCCTGGAAGCGCATGGTCGTCATCAGCGCTGGGGTCGTGGCCAACGTCATTCTCGCGGCGATCCTGTTCGTCATCGTCTTCAAGGTCGGGCTGCTCAGCGAGCCGGCCAAGGTCGGGGAGGTCGCCCCCGGCTCGCCCGCGGCCGTCGCCATCGCGGACAACGCGGGCACGCTCGGCGTGACCGAGCCCGGGCTGCGTCCCGGCGACGAGATTCTGAGCGTCAACGGCGAAAAGCCAAACCACTACTCCGACGTGTTCCTTGCGGTCGCGATGGCCAAGCGGGAGTCCACGCTCACCATCGACGTCCGCCGAGAGGGCGTCGGCGAGCCGCTTCGATTCGGGGTTCGGCCGCAGGTCAACCCGCAGACAGGGCTGCTGGCGATCGGCATCGAGCCCATGGCCAGCACGCAGATCAGCCCCAAGCTGTCGCCCGAGGACTTTGACGTCGTCGCGTCGGCCAGCGGCCTGGCCGGGCTCAAGCCCGGGATGCGTCTGGTTGCGATCGACGGCGTTCCCGCCACGACGCCCTACGCGGTACAGAAGGCGGTGGACCGATCAGGTGGTTCGCCGATCACGCTGAGCTTTGAGACGCTCGACGCTCGGGGTCGGCTTCTGAACGACGGGGCTCGCACCGAGGTGCGCATCGAACCTCGGACGTCGCTGCAGCAGGCGACGGTAGAGGTCAATGAGACCATGCGGGTGGACGTGAACCACCTTGTCGGGCTGACGCCGGTGCTCGCGGTGCAGAGCGTGACCAAGGGATCCGCGGCGTCCGTCGCGGGGCTCGAGCGGGGCGACGTGTTCGTGCAGGTCGGGAGCGCCGAGTGGCCGTCGATCGCCGAGGGCATCGCCCAGATCCGCGCCCACAGGGACAAGCCGATCACGCTCGTGGTGGCCCGCCAGGACGCATCGGGCGCGATGGTCGAGGTGCAACTCGAAGGCGTAAAGGTCGGCACCGACGGTCGGATCGGGTTTGCGCCGACGGACTCCGCCCAGACCAGCACTCTCGTGGCCGGCTGGCCGACCAGCAGGATCGTGGGTGGAGGGGCGACGCCAACCGGAGCATCGCTCCCGATCAAGCCTGGAAGCCGGATCGCCAAGGTTGATGGGCAGCCGGTTGCCGATCTGGGGGAGATCCGGGAGCGGCTCAAGGCCGCGCTGGCAAGCGGCAGGCAGGGCGTGGAACTCACGGTCGAACTGCCCATCAGCCGAGGGGCCGGCGGGGCGGATGCGCCGCGCCCGATGGAGACCATCGCCTGGACACTGACCAGTCAGGAGATCGCGCAGGTGCAGGCCCTTGGCTGGAAGAGCCCGCTGGACACCCGGCTGTTCGAGCCCGAGCGCTTTGTGTGGCGATCCAGCGGGATCGGACATGCCATCGCCATGGGCGTTCACGAGACGCACCGGGTGATGATGAGCACCTATCTCACCTTTGCGCGGCTGGTGCAAGGTACGGTGAAGTTCGAGCACCTCAAGGGTCCGGTGGGCATCGCCCACACCGGCGTGATGATCGCCGAACGAGGCCCCATCTGGCTGATGTTCTTTCTCGCGCTCATCAGCGTGAACCTGGCGGTGATCAACTTCCTCCCTATTCCGATCGCCGACGGGGGGCACATGGTCTTCCTGATTTATGAGCAGATCACGGGCAAGCCCCCGCCGGCGAGCGTGCAGAACGCCTCGGCCGTCGTTGGGCTGGTGCTGCTGGGGGCCGTGTTCATCGTGGTCACGTTCCACGACGTGGGCAATCTCGTGACCCATGTGTCGCAGTGGATCAGCCGGTAGCGCCAGGGCTTAGCGGCGTTTGCCGGGCTTGGTCCCCGCGGCCTTGGGGCGAAGCCGCTCGATCGCCGACTTGTTCTTGATCCGGGACATCTGCGTCATGCGGTCGATGATGAGCACCCCGTCGAGGTGGTCCATCTCGTGCTGCCAGCATCTGGCAAGCAGACCCGAGGCGGTCTGAGTGAACTCCCGCCCATGTTCGTCCAGCGCGGTCACGGTGAGCACCGGCGGTCGGAGGACGTCCCCTCGAATCTCCGGGAGCGAGAGGCACCCTTCTTCCATGGGCTCTGGCTTTCCCAGAAAGTTCGAGAACTTCGGGTTGATGTACACTCGGGGCCCGTCGGAGCTTGACGGGTGCCCGTGTGCCGCCGTGGCGGGGTCCTCGTCGGGGTCGGAGCGAGGGGGAACATCAACGACAAACACCCGCCAGGAGAGCCCGATCTGCGGTGCGGCAAGCCCGATGCCCTCATGCTGCCGCATCAGGTCGATCATGCGTAGAGCCACCGCCCGAACCTCGTCGGTCACGTCGACGATCGGCTTGGCCTTGGTTCGGAGGACCTCGGCGGGATAGGTGACCAGGTGGAGCGTGGCGGGATCAACGGGCATGATCGCCGGAGTCTAGACGCGGATTCCGTGCGCACGCACCCGAACCGGGTCGGGCTGCGAATCGTGCTTCTTGGTACGGGTCTCATTGACGGTTGCCCCGGGCGTTCGGTAGGATTTCGGACGTTCGGCGGGTTTTGGCTCGGGCGTGGGTGTGCAGGGTCGCGCGACGCGGCGGACAGGAGTGTTCGGATTGGCGCTTTTCCCGTGGAGCAAAGGCAAGGGCGAGACCTCCCCCGAAGACGCCAAGGGCGGCGCGGGTGCAAAGGCCCCGGCGGGTGAATCCGGCGGATTCGAGTTCTCCAGCGAGAAGGCGGGCAAGTTCTTCGAGCGCGCCCAGACGCTGCACGATGCGACCAACTTCGGCTACGCCATGAACATGTGGATCCGCGGGCTGCGGTTCGACCCGACGAACATGAAGGGGCTCGAGGGCTTCTTCACGTCCTCGGCGAGCTTCTTCAGCGAGCATCCCAAGGGCGAGAAGGAAGACACCTTCAAGAGCACGCTCAAGGACGTGAGCGGGCGGACCACCGTGGACCGCTATCTGACTTCGCTCATGAACTGGAGCTCGCACCCGACCGACCCGTCGTACGGCGTGCGAGCGATGGAGCTTGCCTCGGAGCTCGGGCTGGGAGGTCCGGCGTCCTGGATTGCCGAAAGGGTGGTCAGTCTTTCCATGAAGGACCGCGCTCCGAGAAAGGAGCACTACGTCGCGGCGATGGAGGCCTTCAAGAAGTTCGACAAGTTCGAGCGGGCGATCCAGGCGGGCGAGGCGGCGGTCCGGCTGGATCCGACCGACGGACGCCTCGCCGCGGAGGTCAAGAATCTCTCGGCCGACTGGACGACCAAGCGAGGCGGGTTCGAGGAGACCGGTCAGGAGGGCGGCTTCCGCGCCAACATCCGCGACGCCCAGAAGCAGAAGCAACTCGAGGAACGCGACAAGATCGTCACGACCGAGGAGGGGCTCGATCGGCAGGTGGCGTCGGCCACCGCCGATTACGAGGTGAACACCGGCGATCGTCCGAACGCGATCAAGCTCATTGACGCGCTGTTGAAGCGAGGAAAGCCGGAGGATGAGGATCGCGCCACGCGGATCGCCAACGAGTGGTACGCCAAGAGCAAGGAGTACCGCTTCCGCGAGTACGCCGACAACATCCGGGTTCGGCAGCTCAGACGCCGGGCCGCGAAGCTCAAGGCCGAGGCCGAGAAGTCGACCGATTCGGAGCTTCGCGCGAGCTATCAGCAGGCGGTGAAGGAGTTTCTCAAGGCCGAGATCGTCTCGCTGGAGGGACAGATCGAGGCCTATCCGACCGACCTGTCGCGGAAGTTCGAGCTTGCCCAGCGGTACTACAAGGTCGGAAAGCACGAGGAGGCGATCCCGCTTCTGCAGGAAGCCAAGGCCGACGCCAAGAACCGCGCCCGCGTGCTGTTCTTCCTCGGGCTCGCGTTCCAGCGGATCGGGTACGTGGATGAGGCGATCGACACGATCCGCCAGGCGCGGCAGTCGATCTCGGGCGGCGACGAGCAGGCGGAGATGGAGCTCTCGTATGGCCTCATGGAGGCGTTGCTCGCGCGAGCCCAGGAGCAGGGCTCGCTGGCCGACGCCGAGGAGGCCGGCAAGCTTCAGAGCGCCATCGCCATCCAGAACATCAACTACAAGGACGTGAAGGCCAAGCGCGAGGAGATCAAGTCGCTGGTTGCCAAACTCAAGTCTGGCGCGGCCGGCGCCGGCGGCGGGAGCGGCGTGTGAGCGTTGTGGTCATCATCCCTGCCCGTCTGGGCTCGACACGATTGCCCGGAAAAGTGCTTCTGGATCGCACGGGCAAGCCGCTCATCCGTCACGTGTGGGAAGCCGCCGCCAAGGCCGGATCCATCAAGCGGGTGGTGGTGGCTGCCGACGATGTGCGTGTGCTGGACGCGGTGCTGGCCTTTGGCGGCGAGGCGATCATGACCGGAACGCACCACGCCAACGGAACGAGCCGGCTCGCCGAGGCCGCCCAGATCCTGCGTCTTGAGCCAGAAGACATCGTTGTGAACGTCCAGGGTGACGAACCAGAGCTGGAGCCGGGAGCCATCGACGATGCGGTCGCCGCGCTCATCGCGGGGGAGCAGACCCGCGGCGGATGTTCGGTGGGCACGATCGCGGTCCCCTTTGCCGCCGGGCAGGACCCGGGCGACCCGGCGCTCGTCAAGGTGGTTCGGGCGCAGGACGGGAGCGCGATGTACTTTTCGCGGTCGGTGATTCCGCACGATCGGGACGGGCATCGGTCCCGCGTCAGCCCCGCCGATGGTCTGCTTCGACACGTCGGTCTGTACGTGTATCGCCGGATGTTCCTGGAGCGGTACGTGAGTCTTCCGCCGACACCGGCCGAACGGGTCGAGCAGCTTGAGCAGCTCCGGGTGCTGGAGCATGGGTATCGGATCGCGGTGGCGGTGCGGGATCGGGCGGCGATCGGGATTGACACCCCCGAGCAGTACGACGCCTTTGTCGCCCGCTGGCGGGCCTAGCCCCCGGGCCGGTGGGGTGCCTACCATCTAGGCGTCTCCCAGGAGCACTCCTCGGCCTAGTGGGGCCGGCTCCTCGACAACCGACGCTCGATCTCGCCCGAGTTCTCGCACGGTTTCCAGTTTCTTCGGGCATGTGGATCGAGGTATCGGTATGAAGATGTACGTTGGCAATCTGTCGTTCAAGACCACCGAGGACGAGCTCCGCGCTCTGTTCGAGCAGCACGGCGAGGTCTCTTCCGTGTCGCTGGTCATGGACCGCGAAACCGGTCGCCCGCGCGGCTTCGGGTTCGTTGAAATGCCCGACAGCGCCCAGGCCCAGGCGGCCATCGACGCCATCAACGGTCAGAACTTCGGCGGTCGTGACCTCACGGTCAACGAGGCCCGGCCCAAGACCGGCGGCGGCGGCTTCGGTGGCGGCGGCGGTGGCGGCGGCGGCCGTCGCTCCGGCGGCTGGGGCGGTGGTGGCGGCGGCGGCGGTGGCGGTCGCTCCGGCGGCGGCTACGGCGGCGGCGGCGGTGGCGGCGGGCGCTCGGGCTGGTAAGAAGCCCTGGCGATCGCTCGCACACTCTGTGTGACAAAACTCAACCCCGGTGCGGCTTGCCGTGCCGGGGTTGTGCTTTTCCGAACAAGTCCACACTCGCTGTTCGCGTGTGCGCGTAAAAAAAGAGAGCCCGAACAGGACTCCCTTTTCGTGTTGAGCAACGCGAGAGGCGTGGGGCTCAGTTGCGACGGCGACGGGCGGCCAGAAGCCCGCCCAGGCCCAGCAGCGCCGCTGCGCCGGGGGTGGGGATGATGTCCACGCCGCGGAACGTGGTGTTCTGGGCGGAGGTGTCAAGCAGGTTGAACTGCGAGCCCGAGGCGAGCGTGGTCCCGCTGAGCAGGTCGCTGAAGGAAACCAGCGAGTTGACGCCCGTGAGGCCCAGCGCCGTCGAGTTGAAGTTCGTGGTAATGGCAAACAGCGAGACCGAGCCATCGGGCTGAACCTGCCCCGTCAGCCCGCGGATGCCCACGGTGATGGCGGCGGTACCGGCGTTGCCGTCTTCGTTGAGCAGGTTGAGCGACCACAGACGCGACCAGGTGCCGGCAGTGTTGACCCACTTCTGCAGGCCGCCCACGCCGCCGGCAACGGTGCGATCATCGGCGACGTACAGCGTGTTGGCATCGGCGAAGAAGAAGTCGAACGGGCTGCCGGAGGCGTCGGTGAAGCCGGGGGCGGCGACGATCGTCTGGCCGGACGTGGTGGGCAGGCCGGTGCCCACGGAGTTCGGACCCCGGAACGCGCCCGAGCCGGAAGAGGCGTAGAGCTGGCCATTGAAGATGTCCACGTTCCGGATGTTGGTCACGGTGTTGGAAAGCTGGGTGCTCGTCTGAGCCGTCGAGGTGTTGTGCAGGGCGTAGCGGACGCCGCCGTTGGCCGCGCTGGTGGCGGTCCCGCCGATCCAGTACTGCGAACCGTCGACCGAGACGACCGAGCGGATGTTGTCGCCGCTGAAGGCCGGATCGGCAAGGCGGGTGTACTCGATCGCGCCGGTGAGGACGTCGAGGCGGCCGATGCTCCGAGCGATCGCCGAGGAGGCCGAGGAGGTCACGCCCGCGGTGCCAAGTGCGGCGTCGTACCCGGCGATGGTGATGAACCGATTGTCGGCCGAGTTTCGGATGTAGCTGGAGCTGGTCGCGGTGCCGGAGGAAACCAGGCGGGTGCCGGTGCTGCCGTCGTTGAAGTAGTAGGTCTGATTGAGCGTCGCCCCGGAAACCGTGGCGGAATAGTCGCGGATCGAGGTCGTCAGTCCGGCGTTCGACAGAGCGGTGGTCTGAGCCTGGCCGTTGGACAGGCGGCCGATCTGCGAGACCGCGAGGTTGCCGACGAAGGCCTGCCCGAAGGCGGAGCCCGCCGAGACGGCGATCGCCGCGGCAGCAAACGAGGACAGAATGGCAGTACGGGACATCTCTTCTCTCTCCTGAGTGACAAGTGCGTGCGCCCGGCCGTCATGACCGGTCGCTTGAGGCGTTCGCCGACAACGGATTCGGCGATCGGAGAGGATCGCCGTCCATGCACTCGCAATCCACTGCTCGTCCGTTGATGTTGCGCTAAGAACCGCGAGCCAGACCACAGCCGAGCTCCAGGCCGGTCCTCGGTCAGTCAACGTCACAACCACATGCTGTCTGAATGAGCGGCTGTGTCCGATGCCCATCTTGCCCAGATTCCCGCCCGCCCTGCCCTGTGCCGGAGAGATCGATCGGGTTCGCTGACAACGCTCGGGTCGGAGCATGACCGGCGGATGGTCAAGTGGGTCGCGTGGGGTACCGGGGCGTGGCCTGCGGACGATTCTCGGACGGTGAAGGGCCTATTCGATTCGTGCGACCACTTGGCGCAAGAGCCGCCGACCTTTCGAGTTCTTGGGAACATGGACCAGTGAAGCATGCATCCCGGATCCACACACCAGCGGCGGATGATCGCGGCGGTCTGAGTGTCACCAAAGCTGCGCTTTGTCACCCCCGCCGCGCAAGGGACAGCGGTACCCGATGCGTATACGTCAGGGAGCGCCGAAGACCTTCAGACTGCTCCGGCGCGTACGGGTACACTCGACATGGAGAAGCACATGCGTCGATCACTCGCCTTGGCCCTCAGCGTGCTTGTTTGGACGGTGGGTCTCCCACTGTCTTCGGCTTCGGGAAGCGCTTCGACTGGGGCAGTGGGGGCTCAGGGTCAGTTGGCGACCGACACCCCGGACGCGGACTTCCCGGCCGTTGTGAACACCGTCAAGGTGGTCGACATTGACGGGCGTCAGGTGACGCTCTCCGTCTCGATCGTGCGGACGATCCCCGGGGCTCCACTGCCCGATGGCAACCTGCCGACCACGGTCGTCAATGTGCGGATGAGCGTGCGCGACGGTGCTCTGCTGCCGCAGGGGCTGCGGGTCGCCGGCGTGCGCTTTGAAAAGCTCCGCGGCGTCAGCCGTCTGTTCTTCAAGCCGGTGACCGAGTTCTCGACCGACCCGCTGGCCGACGAAGAAGACGCCAAGGTGTACAAGGGCGATCTCTCGGATCGGCCGATTGTGCAGCGGCTCAAGACGACGGTTCGCCTGGAGATGGGCGACCGAGTGATCCGCGTGCCGATGGGCACGCTCCGAGTGCAGACGATTCCTCTGCCCTGACCGCTGCCCCTTTGGCCGGTTGCGACCTGTTCATGAGGTCCTGATCGGTAGCGGCCGGGCGAGCGTGTGCGACTCGCCGAGCACGCGTGCCGCATCCGCCGCGGCACGGCGTCGCCGGATGTTCGAGACAGGCCAGGTCGTGTCCCATGCGCCGAGGCACGCGCCGCGCAGTGTCGGGTATTGCCAGCCCCGGGCATTCGGAGCGCGCAGCCGACCGGCCGCCTGCTCCTTGGCAAAGGCCTCGCGAACGAGCTGCCGCATGATCGGAGCCTGCTCGGGATCGTCGGACGCCGAGATCGACCGCTTCTCCATCGGTACCCGCCGGGCGAGCGAACGGGCCGCGCTCATGTGCGTCTCGGCGGACGCGGACTCCGGCATCCACACGTACACACAGTCATGCGGTCCTCGGAACGGCGTGTTGCCGCCCCTCTGCACCCGGATGGCAAGCGGTCCGAGCGTGTGCGGGTCCTCCGACCCCCAACGCAGGGCGATATCGACTACTGCCACCTTTGGCGAGCCCATGGCCGGGACAGGCAGTGTGATCGTGATGATCATCCCGGGCTCGTCGCATTCCAGTCGTTCGATCGCATAGCAGACGCCGTTGGACTCGATGTTGGAGATGAGCCATCTGCCGGCGCTCATGCATCCGAGTCTGCAGTAGGCCTCAGCGTGCTTGGCAAGGACGTTTTCGACCTCCGCGGCGCGTGGCGACGCGCTGAGCGGATCGACCACCACGTCGCCGCGGCGTCCGATGGTGAGCAGGATCGGCCACGGCAGAAGCACGTACCCGATCGGAGCCAGACCGATCTCCCGCGTGGGCTTCCAGGCAACGAGCCCGATCCAGACGATCGTCGCGGGACCAAGCCACAGCAGCCAGCGAGGGGGCATCAGCCAGATCAGTGCGAACATCGCCATGCCAAAGGCGATGAAGATCGCGATGGTGATCCATCCGCGGCCGTCGCCGCTGAAGGGCTGGTGCTGGGCATGGCGTGCCCGCTCAGTCGGGGGCACTCGGGTGGTGGGCGGATGATCAGGTGGACTGAGATTGCTGGTCACGCCGGCGAGAATAGCGTCTTTGCCAGCCGACCGAAGCGGCGCGGCCTTGACGCATCCTGTCCTCGCCGTGCTCGTGCATGGCGCGGGTTGTTCCGATGTGCCAGGCGGGCCGATGCACGCGTAACGGTGATGAGTATCCTCGCACGCATGAACACCTCCCTTGCCAATCCCCAGGCCCAGCGGTTCGACGTCGACGCACGCTATCGCCCCACGCTGCTGCGCGCCGGAACGTTCAAGCTCGATGCCGGGTCGATGTTCGGCCTCGTTCCTCGGGCGGTCTGGTCCAAAGGAGCAGCAAGCGGCGCGATCGACGACAGGGGCCGACTCACCGTCTCACACAACTGCCTGCTCCTCGAACGCGTCGACACCGCCGACGCCCCTATCCAACCGGGCGATCCGCGGCTGGTGCTTCTGGAGTGCGGCTCCGGCGACAAGCTCGACGCCAAGATGCAGGGCGTCTTCGAGATGCAGCCGAGCGATAAGCGACCAGGTCGCCCGCGATCCATCATCGATGCCCTCGACGAGATCCGCGTCACGCCCGAGCGGATTGACGCGGTCGTCATCTCGCACCTGCACTTTGATCACGCCGGCGGGCTCACGCGGCTGTGTCGGCAGGGAGAGACTCCGGCCTGGCCTGTTCCGCCAAATGCCGATGGCGGGGGCGGATCGTCGCAGACCGGCGGGTGCGTGCCGACCTTCCCCAACGCCCGGATACACGTGCAGCAGCGAGAATGGACCGACGCGGTCCGCAACCGTTCGGTCATGACCAAGACCTATTACCCCGACCATCTTCTGCCGATCGAGGGGCAGTTGATGCTGAGCGACTCGCCGCGACCCTTCCCGACCGGGCACACCCCCGACCGCGACGAGTTGCCTCGGCTGCCGGTGGACCTTCGGGAGACGCTCATCGCGCCCGGCCTGCGCGTCTTTCTGACGCCCGGGCACACCTGGGGTCAGCAAGCCACACGCTTCCGAGACCCCGCCGGACGGGACATCGTGTTCTGCCCGGACGTCATGCCGACGGTGCACCACGTCGGGGCGGCCTACTCCCTGGCGTATGACGTGGAGCCATACATGAGCATGGTCAGCAAGCGGTGGCTGCTCGCCGAGGCCGCCCAGCGCGGATGGGTGCTCTGCCTGGACCATGAGATCGGTCCGGCGATGGTGCGCGTCGCGAACGACGGGCGCGGCGATGGCGGCTGGTACATGCTCACGCCCGAATCCTGATCTCACGACACGGGCCGCCCAACCCGCAATGTCGGTGCACGCACGTGTGCCGGGCATCAGAACGCGTGGGAAACCACGGCGGGAAGTGGGAGGCAAGTGGCATGCAAGTGGGGGGGGGGGAAAAGTGGGAAGATGGAAGCCGGGAAGTGGGGGAGCAGGCCCGCCGCAGGCTGTCGCGACGGGTCGCCCACGCCGGCAAGTCCCTACACTGCGACCATGACGACCAACGCTCCGGCTCCGGGCCTCACGCCGCTCACCCGCGATCAGCTTGCTCGGCGAGCGGCACAGGAACTCCGCGACGGATACATCGTCAACCTGGGCATCGGCATCCCCACGCTGGTTGCGAACTACATCCCGCAAGGCATGGACGTCTGGCTGCAATCCGAGAACGGCCTGCTCGGCATCGGCCCGTTCCCGAAGGACGCGGACGTGGACGCCGACCTCATCAACGCCGGCAAGCAGACGATCACCGCCCGCAAGGGAGCCGCGTTCTTTTCCTCCAGCGACTCGTTCGCGATGATCCGCGGCGGGCACATCGACATGTGCATCCTCGGGGCGATGCAGATTTCCGAGCGCGGCGACATCGCCAACTGGATGATCCCCGGCAAGATGGTCAAGGGCATGGGCGG
>DHLW01000090.1:15267-23918 GCA_002405485.1 Phycisphaerales bacterium UBA4658
GGGCGGCGCGATGGACCTCGTCGCCGGCGTCAAGAAAGTCGTCGTGGTCATGGAGCACAACGCCAAGGGCAACGGCATGAAGTTCGTGAAGCAGTGCTCGCTGCCGCTGACGGGCACCCGCTGCGTGCACATGCTCATCACGGACTTGGCGGTCTTCGAGTTCAACGAATCACGGCAGAAGTTCGTGCTGAAGGAAGTCGCCCCGGGCGTGACGGTGGACGATGTGAGGCAGCGGACCGAGGCGGGGTTTGATGTGGCGGACAAGGTCGAGACGATCGCGGTGTGATTGGCCTTGGAACCCCGGGTTTCCGACCCATCTTCACGCCGAGATCGCTGATTCATGTCCGTCGCGCTGCACGATCACAATCTCGTGGATGTAATCGCGGCCAAGACGGGATTCTCGTAGTGCGGGTTGACCGGATTGTTGCGCCGCGTTGAGTTCCACGTACTCTCTGATGTTGCTCTTTGGGGGGCGGTGCCATGTCTGACGCATGCTTTTCACGAAAGGGCCTCGGAAAGGGGCATTCCAGTTTCGGCGATCGTGCGGTAGACTCTGAACTGACAACTCCTTGTTGATGTGTACGAGAGTCGGGCGGGAGATCCCCACTGGAGTTGTTGTGTGGGCGATCGATCCGGGTGGTGGAGTAGCCATATGTGCGTTCAGGCCGTGCCGCTTCTTGCAAGATACATGGTGATGGTGGCGCTCGTAGTCGGGTGTTGGGCATGTGCCGGGGTCCTTGCGCAGCCGGTTCCGCCGAACTGTCCGCCATGTTCCAGCGCCGAGGGTGCGGTGGGATCGTGGTGCAGTCCTCCGCCCTGTGACAACGATCCGAACGACTTCTGTCCTGGGCCGTGTGATGACTACAACCGCGATGGGCTCGTGAGCGCAGCGGACATCTGTCTTCGCGTTCAGTCGATCTACGCGTTGTGCGGGTTTCGAGTCTGCGGGAGAACGCCCGGCGGAGCGATTCAGATCGAAGACGGCGGTTCCTGCGTGTACAGCACTGCTCAAGGCGGCACAAACTCTTTCGGCATGCAGTTCGCGACCCAGGGCACGGCATCGATATCGGCGAGCGCACAACTGGGAGTCGCAACGATTACGGTGACGGGCCCGGCTGGCGTGGTGGTCACCGGCGAGCGATCGGTTCAGTTCTATGCGTGCGCGGGCGTGACCTACTCGGTGCTGGTGACGGCATCGCCAGCGACGTGGATGTGCAGCGGCTTCCCCATCACATACGACTGTGGGTTCAATGCCGGCCTCGTGACCGTCACTCCTCCGCCGGAAATCGCCGCGCTGACGGTCACAGGCCCGACGAGCTGTCTGCTGCCCAGGCAAAGTGCCGCCTTGAATGCACGTGTGCCCGCGGGGCTGCAGGTCAACAGCATCAGGTGGCAGCGGCAGAGCGGCGGCGCCTGGCTTGACTTGTTCGATGGCCCGTCGCCGTTTGGAAGCGTGCTCTATGGAACGGGACGAGACTCGCTGGTGATCGCCGGAGTCGGGCCGGCAGACACCGGTGCCTATCGACTGCGTGTGCAGACTCCGTGCGGGGAGCTCTTGAGTCAGGTACGTGCGGTACAGGTTGCGCCTGGCGTGGGCGTCTGCTGCTCTCCCGACGGATCGTGCGTCTCTGTCACGGCTGCGTGCGGTTGTCCTTCGGGCAGCACGTTCCTGCTCTGGGAGGGGTCATGCCAGCCCGGACTCTGTGCAGCGAGCGGCGGAGCCGACCCGCTCGGAGCATGCTGCGTCGATGGAGGAGCATGCGTGATGACGACCAGCGCTCGCTGTGCCGGCGTGTTCAATGGCGCATCCTCGTGCCTGCCGAATCCATGCCCCGTCCCAGCCGGCGTCTGTTGCGATCCGGTCACCGGAGCATGCAGTCTTGTCCCGGCGAGCAACACCTGCGACTCGTATCTCGTTCTCCGGCCGGGCTCACCGGTGTGCACGCCCGGGAGTTGTCAGCCAGAGTTGTTTGCATGCTGCTTCTCGGGAGGCGCGTGCACGCTGTCATACCTCCTTGACTGCGAGGGCTTCGCTCAGCCCGCCACGACGTGTCAGCCATCGCCCTGCTTCGCGCCTCGCATGTCCTGTTGCGATCGAAACACCGGGACGTGCACGAACATTGAGGCGGATCAGCTCTGCCCACCAGGAACGGTGGCGTATCGAGGGCTGACGTGTGCGTGGGCGCCGTGCCAGCGCCAGTCCGACAATCCTCCTGCGAATCCACCTGTGCTGGGGGTCTGCTGTCGAGGGGCGACGTGTCAGCAGCTCTATGCGTCGGGTGCGTGTACGGGGCAGTTCTCGCTCTTCCTGGCTGGCGAGGAAAACTGCAACGTCGGGTTGGATCCGCAAACGCCGTGCTGTAAAGCAGACTTCGACAAGGGTCTGACGGTAACGGTCAACGATCTCTTTCTGTTTCTGAACAGCTGGTTTGCGGTGGAGGCGCTCGCGGATGCCTCGGGCGACCAGTTGGTGTCCGTCGAAGACATCTTCGAGTACCTTCGCGCGTGGTTTCTCGGGTGCGAGTAGGTCGATCGGCGTCTGGCCAAGACCCCATCGGGCGGCATGACTCCGTGCCACCAACCGTCCAGAGCCCCGGTCGACGCCACGACTGTGGAATCCACTCTGCCCGGGCCACCCGCCGTCGCTCTTCAGCGATGGCCCGTCTCGAAAACGGCTTGTCTCGGGGAAGGCCTGAACTGGTCATGGTGCGTCCGACGCGATCGTGCTGGTCACACGCGATCCGTGTTCCAGCGGCGACCTGGGGGCTTCTTGGGTGGTGTTCTGAGGGTGTGTCCGAAGTGCCCACAACAGGGTGTGGTGGGAGTGTCCTAAATCTGGACATGATGGTTGTGAAGAGCTTGCTGAGCGAGGATACTCATCGTGTGTCTGTCTCTTCATCTCTCTCATGTTTCTGAAAAGGACTTCCATGCTGAATACCTCTCTCAAGTCTGGCGTGTGCGTGGCCGTGTTGGCGGTTTCGGGGGGCATGTGCGGCTGGGCGCGGGGCGACATCCTGTACGCCGCCGACGGCGCGCTGAGCGCTGCCGGCAATCTGTACACGGTCGATAGCCTCACCGCGCTCACCACGACGGTCGGGCCGCTGGTGGATGCGGCTGGCGCTCCGTACGCGATCAACGGCATGGCGTGGGATCCGGTGAATCAGTGGCTCTGGGGCACCACTTCGGGGGCGAGCCCGACGCTGGCCAATGGCCTGGTGCGGATCAACCCCAACACCGCGGCGGTGACCCCGATCGGCGCGCTGGGCCTGGTGCCGCCGAACTTCGGTGCGGATCTGGATCTGCGCTCCGGCGTGCTGTATGGCTGGGCCGAGGGCTCGCTCAGCGCGCTGATGACCATCAACACGGCGACGGGCGCCGCCACGGTTGTCGGGCCCAACGGGCAGAACATCAACACCACGGGCAGCGGACTTGCGTCCAACTTCGCCGGGACGATGTTCAGCACCCCGAACCTCGCCACCGGCAGCATCTGGCAGGTGAACACCGGTACGGGCCAGCTCTTCGGCCCCACGGCCCTCAGCGGCGGGACGCTGACCGCCCGCATCGGCGCGCTGGAGTTCTCCAGCGGCACGCTCTTTGGCGCCGAGCTCGTCGGCGACGGCGTGAGCGGGATCACGTCCAACCAGTTGATCAGCATCAACCCGGTGACGGGCGCGATCACGTCCATCGGTCAGTTTCGCGACGCAAGCACGCTGATGTTCCGCCGGGGCATCGACGCGCTGGCGATTCCGACTCCGGCGAGCGCGGCGTTGCTCTCGCTCGGCGCGCTGGTCGCCGTGCGTCGTCGTCGCTGATCGAACCCCGAGGAGACCTTCGTGCGGGTTCCGGCATCACTGCCGGAGCCCGTCTTCATGCCCGGTCACCAAACCGCCAAGACCGCTCGAGCGGCCAAGCGGCCCTTGATTTACGGGCATCCCGCAAACCAGGCGTTCAGGAACTCGAAGATGTCCTGGGCCGCGATGCCGCCGATGCCGTCAAAGTCCGCACGCGGTTCGCCGGCGAACCACGCGTTCAGGAACTCGAAGAGGTCCGGGGTTCCGATCGCGCCCGAGGAATCGAAGTCCGCTCGGCATGGGATCGAGCACAGGTCGATCCCGTACGATGCACCGATCACGTTGGCCTCGGTGTACGCCCCGATGAACGATCGCGAGCCGTCGCCCGAGAGTCCGACGCCGAAGCCGAACGTGCCCGCGCCCACGGGATTGGTCGGCACGATCTTGGGCGTGGGCTGGCCCCACCCGGCGGTGGGGGTGCGGACGCACTTGTACGCCGCGCCGTTGAATCCGTTGTCCGCATAGGCCCCGACGAGCGCGGTGAGCCCATCCTGGCTGATGGCCACCGACCAGCCATAGCGACCGTTGCCGGCGGCGCCGATGGGCGCGAACTTCTGCTGGTTCAGCCAGATGCCCGAGAAGCGGTTGTAGTTGTACACCGCGCCGCGGGCGTTGCTGTCGGCCCAGGCGCCGATGAGCGCGACGTTGCCGTTTGCGCTCAGCGCGACCGAGCAGCCGAAGTACTGCGCCACGCCCGCGCCGTCGGCGGGCACGAGCTTGCCGCCCTGGTTCGTCCAGACGCTTCCCCCCGGCTGGCGCACGAACATGTACGCCGCACCCTTGAAGGTGTCGTCGCCCCGAGCCCCGACGGCCACCGTGTTCCCATCTCCGCTGATGGCCACGGCGGACCCGAAGAACTGCGTCACGCTGATGCCGTTGATGCTCGTGAACTTGGCCTGCTGCGTCCACGCCGCGCCGGATCGCTGAAAGACATATGCCGCTCCGGCGTATCCGTTGTCGCCCTCGGCGCCGACGACGAAGGTGTTGCCGTCCATCGACATGCTCGCGGCGATCCCGAAGAACCCGAGTTGCCCCACGGGGTTCGCGGGCAGGATCTTCGGCCCCTGCTGCGTCCAGACGCCCCCGCTGCGTGTGAAGACATACGCCGCGCCGCGAGAGCTGTTGTCCCCAAACGCACCGACCACCGCCACCGTGCCATCGTGCGAGAGCGCGACCGATGAGCCGAAGTTCTGCGTCACGCCCGTCCCGTCAAGCGGTCGGAGCGCATCGCCCTGTCGGACCCACCGGTCGCCCTGACGCGTGTACGCATACGCCGCGCCAAGCGAGTCGCTCTCCCCGGGCGCGCCGGCCATCGCCGTCAGCCCGTCCCCGCTGATCGCCACCGAGAATCCGAAGCGGCACCCCGACCCGCCGCAGACCGTCTCCGGTGCGCCGAGGCGGTCGGCCTGCCGAACGACACAGGTCTGCGCGCGGGACGAACCACAAGCCAGCACGCAGATCACCGCGGCAATCATCGCCGCCGGCCCGAACGGACATCTTCGCACACTGAACATGGCGCACCTGCGGGTCGAGAAAGGATCAGGATCGACCAAACGCGTCTGATGGATGATACGCGTGAAGGCGGTCGCGCCCCGCCGCGTGGGCCAAACCGGCAACGCGTGAGATATCGGACCTTGGCCCGCCCTCGAATGTCGAGCACGCGCTCAGGGTTCCCACACCACGCGCAATGGAATCCCCGGTTCGATCCGAGCACGCCCGTTGCGCACCTCGACCGCTTGACCGGTGCTGGTCTGGACAGATCGCACGCGCTCCGGGTCCGGGAGAGAGACGATGGCTCCGCCCGCTGGTGGCCGCGCCAGCGGGCCGAGTTCGTATATCGCCGAGTGCTCGGACTGGTCGCGTCTGATGTGCAGGCGCAGCGTGCCGCTGGGCATCCGCAGGCCATCGACACGCACGCCCTTGGGATCGGTGACCCAGCTCCTGGGCAGCCCCGCGCCAAGCACGAGGGTCTCGCGGCCGTCGACCTGATCCGCGTGCGCAAGCATCAGCGTCACGGAGTTGATGAAATCCGATCCGCACCAGGTGTGTGGCATGTCCCCGACATAGCCCTGCTTCCGAGGTTCGCGGAAGACGACCTCGGCCCAGTGCCTGAACCCGCCGCCGCCCGCAGATCCGGTTTGCACGCTTGGTCGCTGATCCGCAAAGAAGAAATCCAGCATCTCCAGGGCACGCTGACGATGCCCCAGCAGGACCATGGAGCCAACGACACGATGCTCGTACGGCGTGTAGTCTCGCCATGCGACGGCGGAGTCGCGCCGAGTCACGAAGTTCGCCCAGGCCCGTTCGAACGTGCGTTCCAGCCGAACCGGATCCAGCAGCCGCATCATTCCGCACGGCTGCAGCGCGATGGTGGTGCTGGTGGCGTCAAAGTCCCCGAGCTCGACGCACCCCGGCAGGAAGTCAATGCCCTTGATCGCCGTGGCTCGCGCGAGCGATTGCTGCACCGACGCCAGGAACTCGTCGCGGAGTGCGGCCAGACGCGAGGCGTTCTCGCGATCACCCAGCAACTCCGCCGTGTCCGCCGCGTCCGCGATCCCCTTGTACGCGAAGAAGTTGTCCCAGTATGAGTGCATGGGCTTGGCCGAGTAGCCCTCGTGGCTGATCGACTCGGGCAGGATTCCGAACTTGGCCCGCCGAAGGTCACCCTCCGGCGCGTCGCGGAACTCCGCCGTCATCCTCTGAGCCCGCAGAAACTCCATGTACTCCACCGCCTTGAGCATCCGCGGATAGTGACGGGCCAGGAAATCGCTGTCCCCGGTCATGTCAAACACGTGCTTCACGGCGTAGATGTACTGCCCGTGGCTGTCATGCTCCGGGACCGGATCCGGCCCGCGATGATCCGCGCAGCACGGGATCTTGCCGTTGTCATACTGAAACGGCGCGAACCAGTCCAGGAACTCCTTGACCTCGCGTTCAAACCCGAACGACAGCAGCGCCGCGGACGTGAGCGAGCCGTCGCGGATCCACGTCCGCTCGTAGCACCGCGAACCGGGCTGGATCGCCGGCCCGTCGCGATTGATGAGGATGTACGCGAGATTGGCCCGGATCGATCGGACGATCCGCTCCTGGTGGTCAGGCAGTTCAAGACGCACCCGGCCCAGCCGCTCGCGCCACTGGTCCCGGACGCGCTCGAAACTCTCGCTGGCATACGCGGCGCGGCGTGCCGGCGTCCGCATCACCTCCATGATCGGCGCCGGATCGTGCATGGGCACAAGCACGTGCCAGGATCGAGACTCTCCGGCCCCGAGCGCGTATTCGTGCCACATCGCCACCGACGCAAGCTCGAGCGCGTCGACGACCTCTTCGCGCCCAGGCACCTGAGTGCCGGCCAGCCGTTCGACGATCTCGCCCTCCGCCCACGCGCTGGTCTGGAAGCGCTTGGGGGACTCCACAGGGAGAAGAACGCGACGATCAACCGCGATCGCGTCGAGGTCGCCCCCGGCGCCGCGCGTTGCGGCGATGCGGCCGACTCGTGCCCAGCCCCCGTCCATGTTCAGGTTCTGATACGTCGGGTTGACCTGCATCGGACGCATCGCGATGACAAGCTCCCCGTGTGCGGGCTCTTTTCGCGCATTCCGCACCGTGTGTCGCACGACCAAGACCGACGCGCCGGCCTCGCCGTCGACCCACGCCGTCGTGGTCATGTGCAAGCCCTCGTGCTCACGCGTGACGATCGGCATGGGCAGCTCGCCGTCGATCAAGTCATGGCTGATCCGGGCATCTGCCCAGGAGCGGAGACGCCCGGCCGCCGCCCCGGACGCTTCGTCCCGCACGCTCTCCACGAGGAAGGGTTCGATGGTCAGCGACTGCTTGTCGATCTCGACCGCGCCATCTTCACTCACGAGGGCCTCGCGCGTGTCGCCGCTGGCGCCGGCCACGGTGAAGTACATGGCCTCGCCCAGGAAGTACCTGGGAAACCAGCCCCTGGGCGCGTCCGCCGCCGCCGCTCCGAGCACACGGTTGCGATCCTCCCCGAACTCCGGAGGCATGAACCGCACCCCGCTCAGCGAGACCGGCCCTCCATGAGCCGTGATCTGGATCGTCCGGGCCGTGAGGTTGGCGATGGGCAGGTACTGCCGCCCGGGCGAGCTTCGGCCCGGACTCGACCACGACCGAGTCCCGCCGGGTGCATCCGGAGCCGATCCCGGATCGGTGCGCACCGTCACCCCCTCTGACGGCGCCTGCGACCACTCCAGCACCACCCCTCCAAGTTCTCGCACCTCCCCGAAGTCAATGGTGATCGTCGGCGTCGCGTCATTCTGGTCGCTCGTCCACGCGACCGTGCCTCCGTTCCAGAGCGCGGTGGCCTCACCGGCATTCGAGCTCGTGGTGATCACCGGCGTGGCGGTGTACGGCCGGGCCTCAGGCAGCGGCTCGAACCGCAGGTCGTCGATCCAGACCGTGCCCTTGCCACCGCTGGACGCAGTGATGGCGATCTCCAGATGCTCCACGCGGGACAGCGGCGTCTGCGCCCCCGCAGGGCCCCAGGCAAAGGAGACCTTGCGCTTGGGCAGCACGATCTCTCGCCAATCAGCCGTGAACTCGAAGTCCCGCTGATTCACCCACCACACATTGTCCCCGGACGGATCCAGCAGCTTGAACTCGACGGTGTTCCGTGGGCCTTGACCACGAATCCGATACGTGAATCGGTAGTTCGCGGGCAGGTCGATGCCCACTGGGCGCCGAATGATCCCGAATCCCGATCCCCGCGTGAAGTCATACTCCACCCGCAGCGCCGCCGACTGTCCGCCGCGACCATCCGCGACCGTCTCGCTGGCG
>DHLW01000090.1:24093-36293 GCA_002405485.1 Phycisphaerales bacterium UBA4658
CTGGGCGATCGCCGACGCCGCCACGAGCAACGCGGCCAAGAGGCCAGAGAGCATCCACAGGTGCGTGCGCATGATCCGCTCCTTTTCCCTGAGTGTAAGCCCTTACACGGCGGACCGTCGGCGGGGCTTCCGGGCGGTCCGAGCCACTCTGGTCAGGACGGTGGCGCTCCGCCGCATCATCCCGCAGGTCCACCCGCAGGCCCATGGACCGGCTTGCCATGCGCGTTCACATGCGCTCACCGCTGCTGCCGAACAATCAAGCGATGACGGAGTCGGCGGACCGACTGGGGGCCTCATCCGCCGAGGGCCACACTTTGCAAACGCGGGCGTACGCTCTGGCCATGACCACCGTGAGCACCGTTTCAACGCACGCGCCCGTTGTCGTCGCGCCCCTTCGGGTGCGATCCGACCGGCTCTCGGCCCTGCCGCCGTTTCTGTTTGATGAGATCGACCGCAAGAAGCGTGAGCGGATCGCCGCGGGCGCCGATGTCATCAACCTTGGGGTTGGGGATCCCGATCAGCCCACGCCGGGGTTCATTGTCGAAGCCATGAACCGGGCGATGAGGGATCTGGTGAATCAGCAGTACCCCGCCGTCGGGGGTGGTCTCACCGTCTTTCGCGAGGCCTGCGCCAGATTCATGTGGGAGCGTTTCGGGGTGCGCGTTGATCCGATGCGGCATGTGGTCTGCACCATCGGATCCAAGGACGGCATCGCCCATCTTCCATGGGCCGTCACCAATCCGGGTGACACCATCCTGGTTCCCGATCCGGCGTATCCCGTCTATGAAATCGGCGCCGTCCTGGCGCACTGCGCAGTCAGCAAGACGCCCCTTGCTCCCGAGCGCGGCTGGACGCCAGACCTTGGCCAGGTGCCCGAGGACGTCAGGCGCGCCGCCCGGATCCTGTGGATGAACTACCCGAGCAATCCCACTGCCGCCAGCGCCGACGTGGGGCTTTACGAGAGGGCCATCGAGTTCATTCGGCCAACATGGACCGACGCGCCCAGATCTCGCGGGTGCATCCTGGCCAGCGATCTGGCCTACTCCGAGCTGTACTTTGAGCACACCCCGGTCTCGATGTGGCAGGCCCCGAACGCCGACATCGAGACGACGCCCGCCATCGAGTTTCACTCGCTCAGCAAGACGTACAACATGACGGGCTGGCGTATCGGCTTTGCCATCGGCCAGCCGGACATCATCAAGGCGCTGGCTGGGATCAAGGCCAACGTCGATTCCGGAGTCTTCAATGCGATCCAGGCCGCGGGGGCGGTGGCCCTGGACAACTTCCGTGCCCCGGACATCGAGCGGATGCGCACCCTCTATCGCGAGCGTCGCGACGCGATCGTGCCCGTGCTCCGGTCGGTCGGGTGCCAGGTCGAGTCGCCCAAGGCCGGGTTCTTTGTGTGGGCACGGACGCCCGGCGGGATCGACTCCATGTCGTTCGCTTCCACACTCCTGGAGAAGGCCGATACCGTGGTGGTCCCCGGTTCCGGGTTTAGCCCTCGCGGGCGGGAGTGGTTCCGAGTCGCTCTCACCGTCGACGCCCAGCGGCTTTTGGAAGTCGGTCGTCGGATCTCGACGCTTCGCTGGTGACACACTGGACCTGGCGCTGCCCGGGAGCGCGCAGAACGTCGATGGCACACCCAAACCGGGTCCTGACAACGAAAAGTGGCCGACCTGTGCCTTCACAGCGACAATTTTCTGAGAGCGTGAGCCGTTTGAGGGGACCAAATCCGTATAAGGGGCTGAGGGCAGCACGAGGCACGGCCGATGCTTCCTCCAAGCCGGCCGTGCCTTTTCTCAGTTCTTGTCTTTTGCCATGAAAGCCCTCCTCATCGCTTTGGCCATCGTGACCTTTGGCGTGGTCGCCGTGGTGCTGTGGCTTGTCCTCAAGGTGCCGCTCCAGGAGCGTGCGCGACAACGCGACGCGCGCCGACGTCGGTATGTGCTGAATGAGTCGGGCGAGCGTCTGCCGATGGCCGAGGGAGATTCGGCGAGTGACCCCCCCAAAGCGGTGCAGGAGCTGCCGAGCATTCCCCCGACCTCGGTGCCGCACGTGTCCAGGCCGGTTCCGACCGGAGGGCGCATGGTGACGACGCCGGATGGGGAGATGATCCTGACCACGCCGCCGTTTGCCCTGCGGGAAGCCGTCTTTTCCAGCCGTACGGGCCGGTTCGTGAACGCGGTGACTCGGCGGTTGCCGCCGTGGATCATCGTCTGCCCGAAGGTGCGTCTGGACGCGCTGCTCACGCCCACCAAGCCCGACGGTCGCGATCCGCGTGACTGGCGGGAGTGGCGGCGGCGTGTCCGCATGCGGTCGGTCGATCTGGTCCTGTGCGACCGGCGCACCTGGAGGCCGCTTCTGGCGATCGTGTTCGATCCGCGGCTGGTGGATGCTCGGCTCGTGGGCGGGGGACAGGACAAGATCCTGGACGAGATCTTCGCCGGTGTTGGGTTGTCGTTCCTGCGGCTGAGCGGGGACTTTGAGAAGGACTGGCCGGTGATCCAGTCGCACATCGATGCGATGATCATCCCGCACGTGAGCGACGAGGCCATGCTGGAGGCATCGGATCGGACCAATCGCGTGGACGCCGACTCGGCCGTCACGCTGCTGCGCATGGATGGCGAAAAGGGTTGGCTGCTGGAGTAGCCGGTCGGGCGCACGGCGTGATGCGATCATTGCGGGTACTCTGACCGGATCGGCGATCACGCCGAACCTTGGAGCCCGCTCGCCTGCCCAACCCCGCCTTCCCATCCCACGCCGAGCATGCCCGAGCGATCATCGACGCGGTGGTGGCGGCGTGCGATCCTTCGGCGGCGATGATCCGCGCCTGGTCACGCGTGGAGCAGGAGGGGGCCGCGGGCGATTTTCGAAAGGCCATCCTGGTAGCGGCGGGCAAGGCGTCGCTCGTCATGACCAGAGCGGCGCTGGAGCATCTGGGGTGCGTGCCGCCGCTGGGCGTGGTGGTTGCGCCGGCGGGGAGCAAGCCGCCGCAGAGCTTTCACAAGGCGCTGGTGCGCGTGTTCGAGGCGGATCATCCGCTCCCCTCGCAGCGCAACCTGATCGCCGCGCAGGCCGTGGCTGATGCGGCTCGATTCGCGAGTTCTCGACGGACACCGCTCCTGGTGCTGCTCTCCGGAGGCGGCTCGGCGCACCTGACGCTCCCGGAGCGAGGCCTGACGCTCGCGGACGTTCGTGCCGTGACCGATGCGATGCTGAAGGCGGGCGCGACGATCGGCGAGCTGAACATGGTGCGAAGGAAGATCGAGCAGCTCAAGGGCGGCAAGCTCGCCCGGCTCGCCGCGCCGTCGCCGGTGCGGACGCTTGCGCTCTCAGACGTGGTGGGAGACGACCTGTCGGTGATCGCCTCCGGGCCAACGGCCGACGATCCGAACTCGGTCGCCGAGGTGATCGACATCATCACGCGGCTGGGCGTGCAGGCACAGGCGGCCAGCGTGCTGGACCATCTTCGCCGGCATGCCCGCGATCCGGCGCCGTCACCGCTGAGCAACGTGACAAGTTGCGTCATCGGGTCCAACGTGCTGGCGATCGACGCGGCCCGGGTGTGCGTTGAGCAGCTCGGCTTTGTCGTCGCCGAGGCCCGGTCGGGGGTCGTCGGGGATGCCGAGGAGCGCGGGCGCGAGCTTGCGCTCCGATTGCTGGAGGCCAGGCGCACGCACGGCACGCCCGTCGCGGTCATCTGGGGCGGCGAGACCACCGTCCGCGTTCGAGGCAAGGGCAGCGGGGGGCGGAATCAGCACGCCGCTCTGGCCGCGGCGATGGCGCTCGCGGGTGAGCGGGACGCCGCGGTGATCACCTTCGCGACCGACGGGGTCGATGGCATGGCCCCGCCCGCACTTCCGGCGCACGCGGGGGCGATCGTGACTGGTGAGTCGGTGGCCATTGCTCGACGCGCCGGCGCTGCGGCGCAGCTCGCGCTGGACACGTGCGAGTCGTACCGATTCATGCTCGCCGCCGAGGCCGCGCTGAACACCGGGCCGACGGGCACGAACGTGAACGACGTCTGGGTGGGGCTGGCGTACTGATCGGCGGTGATTCGCTCGCTGGAGCGTGCCCGGCGTGCGGGCGATACGATGCATTACGCTGCGAGGGCTTTGCCATGCTTGCTGCCGGCCTGACCATACAGAAACTGCTGCTGGGAATGAAGCGTCACGACGCATCGGACCTGCACATCAAGCCCGGAATTCCCCCGACCTACCGGGTGCACGGGGTCCTGCGTCCGATCGGGGGCGATCCGCTGGATTCCGACGAGGCGGACCACCTGCTTGATCCGATCGTGCCGGACGTGAAGCGCAAGACGTTCGAGGATCGGGGCGACCTGGACTTTGCGACCTTCAACAGCGAGGGCGACCGGTTCCGTGTGAACATGTATCGCGCGGGTGGCCACGTGAACGCGGCGATCCGCCGCGTCAAGGCGGAGATCCCGAGCTACGAAGAGCTGCACCTCCCGCCGATCTACTCCCAGCTCATCAGCCGGAGCAACGAGGGGTTGATTCTGGTCGTGGGGATCACCGGATCGGGCAAGAGCTCGACGCTCGCGGCGATGGTCGAGCAGATCAACCAGACCGAGAGCTGCAACATCATCACTGTCGAAGACCCGGTCGAGTATCGATTCGTCCCCAAGAAGAGCATCATCAGCCAGCGAGAGATCGGGATCGACGTGCCGGACTACAAGACCGCGCTTCGGTACGTCGTCCGCCAGGATCCGGACGTCATCTTCATCGGCGAGTTGCGCGATCATGAGACCGTCATGGCGGCGATCCAGGCAGCGGAGACCGGGCACCTGGTCTTCGGCACGCTGCACACCGCCGACACCATGCAGACCTTCAATCGCATCCTCGAGTTCTTCCCGCGCGAGGAGCACGGCTTCCTGCGGTCGTCGCTGGCCAACACGCTTCGGGCGATCCTGGCGCAGCGGCTGCTGCCCGCCGTCGAGACGTTCAACAACGGCAAGGGCGGCGTGGTGCCGGCGTGCGAGGTGCTCCTGAACACGCCGATCGTGCAGGAGAAGATCCGAGAGGGCGGCGACGCGGACCTCCCGGCGATCGTGAACGCCAGCCGAGCCGAGGGCATGCAGAGCTTCACCAACGCCCTGGCCGACCTTGTCCGCAAGGACTGGGTGAACACACGCACCGCGATGGCCTATGCCCCCAATCGCGACGCTCTGGACAGCGAACTCAAGGGCGTCGAGGTCAAGGCGCAGACGCTCGTTCACCGGATCAAGAAAGCGTGAACGGACCGACGCAGAAGCCGCTCTGCATCCCGGCGGATCCCGTTCAGAGCGGAAGAAACCGGCACGGACTTGGCTTTCGGCGAGCGGATTCGCCAAGACGCACACAAGCGGCCCGCGCCGCTCGCCGCGGAGCACGGGCCGCCGTGTGTCGGTGTCTGAATCGCGGCGTCGCGGGCTCGACGGAGCCCGTGGGTGCTATTCGCCGGTCATTCCGGGCAGTGCGCCGCGGATCATCGGGAGCATTGCCCGCAAATCGACGTAGTTCGTCCTGCCGACCGTGATGAGCCGGTCGGCGTTCATGAGCTCGGGCGCGATCGGATCGCCCGCGAAGGCCAGCCGAATGCTGCCCGTCGCACCGTCGATCCTGCTCAGTTCGACCCACTGCACACCCTGATCCTCGAGGTATCGCACGGTGAGCTGGGCCGAGCCGGCCTCGCCCGGCCGGGCGGTCTCGTCGCGGAGGTCGGCAACGAGTTCGTACTCGCCCCGGCCGAGGTTGCGGACCGTCGCCGTGCCGTTGGCCTGCGTGAGCAGATTCCTGATCTGGTCAAGCTCGCCCTGCCGGGCAGTCCCGGTGAGCAGCGAGCGCACGGCGTTCTCGATTCCACGCATGCGTGCGTCGTCCGCGCTCTCAGCCCGCTGCCCAGCGGAATCGACCGAGGACGCATCGCCGCTCTGGGTCTCGGCGGCCAGCCGCACGGTCCGCCTGCCCTCGGCGTCGGTCTCGACCACCAGCCGGTCGGCCGGCGTGCGGTTCGAGACGCGGTCCAGGGCCCGCTGGGCTTCATTGATGCTCTGGATCTGCTCGTCAGTCAGGTTGTTGAGATCGCCGCTGACGTTGATCTCCGCGCGCTGGCGAACCCGGATTGCGACTCCGGTCCGCTGAGCCTGATCGTGGGCCTGCAGGCGGGCATCCTCGAACTCCGCCAGGGCGCTCCCGTCGAGCCCGAACTCCGCGAGCAGATCCTCGTCGATCGCACCGATGTTCACGAGCAGTCCGCTGCGGGCCATGTTGGAGATGAACGCGGCTCGCGGTTCCACCTGCTGGATCCGGTCGGCGGTGGCGTCGTCGGCGATCAGATACACCCATCCGACGTTCGGAGAAAAGGCCATCTCCATTCCGAAACGGGCGTTCGGGAGCTCGTTCACCGTGGCGTCGGTTTCGACGGCGAGCTTGGCATAGACCGCTCCCGGTCCGTTGCCGTCCATGTCGGCGTCGCCGAGCTGATCCACTGTCACCGGTCGCTGCAGCCGAAGCCGGAGCATGCCGTTGACGGTGACACCCTCGGCTCCAAGGCCCATGAGGTCGATGTCGATCCCCGAGACCTGACGCTGCCGAAGATCGTTCAGGATCGTTGACGCCTCGACTCGGCTGCCGGAAGACATCGAGAACAGCGCTGTACCGATGGCCACGCACGCAGCCATCGCCGAGCCGATCGCCAGCCATCGGGAGCGCGGTCGGCGCCGGCCCGGAGAGTCGCTGGCGTCGGAGTCTGACCGTGAGATCCGCGGCGTCGAGTGGCCCATGGCTCGAAACGCGGCGATGCGCTCCTGTGACAAGCCCCCCGGCAGACCGAGCGACGGTCCGATCGCGCGCAGATTGGCATCCATGGTGCGATCCTGGGCGGTCGCCTCCGGCGATTGATCCGCCGAGTCATCCGTTCGGTTCAGCGGGTTGCGGGTCTGGTCGTCGTGCATGTTCAAGCTCCTGCCTGGCGAGCTGTTGATCTGTCACTCATCCGTTCGTCCCGGGCGACCGCACCGAGTTGCCGGACACCGCGTCCAGCGTCAATCGCCCACTTCCCGATATCCGATCCGTCATACCGCCCGTTCCCGCCCCTCTGGCATCACCTTGCCCCCGAACTCCGACGAGGTCAGATGGCGAAGCTGTTCCCGCAGGGCCGCTCGAGCCCTGTACAGCCGACCCTCCACCGCCCGAACGCTCAGGCCCTGGTCCTGAGCGATCTGCACCTGCGATCTTCCCGCCACGTAGTGCGCGTGGATCAGATCCTGGTCCTCGCTGGAGAGCTCCGTGATCGCGAGCGCCAACTGGTCACGCACCTCTCGCCGGTTGAGCTCGGCCTCGGTCAGGCGATCCGCCGCCAGCCGATCGGCGAGATCCCCTGCCAGCCCGGAGTCCGGCACCGGCACGTGCACCGGTCGTGTCGCCGTGCGACGCCAGTGGGTGCTGATCAGGTTCCTGGCCACGCCTCGAAGCCAGAACTCCATCTCCCGGTCCGGAACTTTGGCGGCGTTACGGATCGCCGCGGCCCAGACCTGCTGCATGATGTCGGCGGCCAGGTGCTCATCGTGTCCGACTCGCACCAGGATGAACCGATACAAACCCGGCGCCGATTGGTCATACACCCTGGTCAGATCGCTCGCCGCCCGCGCCTGGGGCGCGTGCTCGCGGGCCGGCTGCCGGCCGGAGGCCCGAGCGTCCTGAGCAGACTGGGCGTCGGACGCGGATCGATCCACGGTCGGCTCCAACACCCCGCTGAGTACCCGTGCTTCCCCCGCAAAGCTCGTCGACACGGCCAGTGGGCGGTTGATCATGGTCGAATCGCTCCTCTTGGACAAGTGCGAATCGCCTGAAACCGTCCAACCCCACGAAGGTTCGGCACACCTGCTGCACGGTCCGGTATCCCAGGGATGACGGCCGGTCGTCGGCCAGGGCTGGGGCTTGACCCCCGGTCCGCCCCCGCACGCAACGATCACAAAATCCGTACTCTGTGCGGATGTCCCTCGGACTGCTTGCCGTTCTGGTCATGGTTGTCCTCGCCGTCGGGTATGTGGTCTATGGCGGGTTCATCGCCCGTCAATACCGCTTGAACGACGGCGAGCCGACCCCCGCGCAACGCGTCAACGATGGGGTCGACTTCATCCCGACCAGGCCGTTCTATCTCCTTGGGCAGCACTTCTCGGCCATCGCCGCCGCGGGGCCTATCGTCGGCCCGGTCATCGCCTGCATGGCGTTCGGATGGCTGCCGTGTCTGCTCTGGATCGTTGTGGGGGTGATCCTGATCGGGGCCGTGCACGACTTCTCCGCGCTGGTCGCGTCGGTCCGTCACGGCGCCCACTCGATCGCCGACGTGGCGAGGGAGCACCTCGGACGCCGAGCGTACCTCGCGCTGGTGGCCTTCATCTGGCTCGCACTCATCTACGTCATCGTCGCATTCACCGACGTCACCACCGGCACGTTCCTGGGCAAAAGCGAGGAACTCGAGGGCATGGCCGGTGCCGCGGCGTTCAACCCCGGCGGCGCAGTTGCGGCGGCCAGCGTGCTCTACCTGCTTCTTGCGGCGGTCATGGGCCTCGTGCAGAAGCGGTTCTCGCCCCCGATGTGGCTGATCACCCTGATCTTCGTCCCCGCCACGCTCGGGGCGATCGCCCTGGGCACGCAGATCTCGCACTGGGCAATCTTCGCGCGTCCGGAGTCGCTGCTTGGACTCTCAGAGTCGGCAAGGCCGCTCGTGTGGTACGCCGCGATCCTCGGGTACTGCTTCCTTTCCAGTCTGCTGCCCATGTGGCTGCTGCAGCAACCCCGCGGGTATCTCGGGGGCTTCGTCCTGTACCTCGCCATCGGCGTCGGTGTCGTCGGAGTGCTCTTCGGGGGATTCGACATCCAGCAGGAGGCCATCCGGCCCGTGGCGGACTACTCCGCCTTCTTCGGATTCTCCCAGCCCGACCAGGGCGCCGCCATGCCGGCCCTCACCGCGCTGATCTTCCCGTTCCTGTTCGTCACCATCGCCTGCGGCGCGTGCAGCGGGTTTCACGGCCTGGTGTGCGGCGGGACGACCTCAAGACAGGTCGCCAAAGAGTCGCACTGTCGCCCCGTTGCATTCGGCGCCATGCTGCTCGAGGGCTTCGTCGCCGTCATCGCCCTGGCCACCGTCATGATCCTGACCAAGGAAGACCTGGCAAAGTACGCCGGTCGTCCAAGTGCGATCTACGGCGACGGTCTCGCCTCGTTCATCACACGCACGTTCGGCATCGAGTCCGCCGAGGGGCTCCGACTGGCTCGAACGTTCGGGCAGATGGCCGTCGCCACCTTCGTCTTTGACACGCTCGACATCTCGACACGCCTCGGACGCTATCTGCTGGTGGAGCTGTTCACCACCCTCCGCGGCTCACCGCCTCGCGGCGCCCCGACTTCGGACGCAGGTCATCCCGTGCCGCCGGCCCGACCCCAGGCGTCGCGGTTGATCGGCGTGTGCGCGGCGGGCCTCACCGCGCTGGTGCCGCTGCTCATTCTGTTCACCGCGACCAAGGGGTCTTATCTGCTGTTCTGGACGCTCTTCGGGACATCGAACCAGTTGCTCGCCGCGCTCACGCTCCTTGGGATCACCGTCTGGCTCAAGCGGCAGAACCACGGGCGGCGCGTGTGGTTTGTCGCCGTGCCGATGGTGTTCGTCATGAGCATCACGCTGTGCGCACTGGCGATCCAGATCTTCGTCGGCGCTCGCGACGCCCTCGCGGGCAGGCTGTTCGTGAGCGCGCCGCAGGCGGCGTCCGGCATCGGCGGATTGAACCCGACGGTGCTCAACGCCTGCGTCGCGACGGCGCTTCTGGCCTTGGCCGTGCTGTTCGTCTACGAGGCCCTGAAGCCCCGCCCTCAACCGCCCGTCAGCGCCCGCTAGCGGCGGCGGCTATTTGCGGTGGAACATGCCCTGGTACTTCTCCCGATACCGCCGCTCCAGCACCCGCTGCTTGTTGTCCAGGTTCACCTCGGCTCCGTCGATGAACGCCGCCGTTACGTTGCTCGCGACTTCCAGCATGTCTCCGGTCGTGATGATCAGCGTCGCGCTCTTGCCGGCCTGCAGCGATCCGTACTGATCGCTCACGCCAAGAAGCTCCGCCGCGCTGAGCGAGATCCCCCGGATCGCCAGATCCCGGTCCAGGCCATAGGCCGCCGCGAGAGCCGCGGAGTATGGCAGATTGCGCTCATGCCCCGGCTCTTCGCCGCTGCCAAGGCACCAGCGCACGCCCGCCGCCTCCAGCCGCGACGGCAGCGTGAACGCGTCGTCGTACGGCGCATCGTCCCGCTTGGGAAACCGCACCGTCCCGTCGATCATCACGCCGATGTTCCGCTTCTTCAACTGCTCCGCGCACAGCACCGCATCTCGCCCGCCCACGATCACCACCCGCACCCCGTGGCGGTCGCTGAACGCAGTCGCCTGCATGATCTGATCCACGTCCTGCGCCGAAATGAACACCGGCCTCCGGTCCTTGTCCTCGCTCGCAAACAGCGGCTGCATCGCCTCCAGACGCAGATCCCTCGGCCCTTCGATCGTGCCGCCGGCAACAGGTCCATACGCCCGCGCTTGCACGAACAGGTCCTCGATCGTCCGAAGCGACCTCTCGATGTTCCGTCTCTGTTCCTCTTCGGTCCTGTTCATCCACCACGCCGAGATCACCCGCGGCATCGGCCAGTTCACCACGACCCCGGCATCTGCACGCACGGCCATCTGCTCCCACGTCCACCCGTCCATCCGGATCACCCCCGCACGCCCGGGCACAAGCCCGCCGGTCGGAAACACCCCCGCCAGCAGCACGCCGTTGCTCCGTGTCACCGGCAGCAGCGTCGAGTCCGGATTCACCGCGACCACCGTGCGCACCTCCGGCGTCACCCCGCCCGCCTCGGTCGTGTCCGTGCTCGCCCGGACGGCCATGGCCTCGGTGATTCCAAGCTGCGTGTACGCACCAATGAACCCCGGATACACGTGCCGGCCTTGCGCATCGATGATCCGGTGTGTCTCCGGCGTCACGCCCTTGTCCAACGTCTCCTGCGGGCCCACGCCGGTGATCGTCCGCTCCGAGAACACCACATACCCACGCTCGATCCTCGGCTCGCTCACCCGATGCACCACCGCGTTCACGATCGCCACCGGCTTGCTCTGCCCCGCGCTCCGGGGCGTCAGGTCCTGCGCATGCGCCGCACACGCAACACCCACCGCGGCCACCACCGCTCCCAGTCGTCCAAAGCCCAGATTCGACACGAAGGACCCGATCATGCTGCCGCTCGCTTTCGTTCGCCGCCCAGTTGTTCTGTTCTGGTGGCACAGGCGTCCCGCCTGTGTGTCTTCAACACGCTTCTGAACACAGGCGAGACGCCTGTGCTACCAAGACTCAAACCCGCTCACCAGTTGTCACACCCGCACACGCCCGCCCCGTGGAACCGTGGATCCAGCCCGCGGCGGAGCATGCCCAGAAAGTGCTCCCGGCGACGATCCGCCGCACCCATGTACATGTCCCGCAGCATCGATCGCCGCCCGGTCCCGTCGCCGGTCCAGGGGGTGTTGCTCGGCGGCGTCGCCGGCGAGTCCACGCGGCCCTGCGGCTCGCCCTTGGCATCCTGGCGATCCGTCCCGCCGTGTGCCGGCGCGGACTGTGCCAGCAACCGCTGGATGATCCGCGCCCGCTCCCGCGCGTTGCGCTCGCGAAGCATCCGATCGGTCTCCAGAGAGAACATCTCCCGCCCGTCCACGAACGTCCGCTCGCACCGGCTCAAGCTCGAGATCGGCGAGCCCGACCAGATCGCGATGTCCGCGTCCTTCCCGGGCTCGATCGTCCCCACCCGATCATCGATCATGAGCTGCCTGGCCGGGTTCAGCGTCACGAACTTCAACGCATCCTCCGCCGACATCTTCACCCCGCTGCCCCCGGAATACTTCACCGCTTTCCCCGCTTCCACGTTCATCCGCCGCGCCAGCTCGTCGGAGTCGCTGTTGAAGCTCGTGTTGAGCCCAAGCTCGTGCTGCAGCGGCCCGGCCATGGGAATCGCGTCCTGCACCTCCACCTTGAACGTCCACCAATCGCTGAACAGCGACGCGCCGATGGCCTGCGCCTTGACCTCGTCGGCCACCTTGTACACCTCCAGCCCGTGCTGGAACGTCCCGATCCGGAACCCGAACTCCTTGGCCACTCGGCACAGCATCAGGATCTC
>DHLW01000159.1:0-5397 GCA_002405485.1 Phycisphaerales bacterium UBA4658
TATACCTCGCCCACACCTCCGCTCAAGAACACGCCCCGCTCGTTGCACAGCCGCACCAGCTCGCCGCGCCCCGACACGCCGACTTGCCGGTACAGCCGCTTGCAGTAGGTGTTCACGCTGTTGGGCGTCAGCCCCGTACGCGCGGCGATCTCCTTGCTCGTGTACCCCGCCAGCAGCGCATAGATCAGTTCGCGCTGCCGGGCCGTGAACGTCGCCAGGAACGGGCCGGCCGACTTGCCCGAGGTGTGGAACGCGTCGAACAGGGGCTTGGCCCCGAGCAGAAAAATCTGGACGATCGCCGCGTCGGTCTCGGTGAAGTTCGGTCGCCCTCGTCGGCGATGAAATCCCGCGCCCACCCACACCCCCCGCTGCCGGGTCGGCACGCCCGCATACATCGCCGCGTCCACCCCGATGCTCGATCGCGTGTGCTGGTAGTGCTCGCTGGAGTACCACGCTTTGTCGTCCACCAAGTCCTGTCGACGGAACACCACCACCTGTGTCTCGGGCCGCTCCGTGACGAGCTTCGCCGTCGCCACGCCGAACGCCGCATAGAACGGATCGGCGGTGTGGTCCGTCCCCAGATATGCGATCACCTCGTCCTTGCGATCATCCGCCAGATCCCCGCAAAGCAACATCTCCTCGAAGTGCGTGCGCCCAGTCGCGGAATCGATCCGCGACTGCGCCGCCGTGATCAAGTCGCACCCAAGGATCCTGCACAACTCGGTCAATGCGACCACGACGCGCCGCCGCGGCTCTGCGACCACCGCCGCGATACCCATCGCGCGGACGATCGCGACAACACTCTGCTGATCCATCGCCACGGCATCCTGACCCATGCGGGCATGCTACATGGCAGGGATACCCCTTCTGGGACATATCCGAGGTGAGTCCCAAAGATGGGACAGGACTTCGGGTCCATCTCGCCGCCTGCCTGTGAAACGTCCGGATGGCCCGAGAACCACGCGCTTCAGCCCCAAAGTCCGCCGCCACTGCACACACCGTCCGCACGCGTCGCACACCTTCACGCGCCCATCGGCTCCGCACCCTCGACGTGCGCGGAGGGGAATTGCACACTTGAAGCGTCCTCCGATGCACGGCTTGGGGCCGCGGCTCGGAGAGACCCACACTCCAGGTGGATCGGTGTTCGAGTGCCCCCGAGCGGATTGCCTCCCCGCTCGGGGGTTTTCTTTTGGTGCCAATCGGGTCGTCGCGGCGCACGATGCGCGATCCGGTGATCGTCCGTGCTCTATGCCGCACTCGCCAGGCGACCGCCAGCATGATTCGGGACTTCTTGCTCCTGAGTGCGCGCCGTGCCGCACTCCGGGCAGACCTGCGCCTCTTCGATGGGCAGATCCTGCAAGCTGTACCTGCACGCCGCGCATCTGTTGGTCTTGGCCGCATGCCGGCGCATCGCCAGTCCGAGGGCATGGCGACCGCCTCGGAACAGCAGCCCGCTCATGAGCGCGCCAGGAACGACCACGCACGCGCCATAGAGCCCGGTGCCGAGCCAATCGCGACCCCCGACGCGTCGGCCCCTGAGCGTCAGGGCCGGAGCCCAGCCGCGGGTCTCCGGCACGCGGGCCAGCTCGGCCCGGATGGCCGCGAGCACGCCCGGATGGCGCATGTGCCCCCCGCGATCCACCCACCACAGGCGGTATCCGCGGTACACGGCGATGTTGAACACGCCGCGGACGTACTCGCGCTCCATGGAGACATACACCGCCGCACCGCGTGGGTCGGCGGGCTTGCTGCTCACCCGGAACCCGTCCGAGGCGACTGCCCCACGATCCTGACGACCTTCGGGCACGACCCAGTACCAGCGTCCGTCCACCTGCTCACCCGTGAGCACCGCGGGCAACTGCGTGCCCACCCCCACGCTCGCGATCGCCAGCACGCACACCCCCAGCCCCGTCACGACCAGCAACCGCGCCGGCCGCACCCCGGCTCGATACGGACTGGACATTGATCCCATCGACGACGCCGGACTCAACCGCCCGCTGCGCGGGGCCGCCGCCCGACCCACCGTCGCCGGCGGGGTGGTGGTCGGCCCGGAATTGGAGCCATCCATGATTTCACCGAATCCTTCAATACAAACGGGGCAATGCCTGGGGCATCGCACCCGGGATGGGTTGCAAACTGACGGGCGATCTGGAAGACTGATCGCGCTCGCCGCACCACGTCCCTCCCGACTGGACACCCGGGGAAGCCCGGGGTGCCCAGAGAAAACCATAGTCGCCCATCCGACAGCCGTCAACAGCCCACCATGGCGACCCAGGCCACATCGCTCTTGAGAGCCCGCCGCGGCGATCCTGCGGCGGAACGGGTCCGGGTCTGTCTGTTCACCGACACGCTCGGGGACGTCAATGGCGTATCCCGGTTCATTGGCACCATCGCGCAGAAATCGCTCGTGCATCCGGAGCTTGGTCTGGACCTCATGGTCCTGACGTCGACCCGCTTTGCCTGTCCGGATGCGCCGAATGTGCGCAATCTCGCGCCTCGGTTCAGCCGACCGATGCCCGGGTATGCCACGCTGGACATCGTCTGGCCGGACGCGCCGGGGCTTCGGCGGGCCGCCGACGCGTTTGCGCCCGATGTCGTGCATGTCTCCACGCCCGGTCCGGTTGGGCGCGTGGGACGAGCCTTGGCGCTTCGGCGGGGGCTGCCGGTGGTGGGCACCTATCACACCGACTTTCCCGCATATGTCGATCATCTGTTCGATGACGACGCGCTCACGTACATCTGTGCATCGGCGATGCGCTGGTTCTATCGACCCTTCGTCCGCGTGCTGACCCGATCCGACGCGTATGCCCGGGCGCTGCAGCTCGTGGGCGTGCGACCCGACCGCGTCGTCCGGCTCATCCCCGGCATCGACACCTCGGCCTTCCATGTGGGACATCGCGACCGAGCGGGCACGATCTGGAAGGGCGTGCCGGGCGTTCGGCCCGACGCGATCAAGGTCCTGTTCGTTGGGCGAGTGAGCGTGGAGAAGAACCTTCCGGCGATCACGGCCCTCTGGCCCGAGACGGCACGTCGGGCACGTGCCGAGGGATGCGACGCGCAGCTCATCATCATCGGCGACGGTCCGTATCGATCACAGATGCAGGAGGAACTGGACCGGCACGCCCCGACGGGCTCATGCGCCTTCGCCGGTTTTCGGCATGGCCCGGAACTCTCGGCGCTCTACGCCTCCGCCGACCTGTTCCTGTTTCCATCCACGACCGACACACTTGGACAGGTCGTCATGGAAGCGCAGTGCAGCGGCGTGCCCGTGATCGTGACCGACCAGGGCGGCCCGAAGGAAGTCGTCGATCACGGCCGCACCGGCTTTGTGCTGCCCGACCCCGCGCGCGCAGACGGACGGGCCCGCTGGATCGAGACCATCCTCGAACTGCTGCGCGACGACGACGCGCGATCCGCAGCCGGCGCCGCCGCCCATGCGAAGATCGAGCCCATGAGCATCCTCCGAAGCGTGGAGCAGTTTGCCCGGGTGCATGCGGCGGCGACGAGATCCACGCCGCTCTAGAGGAAACGACCGGCGTGCTTGGGCCGATCCTGACCGGGTGCATGCGGTCGAGGGCCAGGTGGGGCGTGGGGCAAGCGGCGCTCGCGGCGCGTCGACCTATCCGACCTTCTTCTTCCACGGCCCCCGTGGCCGGGCCCCTGGCAGTTCCGCCGTCATCCCACCGACGACCTTGATCGATCCCTCGCCGAGCTGCTCGATGAGGTTCTTCATGAGCTCCTGTGTGGGGAGCACGCGGACACCGGGGACTTCAAGCCGCACGCGTGCGTCGGCGGTATCGATCACGATGTCGATGGGGAACGTCTGGGTCTTGTCCGCGGGGACCTCGGCCGAGGGCTTGGCCTCGATCGCGCCGGCCGCACCCGCGTGCGTGCGTGACGGAGAGAGGACCGCGTCGGCGACGGCCTGGAGGGCCGACTCGCCGGAGCCGTTCAAGCGCTCGGCGTCGACGCGGAGCCACATCCTTCCCGGGAGCAACGGCACGCCGTCGATCGGGACAACGCGGTCGAGCACGATCTGCACATTCTGGCTCGAGGGATCGCCGCCGCCCGCGCCCGGCAACCCTCCCGAGGGGGCGTGCTCGTCATCCTCTCCCCCGGATGCGGAGCGTGCCCCGGCCATGCCCGCGCGGGAGCGATCAACGCGGCCCATGATGAACACCACGTTGTCGGGCACGATCAGGTGCGCGAACTGCGCGTAGCAATCGGCAAACAGCACCGTCTCGATCGTGCCCACCGAATCCTCGATGACCACGATCGCCATCTTCTGCCCCGCGCTCCGCCCGTTCTTCACGATGATCGTCCGCACTGCCTGCACGAGCCCGGCGAGCACGACGCGCTGATCGTGTGCGGCGTGGCGAGCCGCCTCGGTCGTCGCCGTCACAAACACGCTCGCCCACGCGCGGAAACGCTCCAGCGGGTGGCTCGACACGTAGAAGCCGAGGACTTCCTTCTCCTTGGTGAGCGTGTCCCCCTCGCTCCACGCCGGGACCTTCGCCAGCGCGCCGCCGGAGGTGGCGACGGCAGAAGCGCCCCCGGCGTCCTTGCCTTTGCCGGATTTCGCGCCCGCGCCGCCTGGTCCAGGGCCCATGAACAGACCGCCCTGCCCCGCGGCCTTGTCCTGTGCGGCCTTCTGCCCGGCGCCGAGCGCGGCCTCGATGGTCGCGATCATCGCGGCCCGATTCTCTCTGCCGTGCAGCGCGTCCATTGCGCCGCACTTGATCAGGGCCTCCAGTGTCGTCTTGTTCAGGATCGCCCCGCCCGATCCGCTTGGCGCCTGCGCCATCACACGCTCGCAGAAATCAAACAGCGACGTGAATGGCCGATGCTCCTTCGCCGAGGACGCGTCGGCGGGATCCACCGGCGCCACGCGCGCCTTGAGCACCGCCTCGATCGCCTTGTCGGACACGCCCTTGACCGCGCTCAGGCCGAACCGCACGTGCCCGTGGCGAGCCGTGCGCGCCTCGCCCGGCGAGAACACGACGCTGAAGTCGCTCATCGAGAGGTTCACGTCCGGCGGGCGCACCTCGACGCCGACCTTGCTCCCCGAACCGTCCCAGTCGGGGAAGCGGACCTTCTTGCAGTCCTCGACGTACTGGATCCAGTCGCTCACCTTTTGCGCGCCGCTCTCGAAGGTGAGGAACGCGGCCATGTACTGGTTCGGGAAGTACGTCTTCAGATACGCCGTCTGATACGCCACGATCGCGTAGCCGGTGCTGTGCGACTTGTTGAAGCCGTACCCGGCGAACTTCAGGATGAGCTCGAAGAGTTCCTCGGCCTTGTCCTTGGCGAGCCCCTGCTTCTGCGCGCCTTCGACGAACTTCGGCCGCTCCTTCTCGATCTTGTCGTGCTTCTTCTTGCTGATGTTCTTGATGAGGG
>DHLW01000159.1:5601-6734 GCA_002405485.1 Phycisphaerales bacterium UBA4658
CGCCCGTGAACTGATCCACGATCGGATGGACGTGCGGCACCTCGGCCTGCCCGTGCTTGCGGCGGTTGTAATCCGGGATCAGGTCCATCGGCCCCGGCCGAAACAGCGCGTTGGCCGCGATGAGGTCTTCAAGCCGGTCGGGCTTCATCTCGATGAGCAGCCGACGCATGCCCCCGGATTCAAACTGGAACACGCCGGTGGTGTCGGCCCGCTGGAAGATGCCGACGACCCGCGGGTCGTCGTACGTCAGGCGTTCCAGATCGAGGGGATGAGCCGAAGAGGTCAAGAGGTTGAGAGGCGAAGAGGTCAGGATGGCTTTGCCTGACGCGCTTTCTCCGCTGATTTCGTGGGCATTTTTCTGATCATCGCCTGAATCATCCGATCCTCCTCGGCCATGAGCGCGATCGTCTCCGGTTGCTCCTTGATCATTCCGAGACTGGTTGCCAGTTCGTACGCCGTCATGAGTTCCATGAGAGAACCCGTCGCCAGGCGAAGGCCGTGCACGAACTCCGGTCGCGTCCATTGACCGAAGCCCTCGGCGATATTCATCGGAATCGACGAAGACGCCCGCCGCATCTGGCTCGTGAGCCCGAACATTTCCGACTTCGGCATCCTCTCGGTCTCTCGATAGATCCGACGAGCGAGCTCCATCCCGCGTTGCCAGATGAGCAGGTCCCGAAATGTCTTGATCTTCACTTTGCCTCTTCGCCTCTAGACCTCTTGGCCTCTTCCTCCCAACCGCCGACCAGATCTCCTCCTCGCTCAACGTCTCCCGAATGAGCTTCTTGGCCCGCTCGATCACGCTCAGCGTGCGCAGGCCGAGGAAGTCCATCTTGAGCAGCCCGACCTTCTCGCACGTCGGGCCGTCCCACTGCGTCACGACCTCGTTCTCGCCCGCGCCGCTCTGCTTGTACAGCGGCACGATCTCGTGCAGCGGGCGCGTCGCGACGATCACGCCGGCGGCGTGCACCGAGCTGTGCCGCGCCTGGCCCTCGATCGTCCGCGCGTTGTCGATCACCTGCTTGATCTTCGCGTCGGTGTCGTACCACTTCTTCAGGTCCGGCTCATCGATCAGCGCCTGATCCAGCGTCATCCCGAGCTGCTCGGGAATGAGCTTTGCCAGCTTGTCGGCC
>DHLW01000159.1:6928-31003 GCA_002405485.1 Phycisphaerales bacterium UBA4658
GAGGGTTCCGAAGGTGATGATCTGCGCCACGTGCCCGTACTTCTGGCGGACGTAGTTGATCACATCGCTCCGCCCGTTCTGGCAGAGGTCGATATCGATATCCGGATATTCGCTGCGATCCGGGTCCGTGAACCGCTCGAACAGCAGGCCATACTCCACCGGGCAGGCGTTGGAGAGCCCGAGCACATAGCCCACCATGGTGCCCACGCCCGAGCCACGCGCGTTGGCCGGGATGCCCTGACGCCGTCCCCAGCTCACAAAGTCCCACACGATCAGGAAGTACGCCGTGATGTTCTTGTCGGCGAGAATCTTCAGCTCGCGCTCCAGCCGAGCAGTCTTGGCATCCGCCTTGACTTGGGCACCCCCACTCTCGGAGTGGGGTTTCTGTTCCGATTCCAAACTGCCCACTCGGAGAGTGGGTGTACCCAAGCCGTACCGCCAGATGAACCCGGCCTCCGACAGCATCCGCAGCGCGACATCACACTCGCTCTTGGCCTGCGCCAGCAGCGCCTGTTTCGCCGCGTCATCCAGTCCCGCGGGCATGGCAAACGGCACGACCTCGAAACGCGCGCAGTAGGCGTTGTACCACGCCGTCAGATCGCCGGAGAACTCCGGAGCGTCGGGCCTCGGGAGCGACTCCTTGGTCGGGAGCGTCACCCGCACCATCGGCGCGTTGCTCACGCCCAGCGGCAGCTTGACCTTCCCCGCGCACCGCTCGGCGATCTTCACCGTGTTGTCGCACGCCCTGATCCCGATCGCCCCCAGCTCGCGCTCGAACAGCTCGCGCATCTCCGCCGGGCTCTTGACATAGATCTCCGGCGGATATCGCATCCGGTCCGGATCCGCCTTGACCTTGCCCGTAGAGATGCAGATCAACGTGTCGTGCGCGTCATGGTCTTCCTTCTTCAGGAAGTGGCTGTCATTGTCGCAGACCAGCTCAAGCCCCATCTGGTCGGCGAGCTTGATCAGGTGCGGATTGATCGCGTTCTGCTCGGCGACATGGTGCTGCAGCTCGATGTAGAACCGCTCCTTGCCGAACACCTCCGCGTGCCACTTCGCGCTCTCAACCGCTTTCTCCCAGTGCTTCTTGTCCTTGCTCCGCTCGAACGCGAGCAGATGATCCCCGATCTCGCTCCCCAGGTGCCCGTTGATCGCGATGAGCCCCGCCGAGTGCTTCGCCAGAAGCTCCCGATCGATCCGCGGCTTGAAGTAGAAGCCCGTGAGGTACGCCTCCGAGCACAGCAGCATCAGATTCCGCCACCCCTCATCACTCTCGGCCAGCAGCACCAGGTGATACCCGCCGTCGGACGCGCCGGTGAATGTCCGGTCGCTCCGAGGCCGACCGGGCGGACAGACGTAGGCCTCAACGCCCAGGATCGGAAGCACCCCCTCGTCCTTGCAGGCCAGGTAGAACGCCGCGGCCCCGAACAGGTTCCCGTGATCGGTCACCGCGACCGCGTTCATCCCCAGTTCCTTGACGCGCTTCACCAGCTTGTCGATCCGGTTGCCGCCGTCAAGGAGGGAATACTCCGAGTGCAGATGCAAATGCACGAACCCGCCGGTGATGGCGGGCTGGCTTTGGGCAACGGATGGCGAGGAGGCATCAGGCATTGGGGGCTCGACCCATCAACATACGAGATGTGGTGGTCTGGCCATCCGGAAACGGCCAGCGCGCTCCATCAGGGTAGGGATTCGGCATCGCTCTCGTGCTGAACCGTGCGCGGGTGCACCGGTTGTCACCGTCGTTCTGGGGAGATCCTGATCCAGTCGACGAAGCACCCCGGCACTGGATGCGGAGAGTCTGATAAGCACCGCATCGGGGGACAAGGCGTCACACTGCCCAGATTCTCCGGGCTGCGGCGTTGTTCCTCACGCAACTCGATGTACCTTCAAGACTTACCGCCCCGCGGACAATTTCCCGCACTCGTGGGTGCTCTGCGGCGTTGTATCAGTGTGCCAACGTGTTGGCACGCCTCCAATGTGGAACCAACCGGGACTCGCTCGTCCCGTCAAGCACCCTTCGGGTTCCCCCGAAGGGTTCTTGTTTTCCAGGGTCCATAGCATCAGACGAATGTCGGAACAGGCAGGTCATGCCCAGGCGGGTCCGGATGTCGCGGGCGTCTATCGCTCGGCGACCGGTGCGTATACGTATGTCATGCGCCAGCCGTCGTGGGTGCTTCGGCTGGCCCTGCTGGCCGCCGGCGCGGTCGTGTTGGCAGTGCTCGCCGTGATCATCATCCCGGCGCTCATCGTCGGGCTCGTGGTGTTTGCTGCGGGCGTGCTGTGGGCGCGGGTCAGGCGCTGGATCGGCGGGAGTCGCGTCCGTCGGAATGACGCGTCGGGACGCGAGAACGTTCGGGTCATCGTCCGATCCGACGGCCAGTGACCTCAGCGATCGGGGTCGGGGGGGAAGAGCTCGCGCCAGGCGTTCACGAGATCGAGCGCGACCGGACCGGGTCGTCCCGACCCGATGTCGCTCGCCTCGACCTTCACCACGGGCAGCACGCCCCATGACGAGTTGGTGAGCATGACCTCGTCGGCGGAGAGGACGTCCTGCACGCTGAGCAGACGCTTCACGACCCGCAAACCCAGGGCGTCGACCTTGTCCAGAGCCCAGCCGCGGGTGACACCGGGAAGGACAGGGCTTGGCAAGGCGACCCCCGCCTTGCCCGCGACCTCGCGCTCCTCGCCCCGCGCGATCGGGGTGAGCACCTCATCGCCCTTGACGATCACGATGTTGCTGACGCACCCGCCGCAGACGTGGTTGCTGACGCTCAGCACCAGGGCCTCGGCGGCGGACTTTCGAGCGGCGACCTGGAGCTCGCGCAAACGCCACCAGTAGTTCAGGGTCTTGTGTCCCTCGTGCGGATTGAGCGGATTGGCCCGGGCGTCGGCGAGCGCGATGCCCACGCCGTGGTCCAGCATCGCCCGGGGATAGCTGGTCGCGGGCTGGGCCACGATGAGCACCGTCGGGTCGCTGGGCGTCGCCGGTCCGCCCGCGCGGGCGGCGGCGAGCATGGCCAGGTCTCCCCCGGTCACCGTCAGACGCACGCGAGCCCGGGCCAGCCCGGACCGGCGGACGGTCTCGAGCACGGCCTCCTGCAGGGCCGACGCGCGAAGGTCCACGGACAATCCCAGCTCGCGAGCCGAGTCGACGAGCCGATCGACATGGTCATCCAGGTGGAGCACCCAGGTCTCGACCTCCTCCCCGTGGGCGCTGGCCCCTTCAACGCCCTGTCTGGCGACACCGCCGGTCATGGTCTCAAAGAGACCGACGGCGTGCTGCACCCCCGCGTCCAGGGCCCAGACGCGTGCGTCGGCGATGGCCGATCGCTCGGAGGTCTGGGCCTCGCCAAAGAACCGGCCGTTGAGAAACACGCACGTCGACATGGCAAAGACTACCGGGCTGATGGACGGCGAGCCATTGGCACAGCTAGAGCGGGGCGCGCTCGTGCAGCACGGGCATGAACCGCAAATAGTCCTGGGCAGGCGGGCAGTCGCTCTTGCCGAAGTTCTCGTATCGCCCGTCGAAGCACACCCCGGACCGGTGCAGCATGATGACGCGCGGCGCCAGCCGCCTGAGCAGGTCGCGATCGTGCGTGACGATGATCGTCGTTCGACGTGCGCCGGGCGTGCGCGCCGGGCGGACAAACCCGAGGTCGCGGAAGACAAACCCCTCATCGCTGGTGGGCGGCGGGGTGCTGTGGGTCTTCCAGATCAGATCGTGGATCGCCGAGCCCACCATCGGATCCAGACCCGTGGTCGGCTCGTCGTAGAACATCACCAGCGGATCGCACGCGATCGCCCGGGCGATGGCGACGCGCTTGGCCATGCCCCCGGAGAGCGCGTCCCGATCCTGGTCGAGCACCACGTCGGGATCGAGCGCGACGGCCTGGAGACTTCTACGGGCACGCTCGACGATCTCCTCTTCGCCGAGCGTGGTGTGCTCTTTCAGCCACAGCGACAGGTTGTCCCGCACCGATCCGGAGAACAGCGCGTTGCGCTGAAAGACCACCGCCCAGTGCAGGCGGATCATGTCCAACTCGCGCGGATCGACCGTCGCGAGATCCTTGAGCGGGGGATGACCCGTCGCGTCCGGGGGGCCGTTGTGGTCGGCGGCGAGGATCTGGCCGCTGTCCGGGCGGAGGAGCCCGATGAGCGTGTCCAGCAGCACGGTTTTGCCCGATCCGGAAGCGCCGACGATGCAGACGATCTCGCCGGAGCGGATCGTGAGATCGACGCCCCTCAGCACGACGTGACTCCCGAAGGACTTGGTGATCGCGCGGGCCTGGATCTCGATGGGCATCATCGACACGGGACATCCTAGAGGGTGACTCAGCGCGAGCCGCCCGCCGTGAGAACCGCCACGGCGACATTCCCGGCATTGAAGAGCATGTGCATGGCGATGGGCGCGAGCAGGCCCCGCGTCCGCTCGTACACCACCCCGATCGCCAGCCCCAGCACCAGCAGCGTGGGGAGCGCGTGGGGCTGTGCCGAGCCGACGTGCACGGCGGTGAAGATCGCGGCGGTGGCGATGATGGCGTACCACGTGCGTCCCAGCAGTGCGAGCATGCAGGACTGCAGGAACCCCCGGTAGATGACCTCCTCAACGATCGGCGCGCCGATCACGGCACAGGCCACCAGAACCCAGCCGAAGACCGACCCGCGCTCATCGAGGATGTCCTGCAGCGTCCCGTGGGCCACTGTTGATGGCGGAGAACCGGTCACAAGTCCTGCGACGAGCGTGGAGAGCCACGCCGTCACGAGGCAGATCGGAGCCGCAAGCAGCATGCCCACCGCGCCCGCGGGTGCGTCCGACCACCGCAGGCGCAGGCCCGTCCGATCGCTGGTGCGAGGCCGAAGGAACCACAGAAGCAGCGCCGAAACCACCAGGGCCCCGACATACGCGCTTGCCGCGACCATCGCCTTGTGCCGGATCGAACCCGGGGCGCCGACCACCCCCGGCAGCGACTGGGCCGCAAGCTGGGCGAAGAACGGCATCGCCAGAAAGACCATCGCGGCACAGACGAACCAGATCGGCATGGGCACGCACAGCACGTCACGCTGCTGCGCCGGCTTGTTGCCAAAGGAACCGGGCCCGAGGACACGCCGCTTCCACAGGATCGCCAGAATGACCACGCTGGCCAGTCCGGCGGCGATGGGGATCATGGTGGAAGGAGGCATCTCCCCGGAGCGTACGGCGTGTGGACGGGTGCCGCTCGACCACCCGCGAAGCAAAACGCGCCGGCGGAGCTTCAGTCTGCGGGTTTTCGGACCGATGCGGACGGGCATGAGTCGCCACACCAGCTTCCGGATCGTTCGACCGAGCTCGGCCAATCCCCGGCACATCGCCGAGCGCGACCCGTTCAAGCTCGAACGTCGCCGCGGCCAGCGGAAGACCGCGGAAGGCGTGCTCCGGATCAGCTACCGCGTTCCCGGAACCGAGGCGTCGGGCGCGCGATTCGGAATCACGCAGCTCACGCTGCTGGATCGCTCGCCGGGAGGGCTCGGCGCCACAACGCCCGTCGAACTGCCCACAGGCATGGCGGTGAAGATCTGCCCCGAGGGTTCGTCCGTTGCCTGGCTCTCCGCCAGAGTCGTTCGGTGTGAGAGCACGGGTGACGGCTTCCGCGTCGGACTGCAACTCGGGTTTCCGGCGGCGGCCTGATCACTCCCGGCCGTACGTCCGCACCGGAGCACTCTCGAGCATCGCTTTGACCTCCGCCCAGGTGAGCGGCGGCAGATTCGCGGCCCTGCGGACGCGATGGAACTGTGCCCGCAGCACCGCCGGCATGCCGTTGCGGATCGCCGCTTGGTGCATCGGCGAGCGAACGAACGCATCCAGATGGGCCTCGCTGCTCCAGACCGACATGGTCCAGACCTTGTCGCCCAGCAGCTCCCGGCGCACGGAGAAGCCGAGCAACCCGGGGCTGTCCTCGATCGCGTCAACGACCTGCCGCGTGTAGCGGTCGAAACCGCCGCGCTTGCCGCGATCGAGCGTGGCGCTGGTGAGCCCGACGACGACCTCGGCGGACTCCGGCGCCAACACCGTCCGGCGATAGGGCGTAGAGACCTCGCACGCAAACAGCCCGAACAACGCCGCCATCAGTCCCATGAGCAATGCTCCAGCCGCAAGCCGCCGTCTGAGTCGCGTGGTCATGCAACGCGGTTCGGGGTGGCAAGAGGGTGCGATTCGGCCGTCGTCCAAACGCCGTTAAGTTTCTAAACATGCATAACCATGAGCCCCGGGGCCGGAGCATCCATCGGCCGCCGGTTGCCATGGCCCGCGAGCGTCGCCCTACGCTTGCGTGTGCCGCTGCTGCAAGCCCAGAATCTCCAGAAGTCCTTCAACGGCCGAAAGGTCGTGCAGGGCGTGAGCTTCCACGTGGATGAGTCGGAGATCGTGGGGCTGCTTGGTCGGAACGGGGCGGGCAAGACGACCAGCTTCCGCATGACGATCGGGATGATCGAGGCCGACGCCGGCAAGGTGCTCTTTGACGGGCGTGACGTCTCCGGACTGCCGATGTATCAGCGAGCCCGGCTGGGCATGGGGTATCTGTCGCAGGAGCCGAGCGTCTTCCAGCGGCTGACGTTCGAGCAGAACCTGCTGGCGATCCTGGAGACGCTCCCGATCTCGCGAGCGGAGCGCAAGGCCCGGGCGGCGGAGCTTCTGGAACAGTTTCGCCTGACGCACAAGGCCCGAGAGCAGGCGCGGACGGGCTCGGGCGGCGAGAAGCGCAAGCTCGAGATCGCCCGCGCCCTGGTCACGGAGCCCAAGCTCATCCTTCTTGACGAGCCGTTCAGCGGGGTGGATCCGATCGCCGTCGAGGATCTGCAGCGGGAGATCCGCTCGCTCTCCAGCCGCGGAATCGCCTGCCTGATCACCGATCACAACGTTCAGCAGACGCTCCGGGTGTGCGACCGGGCGTACATCATCGACGAGGGCAAGAAGTTCGCCGAGGGCACCCCTCGGGAGCTCATCAACGACGACATGGTCAAGCGGGTGTACCTGGGCGGGCTGTTTCGCGGGGATGAGTTCGACGACCTCCCCCAGGCCCGCAACGGGTACCGGGCCAAGGCGGGATCGGTCACAACAGGGGAATAGGGTGACGACGACGCCCGCCGGTCTTTGGCGATCAGGATCGGGCGATCCGGGCGAACCGCGGCACACGACGGATTCCTCTCCCGAGGTCGCCCACGCGGGCCGACCCGGACCCTACCATCCTCACCCATGCCTTCGATCACCATCAACGGCAAGCCGTGCTCGTTCACCCCTGGGCAGATGATCCTGCAGGTGGCCAACCAGGCGGGCATCGAGATTCCCCAGTACTGCTACCACGACGGGCTGTCGATCGTGGCCTCGTGCCGGATCTGCCTCGCCGAGGTCTGGCAGCCCAACCCGCGCAACAACAACGCGCTGGAGCCGATCCCCAAGCTGGTGCCGACCTGCCAGACGGCGTGCGCCGACGGAATGGTTGTCTACACCGACAGCCCCAAGGCCATGGCCAACCAGAAGGCGGTGATGGAGTATCTGCTCATCAACCACCCGCTGGACTGCCCGGTGTGCGATCAGTCGGGCGAGTGCTTCCTGCAGGACTACAGCTACGAGTACGGCCGGGGTGTGTCGCGATTCGAAGAGGCCAAGGTCAAGCAGCCCAAGAAGGATCTCGGGCCCCACGTCTATCTCTACGCGGACCGGTGCATCATGTGCACCAGGTGCGTCCGCTTCACCCGTGAAGTGTCCCAGACCGCCGAGCTCACCGTGCAGGGCCGCGGGAACAAGGAAGAGATCGACATCTTCCCCGGCGTGGCCCTGGACAATGAACTGTCGGCCAACGTGATCGACCTCTGCCCCGTCGGCGCGCTGCTGGACAAGGACTTCCTGTTCACCCAGCGCGTCTGGTTCCTCAAGGGCACGCCCTCGATCGACGGGATCACCGCCGGCGGCGACAACATCCGCATCGACCACAACGACGGCAAGGTCTACCGCTTCAAGCCGCGGACCAACATGAGCGTCAACAAGTGGTGGATCTCCGACGAGATCCGGTACGGCTGGAAGCACGTGCACGCCGAGAACCGCCTCCGCTCGCCCAAGCGCAAGCAGTTCGGCCTGCAGATCGACAGCGACTGGAACCGTGCGTATCTCGAGTGCGTGCGGGTGCTCAAGAACGCCCAGAGCTCCGGCCGTCGGCTTGGGCTGCTGGTCAGCCCGATGCTCTCCTGCGAAGACGCGTACCTCCTGGCCGCGCTCGCCCTGAACCTCGATCCGAAGGCGGAACTCTGCGTCGGCCCCGTGCCGCGCGTCGGGCAGGACAAGACTTATCCCCCCGGCAAGAGCGACGGCTACACGATCTACGCCGAGAAAGCGCCCAACGCGCGCGGCGTGGAGCGCGTGCTGAAGTCACTCATCGCCGCCCGCGGCAACACGGCCCACCTGGGCTCCTGGCAGGACTTCGCCGCGAGTCTCAAGGCCGGCCGGATCGGTTCGGCGATCATCACCGGGAACTATCCGAGCGCGTGGGCTCCGCAGGAGCTGCTCGACGGCGTCCGCGGCAGCGGCACCGGCCGGGCGGAGGTGATCCTGCTGGACACGCTCGCCTCGACGCTGAGCGACGCCGCCGACGTGGTGCTCCCGAGCTGCACATGGATCGAAAAGGCCGGCACATTTGAGAATGTCCGGAACATGATTCAGGCGTTTGAGCAGGCCATCCCCCCGATGGAGGCGAGCAAGAGCGAGGCGCAGATCGCCCTTGATCTTGCTGCCGCACTCGCTGGCAAGGTCGCTCCGATCGAGGCCGAGACCGTGGTCATGAACCCGGCCAAGGCCGGTCAGGTGCCCGACGCGGCCCGTGTGATGATGGCGCTGGATCGCGTCTACAACGCCGCCGACGTCCGGGCCGAGATGGCCACGGTCGCCGGGCTTGGCGCGTTCGTGACCGACGTGCACATGCCGGCGCCGGAGACATCGCAGGAACCGGACATGCAGATGGTCGAGCTGTAACGCCGCTCAGGCGGTCGGCAGGACGTTGAACGCGAAGCTCGCGGAACTTGCGAGGGGATGCGATCTCGCGAGGTCGATCCCAGGTGCCTCGCCCGCGTCGAGTCCTTCGCGTTGAACTCCTAGACTCTCCGGAGTTCAGGCGGTTTTTTGGGGGCCTACGGAGCGTTCACGCATGCGCGCCATCGTCACCGGCCAGATCGGCATGGACAAGAAGCAGTACCTCGCGTCCGTCGCGGATTTCGCCGGTCAGCAGGGCGAGGACGTGCAGGTCTACAACATCGGCGACATGATGTACGCCGAGGGCAAGGACGTGCGCCCGGGCCGCATCCTCGATCTGCCCATCAGCCGGTTGAACTCCCTCCGCCGCGCGGCGTTCAAGGACGTCATCGCCACCTCGGCGGGCACGAAGAACATCATGGTGAACACCCACGCCACGTTCCGCTGGCGCCACGGCCTGTTCGCCGCGTTCGACTTCGACCAGGTCGCCGCGATCAATCCCGACGTGTTCATCTGTCTCGTGGACAACATCGAGGTCGTCCACCACCGCCTGCACCGCGACTTTGACATCGACGCGACGCTGAAAGACTGCATGGTCTGGCGCGAGGAGGAGATTCTCGCGACCGAACTGCTCAGCCAGGCCATCCCGGGGAGCAAGTTCTACATCGTCAGTCGCGGACGCCACAACCCCACCACCAAGACCATGTTCCGGCTGGTCTGCCGCCCGCAGATGAAGAAGGTCTACCCGAGCTTTCCCATGAGCCACGTGGTGGACATGCCGGATGTGCTGGCCGAGATCGACTCCTTCCGGGCCGCCCTCGCCGATCACTTCATCACCTTCGATCCCGGCGACGTGGACGAGAAGCTGCTGCTGGATCGAGCCGTGGCCAAGGCCAAAGAGGGCAAGGTCGACGAGTGGCTCGACGTCACGCCGCACAGTTTCGGCGGGAGCAAGTCGCCCAACGACAAGCCCCTCCGCGTCCGCGTGCGCGAGGTCCTCGACATCGCCGGCGACATCGACGGCCAGATCTACATGCGTGACTTCAAGCTCATCGACCAGTCCGACATGATCGTGTCGCTGGTGCCCGAACTCCCCGGCGTCGGCGGCAAGGACATCCCCGGCCTCTCCAGCGGCGTCGAACGCGAGCTGCAGCACGCCTGGGAACACACCAAAGAGGTGTACGTGGTCTGGAAGCCGAAGAAGAACCCCTCACCGTTCATCACCGAGACAGCGACCAAAATCTTCAAGAGCGTGCCCGAGGCGCTGGCGTACTTTGAGGAGAAGGGGATGTTTGGGGAGAAGAATCTGTTTGGGCATTGATGGGCGAGCAAGCCACAGGTGAGATGTCGATCGCCCACATGGGTATGCGAGCCCGAGTTTGACAGACCGCTCAGGCCGTTCCGCTCTCGACATCATTACGGTTGCAAGGTGATTGACACGACTGCTCTGCGGCGGCACACTGCCGGGCAGTGCTCTCGAGATCAGCACCCATACTCGCCCCCAGTCCACCCGAGCTTCGTCCCGGCTCCCTCATGCCCTTTCCGCGGTATCGGTCCGACACCGTTTGGGCAATCGGTTCAAATCTGGTCGTCGAGCAATCCCCGACTTCCGTAGCAATCATGCACCGAGGGACGATGTCCAAAGGGGAGCGATATGCATCATGGATGATCGCGATTGTCGCGGCCGCAGCAATCTTCGTGGTCCGGGCGTTCTTTCGGCTGCCCCACGATTTGAAGTGGATGATCACTGTCATCCTTTCACTTCTCTGCGTCATCGGAGCACTGTTTCCGATGTGGTACCAGCGGAATCTCATGAACGCTCGCGCCCGCGGACCGTACCTGTCCGTCGATCGATCTGCCCGATTGCTTATTGGTCCATGGAACGGTTTGCAATGGTCTCTTGACAATGTCGTCGCGATTCAAGCGATCGTCGGACGCGTTCTGGGTTTCGGCGAGAACGCGGACATTCACGAAGGCGAAGTCTGCCAAGTTGTGGTTGTCTACAGAACCGAAGGGCGCACCTTGCGTCGGCGGCTGGTGATCTCGTCGCTCGCTCACGGCATCGAGTCGTTCCGCGACCCGGATAGGCGGCTGCTCATTCTCCGCGACTTTGCGCAAGCCAGCGGCTTGCCCGTCTTCGTCAGTCGATTGACCGGTGTACGGTGCCGACATGCTCTGCTCGCCCGCGACAAGTGGATCAGGGCCGACATGTACGACCTCCCGATCGACGCCCCGCCGATCGTCGACCCGTTGGAAGCGGAGCCCGACATCAACACCCCAGCCAGAAAGAGCAGACCCATGTGTCGAATGTGCGGGTACCTGTTGGAGGGTCTCTCCAGCCCGAAGTGCTGCCCAGAATGCGGGGTCGACTTCGTCAACAACCCCGCCGCCCGAACATGAACAGTGCAACACATGCCGCGACCGCTGCGAATCGCACTCGATTGGCACCCGCAGTGTCCTCGGCAATAACCACTCGGACCGACTCGACGTCGACAGTCCCGAAGCGACGCTGGGCAGAACGCCCGCATAGAAAGAAAGCATCCGCTGCCATTCAGCAGGATGGGCAAGCACAGCCCGTCGCGCTCAGAAGGGGACCAAGAGTGAATCGCCGGTCCGTTCCAATCCTCGAACGCAAGGCCTTCACCCTCGTCGAACTCCTCGTCGTCATCGCCATCATCGCCACGCTCATGGCGATCCTGCTTCCCGCCCTCGCCGGCTCGCGGCGTCAGGCGCGGGCCACCGTCGGTGCCGTGAACATGCGTTCACTCACGCAGCTCATGCTCGTCTACACCAACGACAACAAAGACACCTTCCTCACCCCCTTCGCCGACCGCGATCCCTCTTCGGCTCAGGGCGCCGGATGGGCCGACGCCGTCTCCGTCGGCGACCCGCGCGTGTTCTGGCGATTCACCGCCGGCGACAATCGCTGGCACACCGACTTCTTCGCCTACTACTGGTACTCGTTCCTCGCCGACTATCACGGCGCCTCTCGCCACAGGGAAGAACAGCTCTCTCCCGGCGATGGTCCCCTCCTGGGGCAGGCCAAGTCCAAATCCGCGAGCATCCACGACCCCGCCACGCTCTGGCCCTCTTCGTTCCTGTACTCGCCGACGTTCTGGTCCAAGCCCTCGCGATTCCCCGGCGCCCGCCCCGCCATGCGTGCGCAGCTTCTGGAAGCCAACACCACCGCCAGCGTCTCCAATCCCGCGGCCAAGGTCATGCTCTGGCTCCGCGCCGACTTCGCCCAGCAGTCCGACGGCGGCGCGGGCGTCCCCTGGAATCACCCCCGCGCCCAGACCTGGGTCGGGCTCGCCGACGGCTCCTGCGATCAGATCTCCATCCGGCAGCTCACCCAGAAGGCCGCGACCGGTGGCTCCGACGCCGCACTCGTCCCCGCGGCGCTCATCAACGCCCCATCGCTCATGCCCGTGCTCGGCTTGCCCACCGCCCCCTTCAGCGACGCCGCACCCATGCTCCCCGATGGCGGCCTCCCCGCGTTCTTCTGGGCCACGCGCGACGGCGTGCACGGCCGAGACCTGGCCCGCAAGTAGCCCACCCCCGCCGATCAACGCGCCATCCACTCAAGCATGCCTCTGCCCGCTGATACACTCCGAGCCGTTTGATCCGCACCAATCACGGGGCCGCACGCGTGGGCGTCTTTGAGAGCATCCTGGGCGGCTTTGGACGCTGGATCGATTCCGGCGTGCGCACACTGCGCGATCGGTTCCATCGGCGCTCCGGCGGACCGCGCGGACGCACCCTCGCCGAGCGACGCGGCGATCTGGCCCGGTCCATCTCCCATCGCGTCGACTCCGCCCGCCGCTCCTGGGAGCGCGCTCCCGACAGCGAACGCCGAAAGTACCGCGTCTTCGCCGTGCTCATCGCCGCCGCCATGCTCGGCATCACCAGCGGCGTCGCGGCGTTCTACTTCCTCGGCGGACACAACACCATCACCGGCGAAGACGCCGCCGCCATCAAGGCCCTGCGCGATCGCATGGCCGAGGAACAGACCACCTCGCCGTCCTCACTCTTCCCCGGAGCCAAATAGCCCGGCGACCGCCACGGACCACCCGACATGATCCCAGACCTCGCCACCGTGCTCCGTCGCCGACACACGATGATCATCATTATCCGATGCGCGATCGCGGTGGCATTTGCCTATTCGGCGGTCCAACTCTTCCAACTGACCGTCGGACTCCTGGTGAACTTCCAGGTCCTGTCCGTGGGCATGGTCGTTGGCGCGGTCCTGCAGGAAATCCACATGCTCGTGCTCGGCGTGGTGCTCCTGATCTTCCAGAAACCCATCGCACGCCTGCTCATCCCGCTCGGTACACGCGTCGATCAGTGCATGAACTGCGGCTACCCCCTCAAGAACCTCCGCTCCGCCATCTGCCCCGAGTGCGGCGTCGGCATCCGCCACGCCAGCCCGCAAAGCCCCCAGACCCCCGCTGCCCTGGTCCCGCCCCCGACACCGCCTCCGCCGCCCGGCTTCCCACGATCCTGAAACGCGCTCCCGGATTTGCCCAAAGACCATCGGGGAGGCGACAATGCCGGTCATCGCGATGGATCCCGCTCAACCCATTCCGGACGCCGCACCGACCCGTCCCGGCGACGCCCCGCCCGCGGGCCCGTACATCGGCCCGTCCGGTCGAGTCGTCGATCCGAGCGCCGATCACGATCGTCGGGTCTATGCGCTGTTCATGCACCTGGGCCTGGCCGGGTGGTTCGTCGTCGGGCCGCTGGCGGTGCTCATCCCGCTCATCATGTGGCTCATCAAGAAGGACGGGTCCGCCTTCATCGACGACCACGGACGCGAGGCCGTCAACTTCCACATCTCCTTCAACTTGTACCTGCTGATCTCGCTCCTGTTCACCTTCGTGTGCATCGGCTGGGTCATGCTCGTGGCCACCGTCGTGCTCGCCGTGGTCGGCATGGTGCTCGGCTCTGTTGCCGCCCACCGAGGCGAGTACTTCCGCTATCCCGCGTGCATCCGACTGGTCTGATGGTCACCGGCACCCGTTCTTGAAAGCACGCGGCGTGCGAGCGTCGGGTCCACGCTCGCTTCACAGCAGATCCGTCCAGCGCGATCGGCACCGCTCCCACGCCGATCGATACCGCTTCCACATCGCGTCCAGACTCGCGGGAATGACGCGCACCTCCCCCACCACGGTCATGAAGTTCGTATCCCCGCCCCACCGCGGCACAAGGTGCACGTGCAGGTGGCTCGGGACCCCCGCCCCCGCCGCCCGACCCTGGTTGATCCCGATGTTCACCCCCTGCGGCTCCAGCGTGGTGGTCAGCACGTCGCACGCGCAATCCACCAGCCGCCACAGCTCCGCACGCTGCCGCGCGTCATAGTCCAGAAGCGCCGCCCTCGGCTCGCCCAGCGCCACCAGCAGATGCCCGTTGGCGTACGGATACGCGTTGAGCAGGATCATCCCCTCTCGCCCACGCACGATCACGTGGTTCCGTTCATCCAAAGCCGGATGCTGCCAGTATTCCAGCAGGAAGCTCCCCGTCGATCCCGGAGCCACGCCGACCCGCGCCGCGCCCCCCGGCGCCGCCGGGGTTCGCTCCTGCTTGTCCATCTGCTCCAGATACTCCATGCGCCACGGCGCCTGCAGCGCGGCGGGCCCCCTGCCGCTGGGTTCTCCCGGGGATGGCACGGACGATGAAGGAGTGGGCGTGGTCATGCTCAAGCACCTCGTCACCAGGGGTTCAACCGGCCCCAAGGGTTCGTACGGGTCAATCTGCGCCGGATGTACCGGCTGTTCGGCCCTCGGCCAGGGGCCGCAACCAAAAAGCGTACCGCCCGCTGGGTCATCCCGCGCGTTCTTGCGATGCTTTGAAAGGAGCGACCACGCTCGCAGCATCCGGAACCGTCGCCCGAACCGCCGCTCCTCTTGACCACGGAGGACCCATGGACCTGAACACCATCATGAGCCGCCATGTGATCAGCGTCGGCATGGACGCCGAGCTGCACGCGGTGCGGCAGTTGCTGAGCACCTATCACATTCACCACGTGCTGGTCATGGACAAGTGCCGACTCGTCGGGGTGATCTCGGACCGGGACGTGCTCGCGTCCATCAGCCCCTTTGTCGGCAAGCCCACCGAACGCTCCCAGGACGAGTGGACGCTCCGCAAGCACGCCCACCAGATCATGACCCGCAATCCGATCACCGCCCGGTCGGACATGCCCGTCGCAGACGCCGCACTGCTGCTGCTGAACTCCGGCATCTCCTGCCTGCCCGTCGTCGACGATGCGGGAGCCGTCGTCGGGATCGTGACCTGGCGCGACTTCCTCCGATGGTCGCTCGGCGATCTCACCGACAAAACCTGCCGAACCGAGCTCGCTCGCGAGGCCGCCCAGGACTCCGGATCGCCCCCCAGGAGCGCGGCGGCGTGATGGATCATGCCGGATCCGGGCTGCCCTCGGGCCCGCGAGATGCGGGCGTGGTCGCTGGCAACAGCCCGATGAGCACGCACAGCACGCCACCGGCCAGCAGCCACAGCCGCGTCCGATCGTTGATCGTCCACCGCGCCAGCATCGACGACCGCTCGCCCACCACCGGCTTGGGCGGCATCACCGCCGGCGGCGGCTCCAGATCGGCAAAGACCGACGCGCTCGTGTTCCCCGGCTCGGCCCGCACACTCAGCGGCACCCGATCCACCGGCGATCGGTTGAGCTGCACCGCCGCCAGCGTCAAGACCACGCACTCGTCATCGTTCTGCACCGCCTGCAGGTACGTCCCGTACCGCTCGATCCGGTCCAGCCGATGCCGCTCGATCGCCGCCGCCCGGTCCCGCTGCCATCGCGCCAGATCCAGATCGTGCTGAGCCGGAATGAGCACCGTCGCCGCCAGCGTGCACAGACCGGCCATAAGAAACAGCCAGCCCGCGTCGAGTCTGATCAATGGACGATGCATGCTCATGCGTTCTCGAGTCACCAGTCGACACCCACGACCCCGAACCCCTGTATCGGCAACCGCATCCTTCGGGCCCCAGTCGCCATTCGCCATCGGGCCCTCACGGCCCGACGGGCCCGTCGGCTGATCGATCCGGCGTTGGGGCTTTGGCAGGTGCCCGCTCCGACTCCCGCGCATCGCGATCCCATCTGCCCAGCAACTCCGCCGCTCGCAGCGCGAGAGCCATCGTCCCCGTGTCGTCGATCCGACGCGCGGGATCGTTGAAACCCAGCGTCAGCACGAATCTCCGCTCATCATCGCGATGGAGCAGCCACGTCAGGTTCAGCACCCCCGGCTCGCTCCCTCCCTTGTATCCGATCAGCCGCCACGTCGACCGTGACAGCGGCAGCCCTGGATTGGTCGTGAGCGCGGCTCGCAGCGGGTCCGCGCCCGGCTGCTCCAGCAAGTGATCCAGCGTCGCACACGTCCTGGCCAGGTCGGCGGGGGTCGCGAACCACTCAAGCGTCTCGATCATCCGCGGCGCCCGCCAGACCGCCGCCGCCAGGAGCGACGGCGTGCCCGTGCTCACGCGCCCCTCCGGCCCGAGCATCGCCCGGCGTCCCGCCTCGTCCGCCGCCAGATACGCCTTGGGCAGCTCATCCGAGCCCGAGAGCTTGAGCACGAACAGCTCGCGGGTGCCGAACATCGGCAGGTTTCGAGCCGGATTCGCGGTGTGCCTGCTCATGAACGCTTCCACCCGCTCACGCCCCACGTGGTGCAGCAGATGATCCGTCGCCGTGTTGTCGCTGATCGAGATCATCTTGAGCGCGTGCTCGCGGACGGCGATCTCCTCACCCGCCGGCCGATCCTGCAGCACCCCGCTCGGCAGACTCTTCCACTCCGCGCGGATCGGCAGCATCGCCTCCCACTTCCGCCGACCCTCGCGCACGTCCTCCGCGAGCGCACCGAGAATCCAGAGCTTGAACGTCGAACCGATCGCAAGGTCGGCCCCGCCGTTGTGCTCGTGCACCACACGCACCGAACGCACCGACCCCGCATCCTGGGCCACGAGCTCATACGCGCCGATCGCCACATGCCGCGCCAGCGGCTTGGAATGGGTATCCAGATCCGCCCAGCTCTTGAGCTCCGGAACGATCGCGTCCGTGTCCGGCCTCACTAGCAGACCCGCGATGCGGCCCTGCTCATCGAGCGACAGATGGACCAGGAACGCGTTCCCGTCCTTGGACGCCACCGCCCGCGCCACCAGCCGGCGATCCTCCGCCCCGTCGCGCACGCCCCGATATGCGAACGTCCCGTGCTGCGACCGCAGGCGCTCGACACCCGCGCGAAACTGACCCATCGGCACCTGCTTCAGGAACTCCGGCGAGAACGCCCCCTCGCCCAGCGCATCAACCTCTCCGTTCAGTGCGGCAAACACCCGGTCGAGCATCTCACCCGCGGGTGTTGACGGCCGGGCCGGCTGGGGTGGATCGTCCCGCCCACCCCACCCCGCCCACCCCGCCCGAGCCCACCCCGCGCCGGCCAGCATGGGCAGCAACACCATCGCTCCCACCGCGATCCGCATCCAGCCCCGCTTCATGCCGGCGCTCCTCTCCACCCGTCACCCCGCGCCCCGCTCGTTCCAAAGTCCGGTCCCTACACTCAAGCCATGTCGGTCAGAGTGGTCATCACGGGTCTGGGGAGCGTATCGGCGCTTGGGGTCGGAGCAGAAGCCCTGTTCAAGGGCCTGTGCGCCGGCGTCACGGGCATCGGCCGGATCTCCCGATTCAACCCCGACGGCTTTCCCGTGCGCATCGCCGCCGAGGTCCGAGACCTGAGCGTCAAGGACTACGTCCCCAAGAGCTATCGCAAGTCGATCAAGGTCATGGCCCGGGACATCGAGCTCGCCGTCGCCGCCGCCAGATGCGCCGTCGAGGATGCCGGCCTTGTCACCCGGGGCTCCGCCGACGATCTCGCCGATGAGCAGCTCACGTATCACCCGCGCCGCATGGGCTGCAACATCGGCGCCGGCCTGATCGCCGCCGACACCGAGGAGATGGCCGCTGCCATGCACACCGCCCGCACCGCGGGTGGCGGGTTCAGCTATCCCGCATGGGGAGGTGAGGGCGGACAGGGGATGGAGTCGCTCACCCCGCTCTGGCTGCTCAAGTACCTCCCCAACATGCTCGCTTGCCACGTGACCATCATTCACGGGGCCGAGGGGCCGTCCAACACCATCACCTGCTCTGAGGCCAGCGGGCTGCTCACCCTGGGCGAGTCCATGCGCATCATCGAACGCGGGGCCGCAGACATGTGCTTCTCCGGCTCCGCCGAGAGCAAGCTCAATCCCATGGGCCTGCTTCGACTCGACTTTGCCCGCCGACTGGCCCATCTCCCGGACGTCACTGCCGGCCAGACCCCGCTTCGTCCGTATGACCCGCAGACCCCCGGCGGGGTGCTCGGCGAGGGCGGAGGCATCGTCATTCTGGAAAACGCCCAGACCGCCAAAGCCCGCAAGGCCCGCGTCTACGCCGAGGTCGTCGGCTTCGGCGGCGGCCACTCCGACGCCCACTATTCCGCCGGTGAACACGACGAGGGCTTCGGTTACGCCATCGAGAACGCCCTGGATGATGCCGGCATATCCCCCGACAAGATCGACGTCATCATCCCCATGGGCAGTGGCGTTCCGGAGCTCGACCGCCCTGAACTGGGGGCTCTTCGGCGGATCTTTGGATCCCGCCTGGGCGAGATTCCTCTGGTCACGATCCAGCCGAACGTCGGGAACTGCGTTGCCGGTCTGGGCGGGCTGCAGGTCGTCGCCGGAGCCATGTGTCTGCACACCCAGACGCTGCCGGCCCGGTTGCACGCCGGCCAGCCGGCGGCGGGAATCTGCGCCGGGGCTGCACCGTCGCGGGGGGCAAAGCTCGAATACGCTTTGATGTGCAGCGGGTCGCTCGGCGGGCAGAACGCCGCCGTCGTCCTCAAGGCCTGGCGCTGAGCGCCAGACTCTGCGGGCTGTGCATCCGGGCCGGCGATGGGCCCGGATCCCTCGGCCGATGGCCGCCGGGTTCGTGCATCGATGTCTACGGGACCTCTTCATTTGGGAGATCAGCACATGAGCGAGCAGGAGTACACGCACGAACGATCCGGCGGCGAGCGATCCCATGGCGGCGAACGCCGCGGCGGGGGCTATGGCCGTGGCGGTGACCGGGGTGATCGCGGTGACCGCGGCGGACGCGGACCGCGCCGGCCCGACGCCGACGGTCGCGGCGTGCCGCTGAGCGAGCTCGACCCCGCGCTCACCGAGGTCAGTCGGAAGCTCATCGGGGCCGCCATCGAGGTCCACAAGGCCCTCGGCCCCGGGTACGACAAGCAGGCCTATCTCAAGGCCGTGGAACTCGAACTGGAAGCCCTCGGCGTGAGCTTCAAGTCCCAGCACACCATCCCCGTGATCTACCGCGGCAAGCAGGTGGGCACCCGCGTTGCCGACCTGTTCATCGACGGCAAGTTCATCGCCGACATCCTGGCGCAGCGCGGCGAGGTCGGCTCCATGGAGCGCACCAGTCTGCGGGCCGCGCTCAAGGCCGCCGACCTGGAACTCGGCCTCATCATCAACTTCGCCGAGCGCCGGCTGAAGGACGGGCTGGTGCGCGTGCTGAACCCCGACAAGCTCAACCTCGCTCACGATGACGAGGGCGCGTCACCCGAAGGCGGCGGCGAGCACTGATCCGCGACGTTCCGGCCAAGCTCCGCACGGGACACCTGCGACCCCACGATGAACCACCGCATCGTCATCACGGGCATGGGCTGGGTCACACCGCTTGGAAGCGATGTGGACTCGGTCTGGACCAAGCTCCTCGCAGGCGCGTCCGGCGTCGGCCGAGTCTCTCGTTTCGACGCCGGAACCTTCAAAACCAACTTCGCCGCCGAGGTCAAGAACTTCCGCCTCGCCGACTTCCTCGGCCCGTCGTGGGCGGCACACGAGGAGGCCGGGCTGAGCACCAAGTTCGCCCTCGCCGCGGCGGCCCAGGCCTTCCGGCAGTCCGGGCTCGACGCGCTCGCGGCAACGGGCAAGCTCAAGAAACGCCGCTTCGGGATCTATCTCGGTGCCGGCGAGGGCACGCTCGACTTCGACAACTACGCCGAGTCCAACCTCGCCGGCTGGAACACCCAGCTCGACGGCGGCCGAGGCGGACTCGACACCGTCGCCTGGGCCAAAAAGGCCTATGAGCGGATGAGCGCGATCCGTGAGATCGAACAGGAACCGCAGATGACGCTGGCCCATCTGGCCACCGCCTTCGGCTGCCGAGGACCGGCCAGCAACTGCATGACCGCCTGTGCCGCCAGCACCCAGGCCGTGGGCGAGGCCTTCGAGATCCTGCGTCACGGGGACGCCGACCTCATGCTCGCCGGCGGCGCGCACACCATGATCCACCCGCTCGGCATGACCGGCTTCATCCGGCTCACCGCCATGAGCCGCCGCTGCGATGATCCGCAGCATGCCCCTCGCCCCTTCGACCGCACCCGCGACGGATTCGTCATGGGCGAGGGCGCGGGCATGATCATCCTCGAAACCCTCGACCACGCGCTCGCACGAGGCGCCTCCCCGCTGTGCGAGATCGTCGGCTACGGCTCAACCGCGGATGCCTTCCGCATCACCGACATCCAGCCCGAGGGCAAGGGCGCTCAAGGCGCCATGCTCGAGGCCTGCCGACAGGCCGGCATCAACCCGCGCGAGCCAGGACCCGATGGCCGACCCCAGGTGCACTACATCTCCGCCCACGGCACCGGCACCAAGGAAAACGACTCCATCGAGACCAAGGCCGTCAAGGGCGTCTTCGGCCCGATGGCCCCAAGGGTGCCCTTCTCCAGCGTCAAGAGCATGCTCGGGCATCTGATTCAGGCCGCCGGCGCCGTCGAACTCATGACCTGCGTGCAGGCCATCCGCACAGGGTTCCTCCCGCCCACGATGAACCTCAACACCCCGGATCCCGAGTGCGACCTGGACCACATCCCCAACCAGGCACGCGATTGCAGGGCCCAGGGCGGCGTCGAAGTCTGCCTCTCCAACAGCTTCGGTTTCGGCGGACAGAACGACACCATCTGCGTGCGGAAGTGGCGCGGCTGATCGACCGGACGCTCGCCCGATGCCCGCTCCCCCGCCCCCCCCGCCCCCCCCAACCCCTGATTCCGACTCTCTCCCCCCGGATGCAGCGTTCGCTACGGCTCTCGCTCGCGCGATCGCTCGGCGAGCACCACTCATCAAGGCCCGCAAAACCGAGGCGTTCCGCGTCTTCGGCGGGCTGAGCGACGGGCTCGATGGCATCATGCTCGATGTCTACGGCGACGGAGCGGTGCTCATCGTGTACGAAGGTCGAGCGCCACGATCGCTCGACCATGGCGCCGCCGCCCACGCCGCCCTCGATGCGCTGGGACCTCTGGGCGTCCGCGCCGTCTATCTGAAGCCCTTCGCCAAGGACCGGTCCAGGATCGGGGACGAACTGCCGCCGATCGTGACCGATCCCACCCCCGCCGCCGGCAAACCGCTCCAGGAGTCGCAGCTCATCCGTGAGCACGAGTGGACGCTCGAGGTCCGGCTGTTCGACGGACTCTCCACGGGGCTCTTCCTCGATCAGCGTGAGAATCGCCGTTGGGTCTGCGAATGGGTGCGGGCCCGATCGCGCGGCGGGGGCGGGCCGCCGCACGTGCTGAACACCTTCGCGTACACATGCGCGTTCTCCGTCGCCGCCGCCGTCGCAGGCGCGACCACGGCCAGCGTGGACGTCTCCGGTCGATACCTGGACTGGGGCAAACGCAACTTCGCACACAACCGGCTCGACCCCGCCGCGCACCGCTTTGCCAGGATGGACACCTTCGAGTTCTTCGGCTACGCGCAGCGCAAGGACCTGCGCTACGACCTGATCATCCTCGATCCGCCCAGCTTCGCCTCCGGCTCGAAAAAGAAGGGCATCCGGCCGTGGAGCTCCGTCGCCGACTATGCACGCCTGGTGCGCGAGGCCGCCCCTTTGCTGGCGCCGGGCGGCGCGATCTTCGCGTCCACGAACACAACCGAACTCTGCCAGCGCGGGCGACTGGATCGTGAGATCGTCGGAGCTCTTGGGCGGGAGCCGGAATGGCTTGGGCTTCCCGAGCCCCCCGTGGACTTCGGCAATGACCGCGGGCACTTCGCCGCCCGCGCCTTTCGGCCAAACCGCTCACGTCGCACGTCCTGATCGACTGACGCCGCGGTCGACGCTGATCGATCAACGCCCGAAGGCCTGCTCCGCCACATCGATGGCGCGGGCGAGGGCCGCGGCTTTGTTCACGGTCTCCTCATACTCCGGCTCGGCGACCGAATCGGCGACGATCCCGCCCGCGGCCTGCAGGTGATACACCCACGTGCCGTCCGCCGCCCGCTGCGCCAGCGGCACGACCATCGTCCGCAGCGCAAGGGCGATGTCCATGTCCCCGTCCAGGCCCACATAGCCCATGCCACCGCCATACGGCCCTCGGCGGATCGGCTCCAGCTCGTCGATGATCTGCATCGCCCGGATCTTCGGCGCTCCGGAGATCGTCCCCACTGGCAGCGCCGCCCGGAGCGCATCCCAGCAATCCAGCCCCTCCCGCAGCGCGCCCGTCACCGTCGACGAAATGTGCATCACGTGGCTGTAGCGCTCGATCGCCAGCGTCGTCGGAAGCGCGATCGACCCCGGCCGCGCAACCTTGCCCACGTCGTTGCGGCCAAGGTCCACGAGCATGACATGCTCGGCAAGCTCCTTGGGATCGCTGAGCAGATCGCGCTCCAGGGCGGCGTCCTCTTCCGGCGTGCTCCCGCGCTTGCGCGTGCCCGCCAGCGGACGATTGGTCACGATCCGGTCTCCCACCGCACCGCCCGCACCGGGCTGCCTCCGCACGCGGCAGAGAATCTCCGGGCTCGACGCGACCAGGATGCACCCCTCGCACTGCATGTAGACCATGTATGGACTGGGGTTCACCGCCCGCAGCGCGCGATACACATCGAACGGGTCCGCCGCGCTTCGCCGCTCGAAACGCTGACCAAGCACCACCTGAAAGATGTCCCCCGCTCGGATGTACTCCTTGGCCCTGGCCAGCATCGCGGCGTGCTCGGCCCGGGTGAGGTTGCTGCTGATCGGCCCGGCCCGCACCGCCGCCCCGGCGCCCGGCATGCGCCCCGAGGACATCGGCTCCGAGTGCGTCTTGAGTTCCACGATCCGCCTATCGATCGACCGCACCGCCTCCGCGTGCAGCTCCGCGATCCGCGCGTCGCTCGCGTCGGCGGGAATCTCCAGCAGCTTGACCACGTGCACAAGCTTGTCCACGTGATCAAACACCACCACACCGTCGTAATACGCCAGATGCACGTCCGGCAAGCCGCGATCGTCCCTGGGCGCGCTGCCCCAACCGAGTTTCTCCGGCTCGGCGTAGCGCACGCTGTCATACGACGCGTATCCCACCCAGCCGCCCAGAAAGCACCTGGGCAGCCCCGCGCTCCCGCGAACCCCGCCGCCGCCTCGCTCGGGCATGACCAGCACGAACCCCGACGACATCCGCCGTGCCGTCTCCAGCGGATCGCTCTCCACGCGTTGGCTGATCTCCGGCTGACCGTTCCGCTGAACCCGATGATCGCGCAGGCGTACCGTGTGCTGATGCGCGACGATCTCCAGCGCCGGCTGGGCACCCAGAATCGAGTGGCGACCCTGACGCTCCCCGCCCTCGACCGACTCCAGCAGGAACGACGGCGCCGTCCGCGCATCGGGTGCGACCAGGCGGCGATAGGCCAGCACCGGCGTGAGCTGGTCGTCCAGCAAACTCGCGCACACCGGGATCACCAGCGTCGCGCCTGCCGACAGATCGCCCGCCCGCAACCGCTTGCGGACCAGCTCCACGCACTGCTCTTGGTTGGGATACGCCATGCGGAATGATGCTAGAACCCACCGCCCCGCTGAATCGCACGATCTCCCGCGGATGCGCGTCGCCGCATCGTCCGTGCGGACTTCTCGGCCGATTTCCCGGGCGCTTGCCGCGCTGCTCTGTTCCGGCACGCTCCTGCTCCCTCCTGCGCTCGGCGCTCAGCCGCAGACGCCCATCCCACCCGCCGCCGACTCCGCCAACCCGCCAGCCCCTCCCCCAACCCCCACGACTCCCGCTTCG
>DHLW01000055.1 GCA_002405485.1 Phycisphaerales bacterium UBA4658
TACTGGACCGACGACGGCAGCGTCGCCGCGCTCCGCTACGGCAACTGGAAGATCACCTTCCTCATGCAGGAGGCCGAGGGCCTCAAGGTGTGGCAGCGTCCGTTCGTCGAGCTCCGCGCCCCGATGATCACCAACCTGCGCATGGACCCCTTCGAGCGCGCCGAGGAGGAGAACGCCATCGGCTACCAGCGGTGGTACCTCGACCGCATGTTCCTCATCTCGCCTGCGGCCGGCTACGTCGGCCAGTGGCTCCAGAGCTTCAAGGAGTTCCCCCCTCGCCAGAAGCCCGGCAGCTTCAACCTCGAGCGGGTGATGGAGGCGGTGACCAAGCCGCACGGGCGGTAAAGCACGATAACACACCAACTCGCTCCGCCGCCCAAAGGCGACGGGGCGGTTTCACAGACTGCATCTCACCTGCCTCGGCATCTCACCCGCCTCACCGCGTGCATAGAGAAGAAGGAACGGATCATGAGTGCTCGCTGCGAGCGATGTGCAATCGCCATTGTCTTTTTGGGTGCGATGGCCGCGTCAGCGGTCTATGGGCAAGGTGCCCCCGCTCACGACTTGCGGTTGGGCGCAACCCAACTATCGCTCAGGCTCTCATACCAGCCCGACGAACCTGAGTCGACCATCCGGACAGCGGTCTCCGATGGAGCGGGGGTGGCAGAAGACGCCGAGGCACTGGCCAAGAAACTCTCGAACCCTGTTGCCTCGCTGATCAGCGTTCCCTTTCAGTTCAACTATGACACCTGGTATGGCCCCAAAGATGCCGGGCGCGCTGTGGTCAACATTCAGCCCGTCATTCCCTTCTCGATCAGCGAAGACTGGAACCTCATCGTCCGCACGATCGTCCCCATCATCTACCAGGGCTCGCTCGCTGACTCCGTCAACAGCGAGTTTGGGCTCGGCGATACGGTGCAAAGCTTCTTCTTCTCACCAAAGGAGCCCGTGGGAGGCTGGATTCTCGCCGCGGGTCCCGTGGCCCTCTGGCCCACCGGCACCGAGCCGGCAATCCGCTCCGAGCAGTTCGGCCTCGGACCAACCGTCCTCGCTTTGCGTCAAGACCACGGCTGGACCTACGGCATGCTCGCCAACCACCTCTGGGGCGTCACCGAGAGCGACGACCATCCCGACGTGAACGCCACCTTTCTGCAACCCTTCGTCAGCTACACCTGGCCGACCGCCACGACTCTGGCGCTCAATACCGAGTCGACGTACGACTGGACCCGTGGGTACTGGACGGTGCCGATCAACCTGTCGGTCAGTCAACTCGTGAAGTTCGGCACACAGCCCGTTCAGTTTTCGCTGGGCGGCCGTTACTACGCAGAATCGCCCGAGAGCGGACCGGAGTGGGGAGTCCGTTTCGCTGTCACGTTCCTGTTTCCCTTCTGAGTGCCTGTTTCGTGTGCCACGCGAACGCCTACGATCTGAAACGCAAGGGATGACAAGCGGTCGCCCCAACGTCCGGCATGCCAAGTAGTCGCCGCCTCGCTCGCAAACGACAAAGTCCATCTGGTGATGCTCCTTTGCCTCCGCCGGACCGCCATTCACCGTCAATTACCTTCGAAGGGATCCGCAATGCATCTTGTTCGCTTCTCGGTATTCGTCGCAGTTGGCATCCTGCTCACATGCCTTTCCGCCGCGGCGGTCGCCCAAGATGTTCTGCCCCGACCCCAGCAGCCGTTCAAGGGCACCATCAACCTCCGCGCCAAAGAGTCGATTCCCGACTTTCCCCAGCCTGTGCAGGCTCCCAAGGGCGCGCCAAACATTCTGCTAATCCTGCTCGACGATGTCGGGTTCGGCGCGACCAGCACATTCGGCGGCCCCTGCAATACTCCGACGTTCCAGATGCTGGCCGACAACGGCCTCAAGTTCAATCAGTTCCACACCACCGCCCTGTGCAGCCCGACCCGAGCCGCACTGATCACCGGTCGCAATCACCATTCCGCGCATACCGGTGTCATCACCGAAGCCGCCACCGGCTTCCCCGGCTACGACTCGGTGATGCTCAAGGACACCGCGACCGTCGCGGAGGTGCTCAAGCAGAACGGCTACGGCACCGCATGGTTCGGCAAGAACCACAACATCCCCGACTGGCAGTCCAGTCAGGCCGGACCGTTTGACCTCTGGCCGACCGGCCTGGGCTTTGAATACTTCTACGGCTTCATCGGTGGCGACACCAACCAGTGGCGGCCCAACGTCATCGAAGGAACCAAACCGATCGAGCCCAACCTTGGCAATCCCGATTACAACTTCGACTATGACATGGCCGACCAGGCGATCAAGTGGATCGCCATGCAAAAAGCGATGTCGCCCGACAAGCCTTTCTTCTGTTACTACGCGCCCGGTGCAACCCACGCCCCGCACCATCCCAAGCCCGAATGGGTCGCCAAGTACAAGGGCAAGTTCGATCAGGGATGGGACAAGCTCCGCGAAGAAACATTCGCGCGACAGAAGCAACTGGGCGTAATCCCAGCAAACACCAAGCTCAATCCACTCGCGCCGGGCCTGGTCGCGTGGGACACACTCTCTGCCGAGCAGAAGAAGGTCTACGCCCGCTTCATGGAGGTGTACGCGGGGTTCCTCGAGCAGACTGATTTCAACGTGGGTCGAGTCATCGACTCCATTCGCGAAACCGGCCAACTCGACAACACCATCATCATCTATATCGCGGGCGACAACGGTGCCAGCGCCGAAGGCAGCCTCCAGGGCCTGCTCAACGAAATGACCTTTTTCAACGGCGTGCCGGAGAACCTCAAGGACGTGCTTGCTCGCGTGGATGAGATCGGAACCTGGAAGACCTACAACCACTATCCCGCCGCGTGGGCCCATGCCATGTGCACGCCCTTCCAATGGACCAAGCAGGTCGCCAGCCACTACGGCGGCACCCGCAACGGCATGGTGATCTCTTAGCCCAAGGGAATCCCCGCGCGGGGCGAACTGCGGACCCAATGGCACCATGTCATCGACATCGTGCCGACGATCTACGAAGCCACCGGCATCACGTTCCCCGCCTCGGTCAACGGCGTGACCCAGAAGCCGATCGAGGGCGTGAGCATGGTCTATTCATTCAAGGACGCCAAGGCCAAGGACCGCCACACCAAGCAGTACTTCGAGCTACTCGCGAATCGAGCGATCTACTCCGATGGATGGGTCGCGAGCACCACGCCGGTTGCTTCGCCCTGGGACGCGGCTGGCTCGACCGCAGACGAGATCACCGGGTACAAGTGGGAACTGTACGACACGTCCGCGGACTTTTCTCAGGCGAACGATCTCGCCGCGTCGATGCCCGATAAGCTGAAGGACATGCAGTTGCTCTTCTACGCGGAAGCGGCAAAGTACAACGTTCTGCCTATCGACAACAGCAAGACCGCTCGACTCGATACGGCCATCCGCCCCAGCCTCACTCGCGGCCGCAATTCCTTCACCTATCGAGAGGGAATGGTCCGCATCCCCGAAGGCACCGCACCGGACACGAAGAACAAGTCGTGGTCCATCACCGCCGAGGTAGACGTGAAGGCCGATACATCCGGCATCATCGTGACTCAGGGCGGACTCTTCGGTGGTTGGGCACTCTCGCTCGACCAGGGCAAGCCGGTCTTCCACTACAACTTCGTCGACGTGGCCCACTACAACATCGCCGCGACCAATGCCATCGCGCCCGGCAAGCAGACCATCACCATGGCCTTCACGTACGACGGCGGGGGCATCGGCAAGGGCGGCACGGCCACGATCCTCGTGGGCGGCAATGAAGTCGCCAATGGGCGCATCGAACGCACCATCCCGATCCGCGTCGCGCTCGACGAAGGCTTGGATATTGGAGAAGATACCGGAACGCCTGTGAATACCTCGTACGACGTACCCAACAAGTTCACGGGCGAGATCGAGAAGGTCACGATTCAACTCGGTGCCAAGTAACTCAAGGAAACCTCACAGGAGTACATTCCATGCGCTGCAATCTCAACATCTACCTGCCCGTCGCTTTGCTTGGAGCGACCGCGCCCTTGTGCTTTGCTCAGTCCGAGCAGCCACATCCAACCGAACCTCCCGCCCCGTCCGCCTCCTCGCAGGATCCCGCGCACGCCGCGCCGCAATCCAACACTTCGGAACTTCCCGATCTCGACGACGGCTGGCGCTTCAAGCTCGCGCCCTACCTCTGGATTCCCGCCCAGGACGGCGACATCACCGTCAGGGGCAATTCGGCCCCCGTCGACCTTTCCGTCGCCGACACCTTCGACACCGTCACGGACAACTTCAACTTCGGCCTCACACTGCGAGGCGAGGCGACTCGAAAGGAATGGTCCATCCTCGCCGACATCATGTACCTGAGCCTCGAGGTCGACGATATTCCCCTCCCGTCCGGCCCCGCATCCGTTCGGCAGGACCAGGGCATCTTCGAGTTCGCCGCGGCCTACGAGGTTTCCAACGGTTCTTCCTCGAACGAATCGGGCGAGTTCCCGAAGTTCAGATTCGCTCCGCTTGCTGGCGTCCGCATCCACTACCTCTCGCTCGAACTGGAGCCGTCAGGAGCCGCGGAAGTCTCGCGCGACAAGGCCTGGGTCGATGCGTTCGTCGGCTTCCGGACCAGCGTGTCGTTCACCGATTCCTTTTCAGTTTTCGCTCGTGCCGATGTCGGTGCGGGCGGCTCAGATTTCACCTGGAATGCCCTCGCGGGCCTTGAGTACCGGTTCAACTCCTGGGGTTCGCTGCTCGCCGGGTATCGCGGCCTCGACATCGATTACAGCGATGGCTCAGGCGCCGACGCGTTCTCGTACGACATGCTCCTGCATGGTCCATTTATTGCAATAACAGTGCGCTTCTAGCCGCCAGCACTCTTCACGAACTGTAATCACACTTGGAGGACGAACCATATGAACACGAACCGCCATCTCCTGCTTTGGTTCGCCATGATGAGTATCAGCGCGGCGCTCGGCGGTTGCAGCAACCAGCGATCCGGTTATGCCGGATCTTCGCTCTCCTCGCCGACGCAGGCACATGCCGCCGCGCTCGCGTCATGGAACGACTCTCCTGCCAAGCGTTCAATCACCGCCTTCGTCGCGCGAGTCACCAATCCACAATCGCCCGATTTCGTCCCGCCAGCGGAACGTATCGCCGTCTTCGACAACGATGGCACGCTCTGGGCCGAGCAGCCGATGTATTTTCAGTTCATGTTTGCGATGGACCGCGTCAAGGCGCTCGCTCCGAACCACCCCGAGTGGGAGGAGAAGGAGCCGTTCGCCTCTCTGCTGAAGGGTGACCTGAAGAGCGCGCTGGCGGGCGGCGAGAAGGCAATGATCGAGATCATCGCGGCGACACATTTCGGGATGACCACGGAGGAGTTTGATACGGTCGTGAAGGATTGGATCGGCACGGCGAAGCATCCCAAAACCAGCAAACTCTACACCGAGATGGTCTACCAGCCGATGCTTGAACTGTTGTCCCACCTGCGGGAGAACGGATTCAAATTATTCATTGTGTCCGGTGGAGGAATCGAGTTCATGCGTCCCTGGAGCGAGAGGGTGTACGGCATTCCGCCCGAACAGGTCATTGGTTCCAGCGGCAAGACGAAGTTCGAAATACGGGACGGCAAGCCGGTGCTGGTGAAGTTGCCCGAGATCAACTTCATCGATGACAAGGAAGGCAAGCCCGTGGGCATCAACCAGCACATCGGCCGCCGCCCGATCGCGGCCTTCGGCAACTCCGACGGCGACCTCGCGATGCTCCAGTGGACTGCGGGACGCGCTGGCCCCAATCTTTGCGTGTTCATCCATCACACCGACGCGGACAGAGAGTGGGCATATGACCGGGCCTCGCCGGTCGGGAAACTGGACAAGGCGCTCGATGAAGCGATCCGGCGCGAGTGGACGATCGTGAGCATGAAAGACGACTGGGCACAGGTCTTCCCAGTCAGGAAGAAGGATGATCGTTGAGAAACGACAACCCCCGAGTCTTGCGACACGGTGGCTATGCGAATAGAGGGCGAGGGGTGGTCTGACAGCGTCGATTCCAGAGCCCCGGAGACACGACGCCCGGATGTCGAAACCTGGTGAGGTGCAGGGCGTTTCCCGGTTATGCCTGCGCAACGCGAGGCCGGGTGGCGGCGCTGCCGAGACGGAAAGAGAGAATCTTCGCGCGATCGCACGATTTTCCGGGCAGCACGCCGAACGGCCGCATAGGTGACAGGTAGAGAACCCGTGCCTTCCGACCCCCCTTGGCGCGACACGCCCCACGGTTGGTCGTCAGACCATCCATGCTGAGAGGGCGCGGGGCGGTGTGACAAATCCCATCCCGGAGCCCCGGAGACACGGAGCGGGACTACGGCCCACCGGCAGGTTCAGTGTCTCGAAGGCGTGCCTAGGGACAGATCCGGTACACTCCCTGCTCCATGCTCCCCGCAGCCATCGGCCCATTCAAGATCGAACGCGAACTCGGCCGCGGCGGCAGAGAGAAGGCCATCTTCGCCCGACGGGTTTGGCGCGACGGTGGCACCGTTTTGTGGAACCCACACGAACTCTCATCTCGAGGACAACCGTGAACTCCATATGCCGTCACATCGTCTTCGTCGCCGTTGCACTGCTTGTCTTCGTCGCCACTGCGCTGCTCGGCGTTCCGGCATCCCACGCCTGCTCCCGCGCCACCTGGCTCGGCAAAGACGGCACGGCGATCACTGGCCGTTCCATGGACTGGCCCTACGAGTTCAACACGCACTTTTACGTCATCCCGCGCGGGGAAAAGAACGAAGGCCTGCCCGGTGGTTACACATGGGAGAGCAAGCACGGGACGGTGGTTCTGGCAGGTGCGCTCAATCCGGGCGGACCGATCAACGGTGCCTTCGACGGTATGAACGAGAAAGGCCTCGGAGCGAACATGCTCTACCTGGCCGAGACCGATTTTGGTCCGGCGCCCTCCGGCGACAAGCCGCAGGTGTCCTGGGCCGCGTGGCTGCAATACATCCTATCGAACTACGCGACCGTGGCCGAGGCAGTGGAAGGAATGAAAGACAACCCGATTTACTTCGTGCCCTGCAGTTTCGGTCCGGGCGGTGCGGCGCATCCTTCGGTGCATCTCTCGCTCACCGATCCGAGCGGCGACTCAGCCATCATGGAATTTCTCGACGGCAAAGTCGTCATTCATCACGGCAAAGAATACCAGGTAATGACCAACAGCCCGATCTACGAGAAGCAACTCACGCTGAATGACTATTGGTCGCGCATGGACAATGCACGGGTGCTTCCCGGTTCGCACCAGAGCGAAGACCGCTTCGTCCGCGCGTCCTACTACTTGAAATTCATGGGCGACGAGATAAGAGACCAGCGCCGCCAGGTGGCCGGCGTCTTCAGCATCATGCGGAATGTGTCCGTGCCTTGGGGCGCGGCCGATCCGGATCATCCAAACATCGCACCGACTTACTGGCGCTCAGTCCTCGATCACTCGCGTAAGAACTACTACTTCGAGTCCGCGCTCAGTCCCTATGTCGTGATGGTCGACCTGAACAAAATCGATTTCTCCCCCGGTTCCGGCGTGCGCAGTGCCGCGCTCGAGGGCGAAGAGGGGTTCAAACTGCAGGGCGAGATCAACAACGCGTTCAAACCCACGCAGCCCATCGGCTACCTCGCGCCGAGTGCCGTCGCCCGCGCGGCGGATCCCACGCCGGAGGAGGCCCGCGCCATCGCCAAGGAGGCGTGGCTGTACGCCTACGCGCCGTTGCAGGGCTTCCAAACGATGTTTAACCAAGCGGTAAACAAAGACTTCCGCGGGTACATCGGCGGCTTCAACCGCTTCCGCCACTACGCGCGGCTGGCAACGCCCGACGACACCGACATCGTGACGCCGAACAACGACACGCCGTATTCGTGGGCGTGGCTTGACCTGCGGGCCGAGCCGATGGTGCTCTGCCTCCCCGAGGTCCCGGCACCGCGGTACTACGTGAACCAGTGGTTCGACATGTACACCCACAACTTCGCGTACACGGGTGTTCGCGCGACCGGACGAGCAGCGGGCAACTACCTCTTTGCCGGTCCGAAGTGGAAAGGCGAAGTCCCGGCGGGCATCACGAAGGTGTTTCAAGCCGAGACGGAGTTTGTCGGCACCCTCACCCGCACACAGCTTGACGGTCCGGACGACCTCGCAACGATGCAGGCGGTTCAAGCGCAGTTCAAGCTCATTCCGCTCTCGCAGTTCACACGCCAGCCCGCGCCGAAGGCCGCCCCGCCGGTTGAGTGGCCGGCCTGGGATGCCAAGAAGGCCGAGGGGCTCGGTTTCATCACGTACCTGAACGCGATGCTGCACTTCATGCCCGTTGTCGCGTCCGAGCATGCCTTGAGGGAGCGGTTCGCCAAGATCGGAATCGGCGCTGGCAAGCCCTTCGACCCGGACACGCTGGACCCGACGTATCGCAGCTCGCTCGAACAGGGGGTCGCCGATGCATCAAAGCAGTTGAAGGACATGGCAATCAAGCAGGCCAGTTCGAAGGAGCTCTTCGGCACGCGGCAGGAACTGGGAGCGGACTACATCATGGAGCGTTCCCTCGGTGCCATGCTGGGCATCTACGGCAACACCAAGGAAGAGGCGATCTACGCAAGCCAGCAGACCGGTCCGGACGGCAGGTTGCTCGACGGCAGCAAACGCTGGGTTCTGCGATTCGAGCCCGGGCAGCTTCCGCCCGTCACGCTGTTCTGGTCGATCACCATGTACAGCTTGCCGGAACGATTGCTTGCTGACAATCCGATCAATCGGTACTCGATCGGCGACCGCACTGCCGGGCTCAAACACGGTGCCGACGGCTCACTGGAGATCTACATCCAGAGCGACGACCCGGGACCGGAGAAAACGTCGAACTGGCTGCCCGCCCCCAAAGGGCCGTTTTTCTTCGTCGCGAGGTTCTATGGGCCCAAACAAACCCTCGTGGACGGCACGTGGAATCTACCGCCGCTCGTCGAGGTCAAGTGAGCATCCGCATCCCTTGATCGAACTGCGATGCAGGCTCCGCGACACGATGACCCGCGAAGAGTGGGAACGCGTTTTCCCCAAGGCGGGCGAGGCGGCCACTCCCAGATAGAACAGTCCCCGCGGTCGTTCCGGCCTCGCACGGCCAACTCTCCATCGCTTCATACAGTTGCCCACCCACCTCACAAA
>DHLW01000087.1:0-18007 GCA_002405485.1 Phycisphaerales bacterium UBA4658
TGGGGGTGGGCGGGGGCGCGGGGGGGTGGGGGGCGCGGGGGGGGGGGGCGGGGCGTGCTGCGCGGGGGGGGGGGGGGGGGGGGGGGTGGCGGTGGGGGGGGGGTTTCGGGGGTTTGGTGGCGGCGGCGTTAGCGGGGGCATGCTGGGCTCGCTGTCTGGCGCGATGGAGAACTCGATGAACAAGACGGGCGTGCTGGGGCTGCTGGCTCTGGTGGCGTTCGTGCTGATGTTCACGCAGGTGCGGAAGGCGGGCAAGGCCGCGCCGCTGCCGACGGCGGAGGAACTGGTGGGCATTCCGCCCGCGCTGGAGCCGGGCTCGGATGTGGTGGGCGAGGCGGACGAGGGTGCGACGGCGATGCAGGGCATCGAGATCGACGACACGCAGCTCAAGACGACGAAGATGCTGGAAGAGATCGGGGCGCTGGTGAAGACCAACCCGCAGAACGCGGCAGGGGTGCTGAACCGCTGGCTGACCCCGGAGGAGTAAAGGCGCACCATGGCGATCAAGCTCGGCTCCAAGCTCCCGGAAGACATGACGCAGCTCAAGCCGCTCACGAAGGCCGCGGTGCTGCTCATGACGCTGGACACCGCGACGGCGTCGCAACTGCTCAAGCAGCTTCCTCCGCAGGCGGTGGAGGAAGTGACGCGTGAGATCGCGTCGCTTGGTCGCGTGCCCGACGCGGTGCGGCAGTACGTGGTTGAGGAGTACTACGGGCTGGCGGTGGGCTCCCAGTACATGACCGAGGGCGGGCTCGAGTACGCCAAGGTGCTGCTGAAGGAGTCGCTGGACTCCGAGACGGCGGGCCGCGTGCTGCAGCAGATCCAGACGCAGGTGCAGAAGACGCCGTTCAGCTTCCTGCAGAAGGCCGAGACGGAGAACCTGCTGACGTTCATCCAGGACGAGCATCCGCAGACAATCGCGCTGATCGTGTGCCATCTGCCGCACCACAAGGCGGCGGAGATCCTGTCTGGTCTTCCGATGCAGAAGCAGATCGAGGTGATCAAGCGGATCGCGAACATGGAGCAGACCAACCCGGAGGTGATCCGGGAGGTGGAGCGGGGGCTGGAGAGCCGGCTGAGCAACATGCTGACGCAGAGCATGGAGAAGGCGGGCGGGATCAACACGGTGGCGGAGATCCTGAACCTCGCCGACAGGGCGAGCGAGAAGGCGATCATGGAGGGGCTGGAGGCCGACGATCCGGAGCTTGTGGAGGAGATCCGGCGGCTGATGTTCGTCTTCGAGGACATCCTGAAGGTGGACGACAAGGGCATCCAGTCGATCCTGAAGGAGATCGACAACGACGAACTGGGCCTTGCGCTCAAGACGGCGAGCACCGAGCTGCAGCAGAAGATCTTCAAGAACATGTCGGAGCGGGCCGCGACGCTCATCAAGGAGGACATGCAGTACATGGGGCCGGTGCGCGTGAGCGACGTGGAGTCGGCGCAGCAGCGGATCGTGGACATCGTGCGCCGTCTGGAGGATTCGGGCGAGATCATCATCGCCGGGCGCGGCGGGGAGAGCGATCTGATCGTGTAGCGTCGCCACTCAACAGTGCGGAGGGTGAACCGGCGGGCGGGAACGGGGTCCGAGCGGTGAAGAGTCGATCGTCGTGAACGTGAGCCTTTTCCGGGACTTGAACATGCCACTGATCAAGGGACAGACCGCGACGGAACTGGCCAAGAGCGCGGTGGTGCTGGATCTTGGCGATCTGCAGCGCCAGGCGGAGCTCTTGGCCAGGCAAGCGCGGGAGCAGGCGGAGGCGATCATCGACCAGGCGCGGCACGAGCGAGCCCGCATCCTGGCAGGGGCCGCCGAACAGGGTCGGGCGGAGGGATTCGCCCGCGGAGTGGAAGAAGGGCGGCGGACCGGCGTGGAGCAGTCGCTGACGACGGCGCTCGCGGAGCACCAGCAGAAGCTGGAGGCGATCGAGGCGAGTTGGTCGACGGTGCTGGCCGAGTTCGCAGCCCAGCGGGACGCGCTCATTCAGGCGGCCAATCGCGAGGTGGTCACCCTCGCCATCCGCATCGCCGAACGCGTCATCAAGCGTTCGGTGGACATGGATCCGGGAGTCGTGGCGGATCAGGTGGCGGCGGCGCTCGGGGTGATCGTGCGGCCCACGGAGGTGGTCATCTCGATCCATCCCGACGATCGTCCGATCGTCGAGCGGTCGCTCCCCGGGCTCCTGGCGGCGATGTCGGCGATCCGACACGCCGAGATCATGGAGGACAAGAGCATCGCTCGTGGCGGATGCGTGATCCGAACGCGGGGCAACGGATCGGCGAGCGATCCGGGCGGGGGCGAGGTGGATGCGCGGCTGGCGACGCAGCTGGATCGGATCGTCGCCGCGCTCCTCCCCGGGCCGGCCTCCGGCGACGTCCCGGAGGATCAGCGCCGGCTGTAGCACTGGAGAAGCGTGGACGATGATCGGGTTGAGACCGCACATCGAGACGGTTCGTCGCGTGCAGCCGATGCGCATCGTCGGCCGCGTGCAGGCCTTGCGCGGGCTGACGGTGCTGGTGCGCGATCTGCCCGTGCCGGTGGGCTCGCTCGTGTCCATCGGCCTGAACCAGGGCCAGACCCCGTCGCGGCGTGACGGCGAGATGGGGGACGATCCGGAAACGCTCGGAGAGGTCATCGGATTCGACGGGCCGACGGCGGTGGTGATGATGCTGTCGTCGACGGCGGGGATTCGGTCCGGCGATCCGGTTGTCGGGCTGCACGCGGAGCAGAGCGTGAGCGTCGGGTTCGGCGCGCTTGGGCGCGTGCTGGATGGACTCGGGCGTCCGATCGACGGCAAGGGGCCGCTGCACTCGACAGTGCCCCGCCCGCTGGACCCGGATCCGATCTCGCCGCTCAAGCGGGCGCGGGTGACGCAGCGCCTGGCGACGGGCGTGCGAGCGATCGATCTGATGACGACGCTCGGCCGCGGTCAGCGACTGGGGATCTTTGCCGGTCCTGGCGTCGGCAAGAGCACGCTGCTGGGATCGATCGCCAAGGGGACCGAGGCGGACGTGTCGGTGGTGGCGCTCATCGGCGAACGCGGGCGCGAGGTCAAGGATTTCGTCGAGCACACACTCGGGGAGGAAGCGCTCAAACGCTGCGTGCTGGTGGTGGCCACCAGCGACGAGTCCGCCCTGCTCCGGGCCCGTGCCGCGCTGGTGGCGTGCACGATCAGCGAGTTCTTCAGGGATCACGGCAAGAGCGTGCTGCTGATCATGGATTCGATCACGCGATTCGCGCACGCACACCGGCAGATCGGGCTCTCGGTGGGCGAGCCGCCGGCGACGCGCGGGTATACCCCCGGCGTGTTCGCGGCGCTGGCGCGCATGCTGGAGCGGGCAGGCGCGGTGCACCCGGATCCGGGAAGCGGGGAGAGCGGGGGATCGATCACCGGGTTGTACTCCGTGCTCGTCGAGGGCGACGACATGACCGAACCGGTGGCGGACGCGGCCCGCGGCATTCTCGACGGGCACGTGATCCTGTCGCGCAAGCTCGCGCAGAAGGGGCACTATCCGGCGATCGACGTGCTGGACTCGATCAGCCGTGTCGCCGACGACGTGTGCGACGAAGCGCACGTGCACGCCCGCCGGCAGATCGTGAAGCTGCTGGCGGCGTATCAGCAGTCCGAGGACCTGATCCAGATCGGCGCGTACGCCAAGGGATCGAATCCCGTGACGGACGTGGCCATCAAGTATCGCGATGCGATGCTGGACGTGCTGCAGCAGTCGACGAAGCAGAGGGAGAAGTTCGAGGACGCGAGGAAGCGGCTTGTGAACCTGGCCATCGAGGCCGGGGCTGAGCACGCACGGATGGCGACCAAGCGGTGATCGCACGGAAGAACGGCAAGGAAATGTGACGCATGCCACGTGGATTCGTGTTCAAGCTGCAGCCGGTGCTCGATCAGCGCGAGCGGATCGAGCGCGACCGGCAGATCGAGTTCGCGGCGATCGAGCGCGAGCGGCTGACGCTCGAGGATCGCCTGCGGGACGCCCAGCGGGGGATCATGATGGCCAAGCACGACGTGCGGTCGCGGCTGGCGGGCGGCGGCGTGAACGTGCCCGAGCTGCGGATGCAGATGGCCGCGTCTCTGCATCAGATGGGCCAGGCACAGCGGCTGGCGATCGAGCTGGCCGGGGTGTATGCGCGGCTGGAGCAGGCTCGGGCCGAGCTCCTGAAAGCGTCGGCCGATCGCAAGGGCGTGGAGCTCGTGAAAGAGAAACGTCGCGCTGAATGGCTGGCTGAGCAGAATCGCAAAGACCAGATGCAGGTGGAAGAGGCGGCAACGCAGATGTTCATGCGATCTCGCAGAGATTCGTCGGCAGGAGAGTTCTCGTGAAGGCGATCTGGAACATACTGGCGATCGTGGCGGTCTTGAACGTGCTGGCCATCGGCGGTCTGCTGGGCTGGCTGGCGGCCTCCGATCGATTGAACAGCGAGCGGGTTCAATCGATCCGGTCGACCCTCATGCGGACAGTCGCGCAGGAGCGTGCCGACGAGGCGACACGGGAGCTGGAGGCCAAGCAACAGGCCGACGAGGCCGCTCGGCAGGCCAAGCTCGCCGAGCCGCCCATCACGGCGGGGGAGAAGATCGCCGAACTGCAGTTTCGCGATGAGCAGCGACAGCAGGTGATGCTCCGCCAGCAGCAGGAGCTGGAGAACCTCCGGTCCAGTCTGCTTGCGCAGCTCGGGCGGCTGGAGGAGCGGGAGAAGAAGCTCGAGGCGGATCGGCGGGCCTTCGACGCCGAGCGGAAGCGCATCGCGGCTATGGAGGGCGACAAGCAGTTCAAGCTGGCGCTCGGCACGCTGGAGAGCCAGAAGCCCAAGGATGCCAAGCTGGTGCTCGCCGCTCTTTTGGAGCGTGACGAACGCGAGCAGGTGGTCGCTTATCTGGCGGCGATGGAGGAGGGGAAGCGCGGGAAGGTGATGGCGGAGTTCGTCAAGGACGATTCGCAGGTGGCAGCGGAGTTGCTAGAGCGTTTGCGTCTGCGCGGCGTGGCCGCGTCGGGCGCGTCCGTCGAACCTTCCGCCGAGGCCTCGCCAACCAATGTCCAACGCCCTGCAAACGCCGCCAGCAACGCTCCAACGACCCAGCCCGGGGAGTCCACTGCTCGATGAGCCGATCGCCCGATCCGGTCTGGCCGAGGGCGTGCGAGCGCGGAGCGGTTCGGCGAAAGTTGCGGAGATGCAGGCGGACTTTGCGCGTTCTTTGGCCGGTGCGGCCGGACGAGGCTCGCGGAGTTCGAGCGTGGAACCGACCTCGGCGATCCAGCGCGCACCAGCGGTCGGCGAGGCCACCGACAAGCGTGCCGATGAGTTGGACGCGCAGGATGTCGAGTCCGGCGACGAGGAATCCGAACCCGCCGAGGTGAAGGCCGAGGACTCAGAGCACCCGAGCGATTCTTCAGAATCGCCCTCGACAACGTCGGACGCTCCCACGGACGGCGACACCATCGGACAGGCAGCCGACACTGCCCAGGTTGCGGCTGTCTCGGACGAAATCGCCACGCCGTCGACGGCTGTTCCGCGGCAACCGCTGACGATCGAAACGCTCAACGCCGTGCTTCTGCTCGGAGGGCAATCTCCCCGATTCGCCCTGGTTGCGCCGGAGCAGCGCCCCGGGGCGTCACTCACGCGGTCGGCGAGCGAATCTCAAGTCGCTGGCGAGTCCCGTTCCAGACCCAACGCATCGCGGGTGCTGCCACGTGCAGATCAAGCGACGCGCGATCAGGCCGAGGTGTCGGGCCCGCGTGCCGAGCCCGTTCGCCCCTCGGCCGATGGGCATGAGGTTCGTCGGGAGAATCCTGATTCTCCGACGCGTTCGGCGACCGCCGAAGCCAAGCAGTGGGGGGGGCGAGTGTCGCCGACTCTGCCCGGGGCTGTGACCCGGGACGGAGCGACGAGCGGACCGATAGGGCCATCGATGTTGCCTGTGCAAAACGCACCGAAGCCGGGAGGCGGCGAGCGCGCTCGCTCGGCCGTGGGGCCGCTGGCGCCCCTTGCCGGTGGGCGTTCAGTGTCCTCACGCTCGATCGAGCCGACGCATGCATCTCGAGCCGCCCCGGAGACCGACGCCCGTGCGTTCGAGCGTCAGATCGCGGTGCAGTTGCAGAGGGGTGTAGACGAGGCGCTCCGATCGCCCGGCCAGACTCTGACACTGCGGCTGCAGCCGGCGAATCTCGGGCAGGTGCGTATCCAGGTCAAGATCGATGCCGATCAATCGCTGCGGGCGAAGTTCGAGGTGGCATCGGCAAAGACGCGGTCGGCCATGAACGGCTCGATGGACGAGCTGGTTCGCGCGCTTGAGGACAAGGGACTGCGGGTCGACGACATCTCCGTGACGCTTCGGCCGCGCTTGCCGGAGCGGGATCTCGGGTTGCCACCTGTGCTCCCCGAGCCGGTCTTGAAGGATGCGCAATCTCTGCCGGAAGCGTCTGGCCTGGGGTTTGCGGAGGAGACCGGGGCGTTTGCGCAGACCGACACGGGCGGAGCCCGTTCGGACCACTCCGACCGGCCGCCGCAGGACGCGGGGCCGTGGAGTGCGACGGATTCGATCATCATCTCTCCCTCGCCGGCGGAGCCGGCTCTCGAACACATTCCGATCGGTTCGATGACCGGGCTGATCGGTTCGATCCTGCACGTGGCCGGCGAAGGGCGCGTGCGCATCGACGCGCTGGCCTAGGGCGCGTGCTAGAGGAGCCTGCATGGACATTGCTTCGTTGTCATCCGGGACGGGCGCAACGGCCTCCGCCGCCAAGAGCCGCTTCAGCGAGCTGACGAGCGAGGAGTTCGTGCGCATCCTGTTCACCGAGTTGTCCAATCAGGATCCTCTGAAGCCCAACGATTCGAATGCGCTGCTGGAGCAGGTGTCGAGCATCCGCTCGATCGAGTCGGATCTGGCTCTGCAGCGCAAGCTCGAGTCGGTCGTCACGCAGAATCAGCTCTCCACCGCCGGTGCGCTCCTGGGCAAGCACGTGAGCGGGCGGACGGAGAACTTCGACTCGGTGCAGGGCGTGGTGCGTTCGGTGGCGCAGACCAGCTCCGGTCCGGTGCTCGTGCTCTCGAGCGGCGCGAGGGTGCCCTTCGACCTCATCGACCAGATTCGCGAGCAGTCGTCCACGACATCCGCTCCGACGACGCCGGGATCGACTACGCCGCCGACGACCACACCTCCGAGCACCACCCCGACGCGGACCCCTGGAACAGTCGCCGATCCCGACGCGCCGCTCGAGCCTCGGACGTCTCCGGGTGATGCAAGGTAATCCGCGTATCGACGAGTGACCTGACGTGGATGTTTCCAGCGCACAACTCCTGAAGCTGCTCGGGTCGGGCGTGCTGCCCCCGGGCGTGAACGCCGCGCCCCGGTCGAGCGTTGAGCAGGCGTCGTTCGCCGACCTGCTCAACCGCGCTCGGCAAGGGACGCTCGGATCGGCGAGGCCGATCACCGTCAGCGACGACATCGGGGTGACATTGACCGACGACCAGCAGGCGCGGCTCTCGCTCGCGGCGGACCAGCTCGAGACGGCCGGGGTGCGTGTCGCGATGGTCTCGATCGACGGTCAGAAGCTCATTCTTGATGTCACGCAGCGAGAGATCACCGGCATCGCTCCCGCGGACGGGCCCGTGCCGAACATCGATGGCGCGATCGACCTTGGCGACCTTCGGCCGCCTCCGGAGCTCACCCTGCCTGGCGCAACGCCTGTTGCTGCCGAGCAGATCAAGCCGACCGGATCGACACTGACGCCCCCGTCATCTCTCCCGCAGAGTCCCACGCTGCTGCACCTGCTCGCGTCGATGACCAAGACCGGTTGAGCACCCGCAGACCCACCCCGCTTCTGGAGGAGCATCCATGGCTTCAACAACCGCCTTCTTCTCAGGACTCACCGGGCTCTCCGCCAACGCCCGCAATCTGGACGTGATCGGCAACAACATCTCGAACGTGAACACAACCGCGTTCAAGTCCAGCCGCATGCTGTTCGGCACGCAGTTCAGCCGCACCCTCAACGCTGGCGCGGCACCTGGGGACCAGTTCGGCGGGTCGAACCCGACACAGATCGGCTTCGGCGTGACCATCGCGGGCACGCAGCGGAACTTCACGACCGGCGCGGTCAGCCCGACCGGCGATCCGCGCGATCTTGCGATCGACGGCGCCGGGTTCTTCATCGTGAATCGCGGCGACGGGAACGTCTTCACCCGCGCTGGGTCGTTCCGTCAGAACAGCGCCAACGACCTCGTCACGATCTCGGGTGAACGCGTGCAGGGCTTCGGAATCGACCAGGACTTCAACATCGTGCGCGGCGTGCTCACCGACATCAACATTCCCGTCGGGCAGCTCACGCTCGCCGAGGCCACCGAGAACGTGCGACTCTCCGGAAATCTGAACGCCGGGGGCAACGTGCCCACGCGCGGTTCGCTGACGACGTTCGCGCCGCTCAGCGCGCTCCCCGCGGCGGCGCCCGCGCCGGGCGCGGGCAACCAGCTCGCCCTGAACACCCGGCTTGTCGACATCCAGGACCCGGCGGCCGCGGGCTCGCCGCTCTTCGCATCCGGACAGACGATCCGGCTCTCCGGGGCACGCAAGGGGACGCAGAATGTTCCATCGGCCGAGCTCGCGGTCGGCACGGCAACGACCGTGCAGGACTATCTCACGTTCCTGAACCAGGCGCTCAATCTCAACGTGTCTCTTGGCGCGAATCCCGACGGCCGATCGCCCGGCGCGGCGCTCGACCCGGCGACGGGTGTCATCACCATCGTCGGCAACGTCGGCACGGCAAACTCGCTGGACATCGAGACGGCCGATCTCAGCATCGTGCAGCCCTCCGGCGCGCTCCGGAATCCCCTCACGGCGACGACCACCTCCACCGCCGACGGCGAGAGCGTGCTCACCAGCTTCATCGTCTATGACTCCCTCGGCGCGCCAGTCACCGTCAACCTCCGCATGGTGCTCGAGAGCAAGCAGGGCGGATTCGGAACCACCTGGAGGTACTTCGCCGAGTCCCCCGACAACCAGGATGTGACCGATGTCCTCGGCACGGGCACTGTCGATTTCGACGCCTCCGGCCGGCTCATCAGCACCGCCGCGGTGAGCGTCGGCGTCGATCGCACCGGCACCGGCGCGCAGTCGCCGTTGAACTTCAACCTGAACTTCGGCGACGCCGCCTCCGCCGTCACCGCCCTGGCAAACAGCTCCTCCTCGCTGGCCGCCATCAGCCAGGACGGAGCGCCCATCGGCACGCTGCAGGCCTACGGCGTGGGTCAGGATGGGATCATCACCGGCGGCTTCTCCAACGGCCTCACGCGAACGCTCGGGCAGGTCGCCGTCGCGACCTTCGCCAACCCTGAAGGCCTTGTGGAGATCGGCGGCAACTCCTACGTGCCCGGCGCCAACTCCGGAGCCCCGCTGGTCACAACCCCGCTGGAGCTCGGCGCCGGCAAGATGGTCGGGGGCGCGCTCGAACTCTCGAACGTCGACCTCAGCCAGGAGTTCATCAACCTGATCCTCTCCAGCACCGGCTACTCCGCGTCGTCCAGAGTTATCACCACCACCGACCAGTTGATGCAGCAGCTCCTGGCCATCGGCCGGTAGTGTCCACGCTGCCCGACGCCGGTCGGCCAACACTGCGCTCCGTGCACACAGGGCTCACCTGTTCCGGCGGCTGATCTCGTGCCATCGGCCACGAGGATTCTGGTCCGATCCGGTCCACCATCCGATAAGCAGGTCATGGGCAACATCTCCATCGCCGGGCTGGTGTGTGGCGGGGTGCTGGTTCTCGCGGGCTTCGCGCTCAGCGAGCAGACGGGTTGGCTTGGTGCATCCTCAACACCCCTGATCGTGCTCGGACTGTGCACGATCCTGGCCGTCGCGGCGATCTGGCTTGCCGCGGTTCTTGGCCTCGGCCGGCGCTTGCAGGTGCCAAGGCACGCCGCCCGGATCGAGCATCTGATCGACATCCTCACGGCGATCAGCGCCGATGCCCACGCTCGGGGCATCCTGGTCCTCGCCGATGCCGGCGTGCCGGATCGACGCACGCTGTTTGCCGCCGGCGTGCACATGGTGCTGGCGGGGGCTCCGCCGGCGGAGATCCGGCGAGAACTGAGCGATAGAGCCGAGGCCGAGAGCCGAACCGCGCATCGCCACCGTACGAGACTGGTCACGCTCTGCCGCGTGGCCCCCGTCGTGGTGCTGAGCGCCGGGCTGGCTGGGGTGCTGCTGCTGCTGACCCTCATCGGTCGCGTGGAACACATGAACACGCTCGCGACGTTCGGGGTGCTGGGCGGCGTGTACGCCGCGTTCGTGATGGCGGCGGGGGCTCAGGAGCTTGGCGATCGAGCCATGGCCCGCGTGGCCGAGGACGAACTCGCCGGCATCCTCGTGGCCGAGACGCTGCTGGCGATCCGCACGGGGGAGTCGCCCGAGCGTGTGCGGGCCATTCTGCTGGGCTTGCTGCCGTCGACCGAGCACTCCGGGCATTCGGAGATGCTCAAGGCCGCATAACCACCGCCGATCGGTGCCGGAGGCGATCTGCGTTGGACCCTTGATAACCGGTGGGACGTGAACCGCGTGTCCGGATGGTTCGATATCCGTTGATACCCGGGCGACGACTGCGCGCCGGGTGCACGGAGGCACGCGACCATGTCGGACAAGAACAAGAAGGACGCCAAGGCCCCCGAGTCGGCCCCAGCCGAGGCCGAGCCGAAGAAGAAGGGCCTTCCCATCAAGACCATCGCCGTGGTCGCGGTGATCATGGTGCTCGAGGGGGCGCTTGTGTTCTTCGTGCTTGGGGCGCTGGGTGGTCCGAAGAAGACCGAAGCGGCGACCGAAGCCAAGCATCTCGAGCACGACGAGTCGGAACAGACCAAGGAGATCCGGCTGTTCGACAAGGAGGACGAGCGCTTCCAGAACCTGACCGCCGGGCGGGTGTGGATCTGGAACGTGTCCTTCTTCGTGCAGGTCAAGAACAAGAACGCCGAGCGGGTCGAGAACGTGCTCGAACAGCGGAAGGCGGAGATCAAGGAAGGCGTGAGCCAGATCGTCAGCCGCTCCCCGATCGCCCAGCTCAAGGAACCAGAACGCCAGAGTCTGAACCGGCAAGTCTCGGCCCTTCTGGAGAAAATCGTCGGGCAGGACAACGACGGTAAGTCCCTGATCGAGCGGGTCCTGATCCCCACCTGCAACGGGTTCCCCTCGGACTTCTGAGCCGGGGAATCCAGGCGAACGCGCGGCAATTGCGCGTCGATCCGCGAACATCTGCGCGAAAACTGCGATGAGCGCGAGGGTTGCGCCGATAACTGGCGTGCGCGCCGAGAATCGTCGCGTCCGCCGCACGGATGCGTCGGTCCATGTCGAGCGTGGAGACGCTCATGAGCGATCAACCCGTACAACCCACGCCGGATGACGCCCAGGACCTGGCCGCCGACGCCCTGCGGGCGGCTCAGGCTGCGGTCGCCAGCTTGAAGTCGCAGACCACCGAGACGTCCGCGGCGTCCGGCGGAGATGACGCTGCCGCCGCGGCTCTTCTGGCAGCGCAGCAGGCGATCGAGGCGGCAAAGTCCCTGAACCCGCCTTTGGGCGCGCCAAGCCAGCCGCAGGGGTCGGGCGGCTATGCGGATTCGGGAGCATCGCCTGCCCCATCGGTGCGTCCGTCGGCCCAACCACTCAATCTTCCGAGTTTCAGTCCGGTCGCCGCCCCGCAGCGTCCCGAGGGCATCGATCTGCTTTCGGATGTCAATCTGAACGTCAAAATCGAGCTTGGTCGAACGCGCATGCTTGTGGAAGACGTGCTGCGACTGGGTGAGGGCAGCGTTGTCGAACTCGACAAGCTCGCGGGCGATCCGGTCGACGTCTATGTGAACGATCGGCACGTCGCCCGAGGCGAGGTGCTCGTGCTCAATGACAACTTCTGCGTTCGAATCAACGAGATCATCGCGCTCGTCGGGGACGACGCGACCAAACGCTGACACTGCCGTCGTTCGTTCTTCAACCCCGCGGCGGAGCCGCGGCTGCAACCCGATCGCCAGGATGGCCCACGCTCGCGTACAAGCTCGTCTTCTCATCGGCTGTCTTGCCGGCACCCTCGGCGTTCAGGCGGCCCTGGGCGCGCCCACGGCCGCGCCGGTGGTCGGCGTGCCGGCCGCTCAGTCGATCGTGGGAGAACTGAGCCAGGAGCAGGGCGCTTCGGCATCCAGGCCGGTCGCCGCGGCCACGCCGACGGATCGCCAGCCACGCCCCCTCGGGCAGCCAAGAAATCAAGCCGCCGCCGACCGAGCCGCTGAAGGGAGCGGCGCGGCGGCGGCGGCCTTGTGGGACAACACGTTCGTGCGCACGACGCTGAGTCTGGCGCTCGTGCTCTGCCTCATCCTCGGGCTGGCGGTCATCGTCAAGGCGATCGCCAAGAAGAATGGGAGTCTGGCGGCGGCGCTCGGCGCTTCGGGTCCCAGGCCCGCCGGGTTGATCGAGGTGCTCGGGAGGTATCCCATCGGCCGGGGGCAGACGCTCATTCTGCTCAAGCTCGAGCGGCGGGTGCTGCTTGTCGGGCAGACCGCGTCGCGTTTTCGGGGAGCCTCGGGCGGGCTTGTGACACTCTGCGAGATCGGCGACCCGGAGAGTGTCGCCGAGATTCTTGCCAGAAGCCAGGACGCCGAGCACGCGTCGATCACGAACCGGTTTCAGTCGATGCTGCATCGATTCGACCAGTCGCACGCAGCAGCCGTGGACGTCGGAGAGATGTCGGACACGCTCGGTCGAGCCGTGACCCGTGGTGAAGACGGTGACACTCTCGAGTTGCTGGATGAGCGGTCGATTCTGCATCGTTTTCCGGACATCACGCACGCCGCTGAGGCCCGCGGGCCGGCGGCGGGCACCTGCGCGCAGCAGGTCGGGTCCGGAACGTACGGCCCCGCGCCGCAGGCCATGCGGAACCTGCAGGACACGGGTTCGACCGAGTCGTATGGGTCCATTCGGGAGCGGCTTCACGCGCTCCGGGGCGAGGCGCACCGATGAAGCCGTGTGCCATCAATCTCGCGAGCCTGCTGCTGGTCTTCCTCCTTGCGCTCGCGGCCACCCCGACGCCGGCCCCGGCCCAGGAGCTGTATGGTCCGCCGGCGGCGAGCACTGTGCGGACACCGCTCTCGATCGATCCGACTCGGGCTCTTGGAGACGACGTCAATCCCGTTTCGGTGATCGGCGCCGTCGGGGAGACACTGACCGGTCTCGCCGGGCGGGGGGATCAGCGGGGTTCCGGAGCCGTGCGGCAAGGCGAGGGCGGTGATGAGGGTGGGGGGCTGAGTGCGGGAATCAACGTCATCGTGCTGCTGACGGTGATCACGCTCGTGCCGTCCATCATGCTGATGTGCACGTGCTTCGTGCGCATCGTCATTGTCCTCGGGCTGCTCAAGCAGGCACTCGGCACGCAGACGCTCCCGCCGCCGCAGGTCATCGTCGGACTCGCGCTGTTCATGACGCTCCTGGTCATGTCGCCGACGCTGGACCGGATGCACCGGGAGGCGATCCTCCCGTACCGTGCCGGAGAGATTCGGAACTACGACGAGCTCTGGAGCAAGGCGCGGCAGCCACTCCGCGATTTCATGTTCGATCAGATCGAGACCACGGGCAACTGGTCGAGCGTGTACATGATCCTGAACTACCGGGGCGTAGACACGTCGGATCCGTCCAAGCTCAGCACCGCGGACGTGGACATGATCACGCTTGTGCCTGCGTTCATGCTCAGCGAGCTCAAGACCGGGTTCCTCATCGGGTTCAAGGTCTTTCTGCCCTTTCTGGTCATTGACATCGTCATCAGCAGTCTGCTCATCTCCATGGGCATGATGATGCTGCCGCCCGTGCTCATCAGTCTGCCGTTCAAGCTGCTGCTCTTTGTGCTCGTAGACGGCTGGACGCTGGTGATCGGGTCCTTGCTCCAGTCCTTCGTCGTGCGTCCGGGGCCTGGCACGCTCGCCGCGCATGTTCAAGGTGCCTCCTCCCACGCCGGGCCGCTGGCCGTGCTCGGCTTCGGGTAGAGGACCGTGGCGCGGACTTCGCCCTGCGGCTCTGCCATCGCCGCCCCGGTCGTCCTGAATGCAACCTCGTACATACGTGCAGGGTCAACATGTCCGACGCGCAGACCATCGAACTCATCCGCGACACGCTGCTGATCGCCATGAAGATCGTCGTTCCGATTCTCATCGCCGGCGTGGTCGTCGGGCTCATCATCGCGATCTTTCAGGCCGTCACGAGCATCCAGGAGCAGACGCTGACGTTTGCGCCCAAGATCATCGTGATGCTCATCGTCACGGTGCTGCTCCTGCCTTGGATCGTGGTGCGACTGCTCGAGTTCACCACGGCCATGCTCACCAACTGGTAACCCGTTCCGCATCGGCCATGCCGACCCTCGGTCCCATCCTCGATCACGTCGGGCCATTCCTGCTGGTCCTGTTCCGGATCAGCGGCGTGCTCGTGTTCGCGCCGATGCTCGCCAGCTCGGTCATTCCGGCCCGCGTCCGGATGCTCATCGCCGCCGCCCTGGCGCTGTCGGTGTATCCCGTCCTGCCCGCCGCGCAGACTCGGCCCATGGAGATGGACGTGCTCTCGCTCCTGCCGGTCGCGATCGGGGAGGTGCTCATCGGCGTTGCGATCGGGTTGATCGCCGCGCTGCCGATCTTCGCGTTGCAACTGGCCGGGCTGATCATGGGGCAGCAGGCCGGAATCGCTCTTGGGCAGGTGTACAACCCGGCCCTGGAGGCCGAAGTGGATGTCATCGGTCAGCTCATGGTGTACGCGGGCATCGCGATCTTCGTCTCCCTCGGCGGGCTGGAGACGCTGTTTCTCGCCGCCGCCGAGACGTTCAAGAGCGTCCCTGTCGGCTCCGCGGGCTGGACGCTTGGGCCGGTCGATCTCATCAGCGGGCTGGTGGCCTCGGGATTTCAACTGGCGCTCCGCGTGAGCGCGCCGGTGCTCTGCATCATCCTCATCGAGACGATCGCCGCCGCGCTGCTCGCAAAGACCATCCCGCAGATCAACGTGCAGTCCGTCGGGTTTGCGATCAAGGTGATCATCACCCTGCTGGTGCTGGCCGCCTCCGCGGGTGCGATCGTCCACGCGGCTGGGGGCGACATCCAGGACGCCCTGAATGCCGTGGGTGACTGGACGAGAGATCTCGCGCCAATGTCCGCCGCACCTTCGCTTTCGCCGCCCTTAACCAGGAACTGACAGACCCCATGGCCGACGAGCTTGGTGAACGCACGGAGATGCCCACGCCGCGACGGCTCCAGGAGGCCCGCGAGCGCGGCCAGGTCGCCAAGAGCACGGATCTGGCGGCGGGGATCGATCTGGTGGGGGCGTTCGTGCTGCTCCTGCTTCTTGGAGCCCCGCTTACGTTCGCCCTTGCCGGGATGCTCCGTCATCTGCTGGATGATCGCGCTTCCGGCTCGATCATCAACGCCGACTCGCCACTTCTGGGAGACACCATCGCGTGGGCCGGCGCACATGCCGGAGTGCTGCTCCTGCCCGCCTTGGTCGTGATGTTCATCATCGCGCTTGCAGCCCAGATCGTGCAGGTGGGTTGGGTCGTCACCGGCGAACCCATTTCCCCCAAGTTTGACAAGCTCGATCCGGTCAAGGGCTTCTCCCGCGTGTTCGGGATGAAGAACTTCGTCAAGACCCTTCTGGGCGTGCTCAAGATGTCCGCCGTCGCCGGAGTCACCCTTGGCGTGGCGATCAGCGAGTGGCCCAAGGTCATCGCCCTTGCCGCGCTCGAGGCCCATCTCATCTGGCCGGCGATTGCCGGCATTCTCATCCGACTCCTGGCCTGGCTTCTGGCGATCCTGATCATCCTCGGCATCCTGGACTACGCATACCAGCGATGGACGCATCTCTCCGAGCTCAAGATGACCAAGCAGCAGGTCAAGGACGAGCAGCGTTCGATGGACGGCGACCCCGAGGTCAAGGGGCGTCGCTTGCGCATGGCTCGCCAGATCGCCCTGCAACGCGTCAACCAGACCGTGCCCAAGGCCGACGTGGTCGTCACCAACCCCACACACTTCTCCGTCGCGCTCAAGTACGACCCCAAGACCATGGCCGCCCCGAAAGTCGTGGCCAAGGGCGCCGACGACATGGCCTTCCGCATTCGAGAGATCGCCGCCGCCCATCGCGTGCCGATCGTGGAGCGGCCGCCGCTGGCTCGGGCGCTCTTTGCCGGCGTCCCGGTCGGCAAGCAAATCGCTCCCGAGCACTACGAGGCCGTGGCGGAGATTCTCGCCTACGTCTACCGCCTGGAAAACCGCCAGACCGACGGCGCTCGTGCGGGAGACAAAGGCGGACGGGCGGCGTAGCTCTGCTTGGCCAACGCCTGTGCGCAACAATCACCCATGCTCGTCGCAACCCTCCTCATCATCACAAGCGTGCTCGCGGGTCAGCCCGTCCAGGGGACCGCGCCAAGCAAGTCCCCGGGCGCAAGCCCCGCCGCGTCCAAGGCCCAGCCGCCGGCGCCTCACGCCGACCGGTTGAGTGTGGCAAGGGCTCAGACGCTGCTGGCTCGGGCGGGCTTCTCGCCGGGGCTGATCGACGGCAGGTTCGGTCGAAAGACCCGCATCGCCATCGAGCATTACCAGCGTGCGCTCGGTCACGAGCCCACCGGCGAGCTGTCCGCCGTCGAACACGCCTCGCCCGCAGAGTGGACCCGGCCCTACGCCATCACCGAGCAGGACCTGGCGCAGATCACAGGTCCGGTGCCGGAGGACTGGAACATCCGCGCCGAACTTGCGTTCTGCGGCTACGCGGACATGCCCGACCTGTTGGCCGAACGCGGCTGGTGCTCGGTCGATCTCGTCACCCTGCTCAATCCCGACAAGCCGCTGGCAGATCTCGCCGCCGGCGACGTCGTGATTCTGCCAGACACATCCGCCAAGCCGCTCCCCAAGCTCGCGCGGGTCGAGATCAACCTTGCCGAGAAGCTCGTGCTCGGCCATGATGACGCCGGGACGGTGGTGTTCCTCACGCACTGCTCGATCGCCAAGGACATCCAGAAGCGACCGGTGGGAGACCTGAAGGTCGCGGTGCTGGTCGAGAACCCCGACTACACCTTCAACCCGGACCTGTGGCCGGATGTGACCAACGTGGCAAGCAAGCTCCGCATCGCGCCAGGACCCCGCAACCCGGTGGGTGTCGCCTGGATCGGCCTGGACCGGCCGGGCTATGGCGTCCACGGCACGGTTCGGCCCCAGGACATCGGCAAGACCGGCAGTCTCGGGTGCTTCCGCCTGACGAACTGGGACGCTGCCCGGCTGCTCCGCGCCCTGAAGGTGGGCACGCCGGTCACGATCACGGAGTGATCCCCGCGCGATCGCCGCCGCTGCGGAGCGCAAACTTTGCCGCTGGTGTCGATCAGACACGCACGAATGATGCTCGACGGGCTCGTGGACCGATACACCCGCCCCAAGCGCAGGACGCGCTTCGTTCACGTTGCTTTCGAGGCCAGCCAGGATGGCGACCCCCTCAGCACCACAAACACCGACTCTCGCCCGCGCCGGTGGGCTGCCCGGCTGGCTGCGGAACATCCACCGCTACCGCGGTCTCATCGTTCCGCTGGCGTTCATCGCGCTGCTGGTGGTCATCCTTGTTCCGATGCCCCCGGCGGTGATGGACGTTCTCATCTGCCTGAACATCGCGCTCTCGGTCCTCGCGCTGCTCACCACCATCCACATGGAGCAGCCGCTGGACTTCTCGGTGTTTCCGTCGCTGTTGCTGGCGATGACCCTGTTCCGGCTGGTGCTCAACGTCGCCTCAACCCGCCTCATCCTCTCCGCCGATGCCCAGACCCCGGAGCAGGCGCTCGCCGTCGCCGGTCATGTCATCAGTGCGTTCGCGAACTTCGTCGCCGGCGACTCCCTGTTTGTCGGCGTGGTGATCTTCGTCATCCTGGTGATCGTGCAGTTTGTCGTCATCACCAAGGGCGCCACCCGCATCTCCGAGGTCGCGGCCCGATTCACCCTCGACGCCATGCCCGGCAAGCAGAT
>DHLW01000087.1:18162-48634 GCA_002405485.1 Phycisphaerales bacterium UBA4658
AGATGGCCATCGACGCCGATCTCAACGCGGGCATCATCAATGAACAGGAGGCCAGGCGCAGACGCGAGAAGATCGCCAACGAGGCCGACTTCTTCGGCGCCATGGACGGCGCCAGCAAGTTCGTCAGGGGTGACGCCATCGCCGGCATCATCATCACGCTGGTGAACGTCATCGGCGGCTTCGGCGTCGGCATCATCGCCCGCGGCTGGGATGCCGGACAGACCGCCAAGGTCTTCACCATGCTCACCATCGGCGACGGGCTCACCAGCCAGATCCCCGCCTTCATCGTCGCCATCGCCAGCGCGCTCATCGTCACCCGCTCCGGCTCCAAGCAGGACCTCGGCCAGCAACTCACCTCCCAGCTCGCCAGCCAACCCACGGGCTTGTACGTCACGGCCGGGTTCCTCGGCATTCTCGCCTTCACCCCGCTGCCCACCCTGCCGCTGCTGGTCACCGCCGGAGCGCTCGCGGCCATCGCCCTCTCCCTCCAGCGGACGACCAAGGCCAAGAAGCCCGCCGACGAAGCCCAGCAGGCCGCCGCCCCCAAGCCCGCCGAGGGTCCGGCCCCGGAGCAGCTTCTCAAGCTCGACACGCTGGAGCTGGAGGTCGGGTACGGACTCGTCGCCCTTGTGGATACCCACCAGGGCGGCGACCTTCTGGATCGCATCAGCGCGATCCGCCGACAGCTCGCCGTCGAGCTCGGATTCATCCTGCCCCCGGTCCGGATTCGAGACAACATGCAACTCGGCCCGAACGACTACCGCGTCAAGATCAAGGGCGCGGTCGTGGCCAAGGGGCAGACCATTCCCGGCAAGCTGCTTGCCATGGACTCCGGCATCGCCTCCGGACAGATCGATGACTGGGGTGAGCGGACCAAGGAACCGGCCTTCGGGCTTGACGCGTGGTGGATCGACGCCCCCATGAAGTCCCGGGCCGAGTCCATGAACTTCACGGTCGTCGATCCCACGAGCGTGCTTGCCACGCACCTCACCGAGATCGTCAAGACCCACGCCGCCGAACTGCTCACGCGCGAAGAGGTCAGCAACCTCGTGAACCAGCTCAAGGAGAAGTCGCCCAAGCTCGTCGACGAGGTCATCCCCACGATCGTCAAGCTCGGCGATCTTCAGAAGGTCCTGCAGAACCTCCTCCGGGAGCGCGTGCCCATCCGAGACCTCGACAGCATCCTCGAGACCCTCTCGGACTGGGGCCCAAAGACCAAGGATCTCGACGTCCTCACCGAATACGTCCGCCACGCGCTGCGACGCACCATCTGCCAGCAATACGCCACTCCGGCCTCCGACGCTGTTCTGCCGGGCGCTACGGAGCAACGCCGGTCCCCCGGGAGCGCGGGCTATCGCATCGTCTGCGTGACACTCGACCCGACCCTGGAGGACCAGATCAACGCCTACATCGATCGATCCGCTGGGGCGACCGTCGTGAACATGCCCGCCCGGGTGGCCCAGTCGATCAGCCAGCAGATCGTCTCGTCGCTGCGCGAGCTCACCCAGGCCGGACACCCGCCGGTGGTGCTCGCCTCCCCCCAGGTCCGCGCCGTTGTCCGGCAGTTGCTCGAACCACATCTCCCCACCGTCGCCGTCCTCGGCTACAACGAAGCCGTCGCCGGCGTGGAGGTCGAATCCATGGCGCTCGTCACCCCGCCCACCGGGACCCCGATGCCGGCCGCGGCCTGATTCACCCCCGTCCACGCTCGTCCCTGCACACGCTCGTACTCCCCATCATCTTTCCACTTGACGCCGACCGCAAACCACAGCACAATGCCCGCCCGTTCCCTGTCATGACATGTTCTCGGGCAGGATGCCCACGACCAACAAAGCCACGGATGGCGACATGAAGCTCAAGACCTACCGCGCGGCCTCAATGGCCGAGGCGCTCTCCAAAGTCAAGTCCGAGCTCGGCAAAGACGCCGTGATCCTGCACACCCGCACCGTCAAGGTCGGCGGCGTGCTGGGCATCGGCCGGAAGACCGCCGTCGAGATCACCGCCGCCGACGAGCCCACTCCCACCGCCCGGCGCGGCTCGGTTCAGCGTGCCAAGTCCGGCCCGGCGACCGGTCCGGCTCGGGTCCCACGCACCGCGGGAGCATCCGCCGGAGGGCTGTCCGGCTCCGCCGGCAGTGGGGGAGATGTCGCTGTGACGCCCGCCGGGCCTGGCGACGGCGGCGCTCTGCCCATGTTTTCGCCGGCAGCGATCCAGGCCTATCGCTCCGCCGCGGGCGTTCGTCCGGGAGCTACGCCCGCCACGCCCGCAGCTCCGGCTCCGATCGAGTCCGGCGCTCGGCCCTCTCATTCAGGCGCGGCTCCCGCGCCTTCTCGACGAGCGCCGGAGGTTCCCCTTGAGCCGGTCGTCATGCCGGTGCGGGAGCGCAGGGTGACCGAGAGTCCCGCCGGACCCACGCCGATGAGGGCCGCCGTCGCGCCAGACTCCGACGCCGCCGCGATCCATCGCGATCTCCAGGACATCAAGCTGCTGGTGAATCAGGTGCTGCACGCGTCCCCGGTGACCGCGATCGGCGTCGCTTCGGGTGCAATGCCCGACGCGCTCTTTCGGCACTATCTGCGACTCCTGGAGGCGGCCGTCAGCAGAGACCTGGCCGATCAGATCATCGGCGCCGTACGAGACGAGCTGACCCCGGGCGAGCTGCAGGATGAGGCAATCGTCCGCGCAACGGTTCTGCGGCATCTGGCCGGGCTCATTCCCGTTGCGGATGTCGCCCCACCGGGCCGGTCCTCGAGTGCGGATCAGCGGGCCCCCGGCGTCCGATCCCCGACGGTCATCGCGCTCATCGGGCCGACGGGCGTGGGCAAGACCACGACCATCGCCAAGCTCGCCGCCGCGTACAAGCTCCGCCAGGGCAAGAGCGTCGCGCTCATCACCAGCGATACCTACCGCATCGCCGCCGTCGACCAGCTCCGCACCTATGCCGGCATCATCGGCCTTCACCTCAAGGTCGTGCTCACGCCCGCGGAGATGGCACAGGCAGTGCAGTCGCTCTCGGCACACGACGTCATCCTCATCGACACCGCCGGCCGCAGCCAGTTCAACAACGATCGGCTCGACGAGCTCCGCGAGTTCCTCGCCGCCGCCTCGCCCAGCGAGGTGCATCTGGTGCTCTCCACGACGGCGGCCGAGAGTGTGCTGCTCAAGACCGCCGAGGCCTTCGCCCCCCTCCGCCCCAACCGCGTCATCCTGACCAAGCTCGACGAGGCGGTGAACTTCGGGGTGATCGTGAATGTGGTCCGTCGTCTCTCGACGCACCTCTCGTTCGTCACGACCGGCCAGGAAGTGCCGGATGACATCGAGCCCGGTCGCGCCGATCGCCTTGCGAGACTGGTGCTGGACAATGGCCTTGGCTCGCACGCCGCCGTGCCACCTCGAACGGTTCGGAATCCAAGCGCCCAGCCGGTGGTTGCCGGCGCATGAACGACGTCCCGCACGCCATCTCCGATCTGGACGCCGAGCTTGACGCGATGTTCGCGTGCGTCGCCGCTCCCCACCAGGATCAGGCCTCTCGTCTGCGAGGGCTCGTGGCCGATTCCCCGCCACCGGCGCCATCTCCAGAGCCGGCGTGCGCGCAGCCGCGGGCGGAATCACCCCGGTTCGTTCGGCACACGCTCATCACCGCCGCTCGCAACGCCCGAATCGTCACCGTCGCCAGCGGAAAAGGCGGGGTGGGCAAGACGAGCATCTGTGTCAACCTCGCTGTCGCTCTTGCTCAACGGGGTTTACGCGTCATCCTGCTCGACGCCGACCTTGGCACGGCCAACGCCGACCTGCTGTGCGGCGTGATGCCGAATGCACGGCTTGATCATGTGCTCGCCCCCGGCGGGCTGAACCCCGGAGACGGGGGCCGACGCTCGATCCAGGACATCGCCGTCACCTGCCCCGGAGGGTTTAAACTGGTCCCCGGCTCCTCGGGCGTGGCTCGCATGGCCGATCTCTCACCCGGCGAGCGACGTTGGCTGCTGAACGCGCTGGTGGAACTTGCCGCCGACGCCGACGTCGTGCTCATCGATGCCGCCGCTGGAATCGGCCCCGATGTCACGGGCGTGCTCGGCGCTGCCGACCTTGCGCTCATCGTGACCACGCCGGAGCCCACCGCGCTCGCCGACGCCTACGCGCTGGTCAAGTGCGTTTCGGCGACCGACTCGGCGGTGCATGACGGGCGCGTCGAACTGGCCGTCGTGATCAACCAGGCCCAGTCCTCCGTCGAAGCGTTTGCGTCCCACGCGCGGTTTGCGCAAGTCTGCGACCGTTTCCTGGCGTTGCCTGCGCCAATGCTCGGGTTCGTCGCGCACGATGTGCGCGTCGCCGAGGCTGTTCGGGCCAGGGTGCCGCTGCTGCTGCGCACACCAGATGCACCGTCGGCCCACAATCTGCGGGATCTTGCTGGAGCGGTGGTCAATATCTTGGGCCTCTCCTCGCCAGATCCCGTGCGTTCGGGCTCATCATCCCCGACTTCGGGCGGGATTCGTCGACTGGTGCGGCGATTGCTCGGACATTCAAGTCCCGCACGCACAATCGGTCGATTTTCAACCGAGTCGGTTGGGTCGCACTGAAGTCGCGTGCTCGCCGAGCCGACATTCGGCCTGTCCTGCCGGGAGTTGAGTCGTCACAGGGAGCCGCGTGCAACCGGGCGTCGCTACAAAGATCATCGCCGCCGTGACCGGGCTGGTCGCCTTCGTTGTGGCCATCATCGCCGGCCTTGCCGCCGATAACCCCGCCGACACGATCCTCATACGCGCCATCATCGCGATGATCGTCGCACAGGCGGTCGGGTTTGTGCTTGGCCTGATCGCTGAACGCACCATCGTCGAGGCGGCATCGCAGTATCAACAGAGTCGGCCGATCCCGGAAGCTCGCTTCCGGACAGCCACATCCAAGAACGTATCGCCCCAGCAATCCACCGGTTCTCCGGAAACCGCGTAAGCAGTTGTCCACAGGTCATGCACGGAGTTGCATTTCCGCAATTTTCGTTATACCTTCCCGCCTTGGTCGGCCATGGATGGCGCAGACCAAGGACAGGACGCCCGGTTCCGCCTCGTCGCTGAACCGTGCGTCAAAGGATGGTCAAGGAGCGGACCATGACACGGATGCGTACGGCCCCGACGGGGACTCGTGCGAGGGTGAGCGGGCGTTATGCCGTTGAGCACGCCGAGCCCTCAAAACTGCCAAGCAAGTATGACGACATGCCCATCCGCGAGGTGTGGCAGTCCTATCGCCGCTCGCAGTCGAAGGAACTGCGGAACTACCTGATGGAGCGGTATCTGCCGCTGGTCCGCTACAACTCCGAGCGGATCTACGCCCGCCTTCCCGACGAGGTCGACATCCAGGATCTCATGTCCGCCGGGCTCTTTGGCCTGATGGACGCGATCGACGCGTTCGATCCCGACCGCGGGGTGAAGTTCGAGACCTACTGCGCCCCGCGCATCCGCGGCGCGGTCCTCGACGAGCTCCGTTCCATGGACTGGGTCCCGCGACTGGTGCGCCATCGCACCAACAAGATGGACTCGGCCCGCATGAAGTTCGAGATGGTCAACGGCCGCGCCCCGACCCAGGACGAGCTCTCCGAGGCCATCGGTCTCAAGGGCGAGGAGTTCGAGAAGTACGAGCGCGACTCGTCGGCCGTCGGCACCTTCAGCCTCAATCGCAAGTGCTTCAGCTCCGACGGCTCCAAGGACGTGCGCGAGATCGACGTCATCAAGGATGAGAGCCAGCGCAACCCCTTCGCCGAGACCCAGCGAAAGGACGTCAAGGATCTGATCACCAAGGGTCTCTCCCGAGCCGAGCGGCTGATCGTCATTCTCTACTACTACGAGGAGATGACCATGAAGGAGATCGGGGCCACGCTCGACCTCTCGGAGAGCCGCGTCAGCCAGATGCACTCATCGATCCTTGCTCGTCTCAAGGCCCAGATGCACCATCGCTCTCGCGAGCTCGAACCCGTCACCTGAGACGACTGACCACATCGCCACGCGGTCGACGTGTCGGACACAGCCGTTCTGACGGGCTGTGTCCTGCGCTCGTACCCTCTCTTTCGTGCAGGTCCACACGGCCTCCATCGCGCTCGGATCCAACCTCGGCGATCGGGCCGAGTACATCCGCTTGGCGATCCAGTCCATCGACCGCCTGCCGCTTGTCACGGTCCTTCGCGCCTCCTCGCTCCGGGAGTATCCGCCCCTGTCGGCCCCAGGTGTCGAGCCTGGCGGTCCGTATCTGAATGCCTGCGCACTCCTGCAGACGCAGCACGAGCCGCTGACGCTGCTCGAACATCTGCACGCGATCGAGCGCGCTCTCGGGCGGCAGCGCACGCCTGGTGCGCGGTGGGCGCCGAGGACGATCGATCTCGATCTCCTGACGTTCGGCGATCGCACCGCGCAGGACCCCCGTCTGATCCTCCCACACCCACGCATGCACGAGCGACTCTTCGTGCTCGAGCCGCTCGCGGAGATCGCTCCCGACCTGCCCGTCCCCGCACACGGCACCGTGACCCAGGCGCTTGAGCGACTCGTGCACCGGAGCGAAGAACCATGATCCGCGCTGCGTCCTTGTCCATCATCGCCGCGGCGACGCTCGCAGTGCGTGCCGCCGACGCGCACTCGACTCCCGTCGACGACGCGCTCCGTGAGCTTCAGATGTTCTACCGATCGCAGCACACCTGCGAGCGCGTCCGCTTCGAGTACCGCACGCCCGGCGCAATCGCCGGTGCTCCCGCCCGGGTCGCCCGTTCGTCCATCGTCGTGCGCGTGTCGCCCGATGTGCCGCGGGATGCGCCGATCGAACGTGTCGGCGAGAATCCGGCGCTCGCACCACGGCCCGGTGGCGGCCTCCTCGCCGTCGGGCTCGAGCTCCCGCCGCTGCGGGTGTTTGCCGGAGATGGCCGACTGATCGTCGTGCATGATCGTGATCCGGCGACCTTCTTCGAGTCACGGATCCCGGATCCGCTCACCCCGTCTGCACTCGGCGAGGCGATGCCGCCCGTGCTCCTCCCCCAGGTCGACCTGGCCGCCGCCCCTGCCGATGGCGGTCGCGTTACCGCGTTCTGGCCGTACGTCCGCAACATCCGATGGGCGAGCGCCGACCCGGATCCTCGCCAGGCCCGCCGTCGAATCCTGCGCGGCGTGGGCGAGTCTCTTCCCACCGTTCCACCCGGCAAGACCGAGGCGCGTGTCTCACCCGTGTCTGTCACGCTCACGATGCAAGGGCCTCGGTTGCACACCCTGTCGCTGGATGCAGCCGAACTGGGCACCCGGTTCTCCCTGGCGTTCAGCCCCGTCCTTCCCTGCGACGACGGTCAGTCGGAGATCGATGTCTCGCGACGAACCCGCGTCGCGAGCATCGACGCGCTCCAGCCCAGAGGCGGAACACTCCGTGTCGGCGTGCGTGTGCCGGCCATGCCGCTCACCGAGGCCGCGGGCAAGGGCTGGTCCATCGAGGCGTTGCTCGACCCGCCGCCCCGGGCAGCGCTCGAGGGCGTGGGTCAGGCCGAACACGTCGTGCTCGTCATGCTCCGATCATTGCCGGACGAGGCCCAGCGCGAGCTCTTGAGGTTTGATCCCGCCGAACTCGCCAGGATGCTCGCGCCGCTTCGAAGCGAGTCCTTCCGCTCGCCGGCCGGCTCGCCCACCACGTCGGACGAGGATCCGCTCAGCCCTCCAGCACGCCTGAGCCGGTTTGCCTACGCCCCGGTGCTCGTCATGGCGAGCCCGACTCCGGACGAGGTCCTGCGCCGGCTGAAGAAGGCCGAGCAGCAGTGGGGTGGCGGCGTGGCGGACACGCCAGGCAGCGGCGCGTCCGCCGTGCTGTGGACGACCGAGCCCCGATCGACGATCGATCTCTTTGCTCCGGGCGCTGAGGCGGTTGTGGTCGTGCTCGATCCGGAACTGGTGCTCCGGGCCGTCATCACTCCCGGCAGGAATGAACTCGCCGAGCACGTCGCCGATCGCATCGCCGCGACGCTGTTCGAGCTGGCTCCGTGACCGCGGCTCGATCGGCGAAGGCATGCGATCCGGTTCGGGTGCGCCAGCGTGCCGAGTTCACGGACGTCTGCCCAGCTCCCGCCGCGCCCCGCGCACGAGCGTGTCCCACTGCAGCGCAGGGCCGGGATCGACCTTGTCCTCCTGGATGTGGTAGTGAGCGATCACCCCGCTGAAGCTCTCCCACTCCGCCCTTGTGAGTTGCCTCGTCAGCAGTCGGCCCTGCTCGTCGCGCGGATACTCGAGCTCGATTCTCGGGAGCGCTCGGTGAAGCGCGGCCGTGAGCTTGATCAGCGAGGCATACTGCTCGGGCGTCAGATCCATCTGCAGCAGCGGGCGACCGTGGATGGTTCCGATGACCGGATGCGGCCGCGCGGGCGCATATGTTCCCGCACGCCGCACGCCGCCGTCGCCCAGACGATCCGGAATGGTGATCACCGACTGTGCGTGGAGTCCCCGCGGCGGGACGATGCCCGGATCACCGGGAACACCCCCGTGCACTGCGCCCGTGGCCTGCGCTGATGCCCACCACTCCCACATCTCGCGCTTGGGCGGATCGGGCTCGTACCACTGATCCAGCGGGTCCTTCTCCGTCTGCCCATACGCGCCCATGTTGGCGATCTCGATCCCGACGGAGCGATCGTTGGAGATGGTCGCGTGCCAGCCGCGCTCCTTGAGGTCCATGGTCTGGTAGATCGTCCCGTCGATGTCGAGCAGGAAGTGCACGCTCAGCCCGCGAAAGTCGTGCAGCACGCGGAAGCACTGCCGACTCACTCCGCACACGTCATAGTGCAGGACGAACTGATCCACGTGCCGCCGAAGCAGCTCCAGATCCCACCCGCCGCCGCGTACACGCTCAAACTCGTCCTCCGTCAGTGGAGAGTAGTCCAGCGGCTCGCCCTCCTTGAACGGCGGGCGCGGCGCAAAGCGCACGCCATACCTGTTTGGAGTGCCCACGGCCTTGTCCGCGACGGCGAACGCCGCCTTGGGCCAGGGAACGAACCGCTTCTCCGTGCGATACGCGTCGTACCCGCCCGGATCGGTCCACAGCACCACCGGCGCACCGACATGGAACAGCCGCCCGCACACGACCATCTCCTGGCCGCGGCGAGCGAGTTCCTTTCCAGGACGCATGCAGCCCGACAGCACCAACGCCGAGACACACAGAAGCAGAAAGATGCGCATGAACCAAGACTACCAGATTCCCGGACTCCGATGTCGTCCGTGCGCACCCGCCGCCGGAGAGAGTCCAGCGGCTCGAACGACCGTCGGCACGGCCGGGGAAGCATGTCCAAGAGAAAAGGCACGAAGGAAAAGTCCTCCGTGCCTGAGTCTGGCTTCTGCACGCGTCCGGCCCTGGCGGGCTCAGCGGATGAACAGCATCTCGCGATAGGTCGGCATCGGCCAGAGGTCGGCGCTGGTCACGCCCTCCAACTCGTCGACGATCTCGCGCAGCTCGCTCATCGCCGGGCGAACCGCCTGCTTGATGTGCTTGGCATGGGCCCACATGTCCGCGTCGTGGTGCTCGACGGCGTGCTCGAGCTTCTCGAGCTTGGTCCGCATCTCCCGGATCATCTCGGCGAACCGGTCCAGTTCCTCGCGAGCCACGTCCGCATCGGTGTTGGCCGCGTTCGCCGCCGCCACCGTCTCGGCGAGCCGCTTCTGATGCTGAATCACCGACGGCAGGATCTGCGTCCTGGACATCTGGATCATCGTGTCAGCCTCGATCGACACCTGCTTGTTGAACTTCTCGACGAAGATCGCCGCTCGGCTGGTCGTCTCGGGTGCGGTCATCACCTTGTACTTCCGGAAGATGTCCTGCGCCTTCTTGCTCTTGAGCACCGGCAGGGCCTCGACCGTATCGCGGAAGTTCGGCAGGCCGCGCTTGGCCGCCTCCTTGTGCCACTCCTCGGTGTACCCGTCGCCGTTGAACAGCACGCGCTTGTGCTGCTTGATGAGCTTCTTCAGCAGCGAGCTCACCGCCGTCTGCACCTTCGCCGGCGTCGGGTTCTTCCCGATCGCCCGCTCGAGCTGTGTCGCGACAAAGTCGACGCTCTCGGCGACGATCGTGTTCAGCACCGTGTTCGGCCACGCCGAGCTCTGGGTCGAGCCCACCGCGCGGAACTCGAACTTGTTCCCCGTGAAGGCAAAGGGAGACGTCCGGTTGCGGTCACCCGAGTGCCGCGGAATCTGCGGAAGCGTCCGCGCCCCGAGATCGATCGTCCCGCCCTTGAGCGTGCGGCGGGTCCCGCCCTTCTCGAGCTGCTCGATGATGTCCGTGAGCATGTCGCCCAGGAAGATCGAGATGATCGCCGGAGGCGCCTCGTTGGCGCCCAGCCGATGATCGTTGCTCGCGCTGGCGATCGACGCGCGGAGCAGGTCCGCGTGCAGATCCACGGCACGCATCACGCAGCACAGAAACGTCAGGAACTGCATGTTCGTGTGCGTGTCATCCTGCGGATCCAGCAGGTTGACACCGGTGTCGGTCGACATCGACCAGTTGTTATGCTTGCCCGAGCCGTTGATCCCGGCGAACGGCTTCTCGTGCAGGATGCACTGCAGGCCGTACCGCGGCGCGACCCGCTTGAGCGTCTCCATCACCAGCATCTGGTGGTCGCACGCCACGTTCGCGTGCTCGAAGATCGGCGCGATCTCGAACTGCGCTGGGGCCACCTCGTTGTGACGCGTCTTCACGGGCACGCCAAGGCGATACAGCTCGCGCTCCACCTCGTCCATGAATGCCAGCACCCGCGGCGCGATCGAGCCGAAATAGTGATCCTCGAGCTGCTGGCCCTTGGGCGGGCGGGCGCCGAACAGCGTGCGGTCGCACACCAGAAGGTCGGGCCGCTTGAAGTAGAACTGCCGATCGATCAGGAAGTACTCCTGCTCCGGGCCGAGCGTCGTGTTCACCCGGGTCACGCCCTTGTCCGTCCCGAAGATCTTCAGGATGCGCATGGCCTGATGGCTCAGCGCGTCGATCGAACGCAGCAGCGGCGTCTTCTTGTCCAGGGCCTCCCCGTTCCAGGAGACAAACGCCGTCGGAATGCACAGCGTCACCACGCCCGAGTCCGACCGCGTCAGAAACGCCGGCGAGGTCGGATCCCACGCCGTGTACCCGCGGGCCTCGAACGTCGCACGCAGACCGCCCGACGGAAAGCTCGACGCGTCCGGCTCGCCCTGCACGAGCGCCGAGCCGGAGAACTCGAACAGCATCCCCCCATGTCCGTCCGGAACAACCATGCTGTCGTGCTTCTCCGCCGTCAGACCCGTGAGCGGCTGGAACCAGTGGGTGTAGTGGGTCGCGCCGTTCTCGATCGCCCAGTCCTTCATCGCCGCGGCCACCACGTCGGCAAGCTCGTTGTCCAGCATCGCGCCACGCTTGATGGTCTCCATCAGACGCTTGAACACGTCCTTCGGAAGCCGCTGACGCATCACCTTCTCGCTGAACACGTCCGCTCCGAAGAGCGTGTCCAACCGCCTGGCGCTGGTCATCGAGACTCCCCGATTCGCGTTCCACTCCGCGCTTGCCGCGACGGCCTGGTCGCGCACCGCGTGCAGGTTCGCCGATCCGCTGCCGTTGCTGTACGAAACTCCGTTGCTTCCGGCCATCTGTGTGTTCCTCGCAAGTTGCCCCCCGTGCGTGACCGGACCTGCTCGCCATGGAGGAGATCGACTCCGCATGGCCACACTCCGGCTGACTTCGTCCGTCGGCTCACCGCCGTTGGACTCGATCATTGTTGCCCAATCCGCCATCCAAGCAAGTACGCCCCCGGCCAGCCGACCGCTTTTGCGAGAATGCTGTCGGTTGCAAGACGCGAACTTCGCAAAAAGTGCACGATCGGGCGTTGCACGCGTGCAGTATACAGGATAGGCTGTTGAGTATGATGGAGACTGAATCCGATCTCGTTGCGCACATTGCCGCTCGGGTGCGGGAGCTTCGGGCCATTCACGGCCTCTCGCTCGAGTCGCTCTCGGCACGCAGCGGAGTCAGCCGCTCGATGATCTCGCTCATCGAGCGCGGGAAGGCCAGCCCCACCGCCGTGGTTCTGGAGAAGCTCGCTGGGGCGCTCAATGTCACGCTTGCCTCGCTGTTCGATCCTCAGCCAGACGGCCTCCCGCCGCCCGGCGGGCCGGTCGCCCGGCGCGATGACCAGGCCTGGTGGCGCGATCCCGCTTCCGGGTATGTCCGTCGAAACGTCTCGCCGCAGTCGGTCCCTCATCCCATGCGGATCATCGAGGTGCACTTCCCCGTGGGCGCACGCGTCGCGTTCGACGCTCCGGCTCGCGAGACCAGGGTGTATCAGCAGGTTTGGGTGCTCCAGGGTGCAATCGACGTCACCGCCGGAAGCGAGCGTCACCGCCTGAAGGAGGGGGACTGCCTGGCCATGTGCCTCGACGGACCCACCATGTTCCATAATCCAGCGGGGATTCCGGCGAGATACGCCGTCGTGCAGTCCCGCGAAATGCAGGTCAAGCGACGATGAGCAGGTCCGATCCATCCATCGTCCGCCTGTCCACACTGGACGAGGCCGACGTCCACCAGCTCGCCGACCTGCTCATCGATTGCGTTGCCGGTGGCGCATCGATCGGGTTCATGGCCTCGCTTGATCGTCAGCAGGCGATGGCGTTTTGGCGCACGGTGGATGATGGCATCGCAGATGGACGTCGACTGCTGCTGGTAGCCAGAGACTCCGGCGGGATTTGCGGCACAGTCCAGCTCGCACTCGCCACGCCCCCGAATCAGCCCCACCGTGCCGATCTTTGCAAAGTGCTCGTCCACCGCCGCGCCCGGCGGCGAGGGCTCGGCTCCGCCCTCATGCAGGCCGCCGAAGACGCCGCCCGCGACCTCGGCCGGTGGCTGCTCGTGCTGGACACCGTGACCGACAGTGAGGCGAGTCGGCTGTACCTGTCGCTTGGATGGGTCCGCGTCGGGGACATTCCGGGCTACGCCCTCATGCCCGATGGCCAACTCTGCTCAACGACCTATTTCTACAAGGACCTTCGTCTCCAGCCGCGCAGCAAAACGCTCACGCCATGGGCGTGAGCGCAATCAGTGGAGTCTCGGACTTTGGGCGGCTCGGCCTGAAGCCTCTGCCAGGGCCGGCCGGTCATCACTTCTTGGCGGACTTGGCGGCCTTGCCCGCGCCGGTCGCAAACTTGGCCTTCAGCCGCTTGCTCATCCGGCTCTTGCGCCGCGACGCCTGGTTCTTGTGGATGACGCCCTTGGCGGCGGACTTGTCCACGATCTTGCTGACCTTCTTGAACGCCTCGGTCGCCTCGGCCTCGGTCCCGTAGTTGACCTTCTGCACGAAGGCCTTGATCGCCTCGCGCATCGCCTTCATCCGCCAGCGATTGCGGGCGCGGTTCTTGAGGTTCTGACGGACACGCTTGCGTGCGGAAATCGAGTGCGCCATGGGCCGAAGTCACCTTCTGAAATATCCTGCCGATCCGAAAAGCACGGGCGTCTGGAGTCGAACCAGAAACCTCCTGATCCGTAGTCAGGTGCTCTATCCAATTGAGCTACGCCCGCGTAAGCCGCGGACCCACACCATACGCCGCAGCACCCCGCCGGGCAAGTTTTGACGCCACGTATTCGTGCTCCGTCAGGGGCGAGCGAGCCAGTCCCGGGTGTTCAGCCCGCCGGCCGTACGCCCAGCGGCGTCCCGGCAGATGTCCATCTCCTGAGCCTCCGACGTTCAGCCGCTGCACACGTGTCTCTTCCCGTCGACCGGCCTGCGCACGCCGATCCGGGCTCAGCTGGCGCCCGAATGAACTCAAGGTCGCCCTCAATGTGGTTCTGGTCAGAGAATCTCGGCCCGCGTTGGCCGAACGCACCCAGCGTCGACTGCGACAACGCGAGATCTCAATCCGCCCGGCGAGCCAGCATCAGCATCGAGGACGTCTTCGCACCCGCCGCGGCTCGCACCTTGTCCAGTGCGGTAAACGCCAGGAGCGCAGGAAGCGAAGGCCACCCGCCGAACGGATCAAACATCCGGCTCACTGCCGGTCGGCTTGCCCCGTGGTACCGCGTCACGTGGTGCATCGAGTACATCCAGAACGAGTGCCCGGTCTGGTACCGCGTGCCGATCACCTCAAGCCCGGCGTCCTCAAGCAGCCGACGCAGCGTCCCCGGCGAGAACATGTTCCAGTGCCGCGGAATGTGATACCCGCCCCAGTACGTCCGACCAAACAGCCGGGCATCCAGACTCTCGATGTTCGGCGTCTCCACCGCAAACACGCCCCCCGGCGCCAGCCACCGCGACACCCGCCGAACCACCGCCTTCGGATCGTCCACGTGCTCAATCACATGGAACATCGTCGCCAGATCCAGCGATCGATCCGGGATCGCCGTGCAGTCCTCCACCCGCTCGCACACACCCACATACCCCTGCGCTCGAAGCTTGGCGACCACCTTCTCATCCAACTCAAGCCCGTAGTCGCGATCCTTCGGCACGCCCGCCCGTTCCGCGAACCGCAGGTACCGCCCATCCCCGCATCCGATGTCCGCGAACGACCGTGGCGACCGCCCGAGCGCACGCACAAGACCCGCGAACTTCCGCCCGTCCAGCCAGTTCTTGGCCTTGAGCGCAATCGGGCTCACCTTCTCGGTGTAGTGATATGCGTAATAGTGGGGGGGATAGATCGTCCCCAAGGTCGAGATCGCCGGCCGAGGATTCAACCACACGTGCGAGCAGGCCGCACACCGCACGAACCGCCACGTGTTTCGGCAGCTCCGCAGCTCATAGTCAAACCCCGTCGCATGCTGGGCGAATCGCTCGCACTCACAGACCGGACACGCGGGCACCGGCTCCGCACCGATCGTCGGCGCACCGTCGCTGACAAACTCCGTCGGGGGTGCGACCTCCCACGGAGCCACGGAAACGGGCTTGTCGATCAGCGTGTCCGGCACGCCAGAAGGGTATCACCCTTGCGTCCAGCCAGCACTTCCCGGCTCACCAGAGATCGCCTTTTCGCCGGCTGCGCCAGGGCCGAGGACGTGTTGCTCAGCCCTGAATGCTGAGCGCGGGTCGTCGCGAGGACGCCGGGTCGGTGGCGACCGCAGCCGCCGGCCCGCTCGCCGAGGCCGCTGCGGTCTCGGCCCGCCGAAGCTCGGCGGCCCGCTGCATCGCCAGCACCCAGGTCTCCCGCTCATACTCCAGCAGTTCGATCGCCTTGTCGGCCTTGCCCAGATCGCGTTCGAAGCTCGCGTCCACGAGCTGCATGTAGATGAACGTGTACAGCCCGTTGATCCGGCTCCGAAGCGTCGGATCGATGTCCGGCTTGGTGTTGGTGAGCTCCAGCACGATGTTGCGGGATCGGCTGAAGCCCTCGAACACCTGCTCGTGGTTCTTCTTGGTGATCCCGTCGCGCCCCTGGCGGGCGAACCGGATCGCCCCATCCAGCAGCATCAGTCGAAGCTGCTCCGGGCTCGCCGTGGTGACCTGGGTACGGAGATAAGCGGCTGCATTCTCGGTGCTCATGGCTCGCCTTGAATCGGTCCGAGAAGAACCCCGCTTGAGACGAATCGACTCGGAATCCCTTGATCGCCCGGGGCGTCCGATAATCCGCCCGGCGCCCGCGAGCGTCCGCTCGCGATGCCCATGATCGCGCCGTTCGTGCGCGTCACCGGCTGCCCGTCGCCTGCGCGCCGATGCTGCCCAGCGATGCCGACTGCCGCTGCAGCCGCGCCAGCGACGTCTCCAGATTCGCGAACTGCCGCTCCAGCCGCGTCCGCTTGTCGGCGATTCGCCGATCAAACTCCGTCAGCCGACGCTCGAACGATTGGATCTGCGTGTCCAGGCCACGGTTCCGCGACGTCAGCACCCCGTCGGCGGAGTTCACGTATCGATCCGCGAGCTGCGCGATCCTCTCCAGCACCCCAAGCTGCGTGAACCGCGGGCGCGTGTCCACGTTCCGAACCCGGATCCCCGACGCCAGCGTCGTGAACTCCTCCGTGGGCTGCTGCGCAAAGCCGCTGAACAGGTCCTGCACGGCCCGAGGATCATCCTGCAGCGCGGCCCGCAGCTTGGACTCGTCGATGCTGATCGTGTTGTCGCGGTTCACCTTCAGCCCGACCTGCCCAAGCACGCGGAATCGACCGCTGCTCCCGAGCCCCGGCCCCTGGATCAGCGAGAACAGCTCCGTCCGCAGCGAGAGCGCCGCCGAGTCCCCGAGCAGCGTCCCGCGACGCTCCGTCTCCACGTCAAACGTCGTGATCTCGCTCAGCTTCGTCGCCAGCGTGTTGAACGCCGACACAAAGTCCTGGATGCCCTTGACGGTCGCGTCGGTGTCGCTGGAGACTGTCAGCGTCACGGGGCCGGTCGACACCGTCTTGACGTCCACCCGCAGGTTGTCCACCACCCCGTCGATCTGCAGCGAGGGCCTGCTGATCAGGATCGCGTTCGCCGGGTCGTCGCTCCCGTAGAACGCCCGCGTGTTCAGCCCCTCCGACAGCGTCGTGAAGCTCAGGTCCGTGCCCGTCGTGTCCAGCAGGAACCGACCCACCTCGCCCGCGTTCGAACTCGTCAGCCGAAGACGGAACGGCGTTGCGCTCCCGCCGTCAGTCACGAGCGCGGCGTTCACTCCCGCTCTGGCCGTGTTCACCTTGCTGATCACCTGGTCCAGCGTGTCGGTCGCGCTCAGGGTCACGGTCCTGCGGAACGCGCCGTCGAGCACGTTCGAGGCTCCGGTGCCCGTGGCCTCGCCCAGGATGTTCAGGTTCCGGGCCACGCTCCCGCTCGAGTCCGTCACGCTGATCTTCACGTCCGGATCGGTGAACGCCGGGTCGCGCTCCAGGAGGATGCCGTTGCCCGCGTCGTTGATTCGCGCCCGCACCCCGACGTTCGTTCCGCCGTTGATCTGCCGGAGCACGTCGTCCACCGTCGTCAGGTCCGCGGAGATGTTCACCGTCTTGGACTGCCCGTTGGCTCCACGGAGCACGAACGAGCCCGTCCCGATCCCTCGGCCCGCGTTGAGCGTCGAGAGCTGCGTGCTCAACGTCACGTACCCGCGTTCCAGCCGCTTGCCCGTCAGCGTCGCGCTCGCCACTCCCGTCGGACCGGTGGCGATTCCAAGCGAGCTCGCGCCGGCGCCGGTCACTCCGAGGTTCTCCGTTCCGCCCGTCGTGTCGGTCAGGATGATCGACGTTCCGCGTGCGTCCAGCCGGGCTGTCACGGCGCCGCCCGTCCCCGTGCCGATCGATTGCAGCAGTTCCGTCACGCTTCCGGTCGTGTTGAGCGTGAAGCTGAAGACCGAGCCGCTCCGCGCCGTGATCGTGATGGCGCCGTCTGAGACGCCCCGGCCGCCCGTGAGCGACGTCGCCAGCGTGTCGTTCAGCCCGGACAGCAGCGTCTTGCTCGACAGCGTCGTTCCGAGCGTCGTGCCGGTTGCTCCCGTCCCGCTCACCAGCCCGAGGTCCGCCGCCGCACCGAACGTGTCCTGGATCTCGAAGCGGTCGGTCCCCCCGGACTGGTCCACGAGGTTGAATCCCCTTCCCTGGGCGTTGATCTGCAGCGTCACGCGGTTGCCGGTCTGCTGCTCGATCCGCGTCCGAAGCTGCCCGATGGTCGTCACCGCCGAGGAGGTCTTGACCGCCTGCGAGTCGAACACATCGCCGATGTCGATGTTGTACGACGTTCCGTCCTTGGACAGGATGCGGAAGTCGAAGTCACCCGAGCCGGTTCCGGTCCGGATCCGGATTCCGTTGCCGTCGTTCAGACTCCGGATGAGCGTGTTGTCATTGAGCCCGTACACCACGCTTCCGGTGAGCGTGCCGCCCGCGACCGTCTGCTCGATCCCGAGCGACGCCGCCGTGGTGTATCCCGAGCTGCTCCGCACCTGCAGCGAGCCGCCGCCCCCGCTCGTGTCGGTGAGCACGATCCGCCCGCCGCTCACGCTCGCGGTGACCTTCAGATCGGTGTTGGAGTTGAACGCGGCCAGCACCTCGCTGGTCTTGCTCACGCGCGACAGGTCGACCGTCGCCGTGAGTCCCGCCCGGTTCGTCACCAGGATCTTGCCCCTGGCCACGCCCGATCCGTTGTTGAACTGGCTGAGCTCAGTGTCCGAGTCCAGCCGAGCCGTCGGCGGCTCGATCGAGACCGACGTCAGCCCGAGCCCCGTCGAGTTCCTGTCCGCGATCCCCCGGCTGAGCGACTGCTGCGTGCTCACCAGCCGATCCACGATGAACGAGTAGTTCCCCGCCGGTGCACCGGGCGTCGCCGACCCGGTGATCGCGTCGGCGTTCGACGACGTCACCCGCGCCGCGTTGAACAGCCGATCCAGCCGGAGCTTCTGCGCCGAGGTCCGCAGCGCCGACAGCTTGCTGTTCAGATCCAGGTACGCCGCCTGCTGGGCCTTGAGATCCACCACCCGCGTCTGCAGGAGCGCCTTCGGGCGTGAGTCGACCGCGAGCAACTGGCGGATGATCGCCTGGGTGTCCAGACCGCTGATGAGTCCGATGCTGCTCGAGATGCCGCTCATGTCCGACTCCTTCTGACCAACCCGACAACGGGTCTAGCCCGCTCGCCGCCGACCGCTCGTCGGCCGAATCCGGCCAGCCGACCGCCCCGACGTCCGGGCCTTCACCAGCCGCATGCACGGCCGATCCCAGCCGCGCTTCCGCAACGCCAGAACGTCCATCGCCCAACAGCTCAAGACGCGCTGGAACATCGCCCGAGTCTGCCCAACCGGATCGCCCTCAACCTTCATCGTGTCGAAGCTCATCGAACTCATCTGCACGGTCTCGACTCCATCGACACCTTCGGTCCGGATAAATCGGCTCGATGCGCCCACGCGGCACACTCGCCGGCCCCGGTTTTGGTGCCGTCCCGTCTGCCGATCGCAGCCAACCCCGGTTGCGCTCCGCCGACAGACCCTTGCTCCATCGACGCGCGTCGCCCCCTCCTTTGCCAAGACTGCCCCAGACGTCGGGAGGTTTTTGTCGATTCGCCACCTGTTTCGGGGTATCTTCTCGGACCCGTCGGTCCCAGTCGCACCTGGGCGGTGGGGCCGGCGTATCCATGGCGAACGCGGCCGATCGGCACGTTCAATCCCGGATCGGCCGCCGGGCGTCCGATACTGCGTCTGCGCTTTGCTTCAGAGCGGGTGAACGCAGCAAGTCGGGTCGAGCGCGTGGGAGTTGGTCATTGGAAACTGGACGTCAGAAACTCATCGACTGGTTGACACTCGTTGTCAGTGCGCTCGTGCTCCTGAGTGCCGCCGCCGCGATCCTCGCCGGGGCGCTCTCGTCGCCGCGCCCGATCTTCATGCTCGGGTTCGAGGTCGTGATCCTGATCTCCGGGGCCTTCGGCGTGCTCGTCGGGCGGGGTCGATTCGGCGATGGTCCGGCAATCGCCCTGCTCTGCGTCGCCGGCGCCGTCGCCGTGGGTTCGCTGCTGGGATACCTGTGTGCGGGCAAACGCATCGGGACATTCGACCTTCGACCGCTTCTGTTCGCTCGGTGCGCCGCCGCCGCGGTGCTCGCGCTCCTCGCCGGCGTCATCGTCTTGCGTCGCGATCCTGCGCATTCCATCCGGGCGCTGCTCCGGGGGATCGTCTTCGGCGTGCTCTTCATCGGTCTGGTCGGGGGCCTCTACGCCGTGCGCGCCCAGGTGTTTGCGCATGGACCATTGGCCAAGGCGGGCATGGTCATCGTCGGCGGAGTGGTGGGGCTCGGCCTCCTGGCCGCCACCGTGCACTACACCATCAAGGCCTTTGCCCCGCGAAGTGAACTCCGGGCCGTCCAGAACGCCGGCAAGTGACGCCAGGGTTTGCGCAGGATCCGGAGCGACGTCGCCTCATTCGGCCTTGGCGATCGCCCCAAGCGCGAGCGACAGCTCGCTGGTCACGGTGCGGTTCCGCCCCGATCGCTTCGCGGCGTACAGGTTCCGGTCCGCCGCCTCCAGCCACTGCTCCGGCGTCACCTCGCCCGGAGTCGCCCCGGCCGTGCCCACAAGCCCCACCGAGATCGTCACCGTCGCATCCGGATGCCGTGGCCAGACCACGCGCGAGAGCGCCGACCGGACGCGCTCGCAGACCACCTCGGCGTCCTGCGCGCTGGTGCTGGGCATGATCAACGCAAACTCCTCGCCGCCGTAGCGACAGGCGATGTCCGGCACCCGGCACTCCCGCTGCAGGAGCTGCGCCAGCGAGACCAGCACCTGGTCCCCGGCGGGATGGCCGTAGGTGTCGTTGATCCGCTTGAAATAGTCCACGTCCAGAAGCGCAAGAGACATCGGCAGGGCGTATCGCGTCGCCTCGGCGACCTTCTCGCGCCACCGCTTGTCGAACGCCGCCCGATTCCCAAGGCCCGTCAGACCGTCCACGTCGGCCCGCTCGGCGAGCAGCCGCAGCAGATGGTCCAGCCGCATCGCCGCCCGCAGGCGGGCCCGAAGTTCCGCAAGGTCGAACGGCTTGGTCACATAATCCGTCGCGCCAAGATCGAACGCGGTGACCTTGTCCTCCGACGTGGACTTGCCCGAGAGGATGATCACCGGCACCGCGTTGGTGAACGCGTTGTCCTTCAGCCCGCGAAGAACCTCGAAGCCGTCCATGTCCGGCATGTCCAGGTCCAGCAGGATCGTCGCCGGGCGATGCTGGATCGCCAGGTCGACCGCTTCGGAGCCGCGCGTCGTCCCCACGATCTGGATCGCCTCGCTCCGCAGCCGGGCCTGCAAAAGTCGATGCACGTCGACCGAGTCGTCGACCAGCAGGACCAGGGGTTTGTGCTCGTGCGATCCCACGCCTCGATGCACCTCGCAAACATCTCGGTCGCTCACGGTCCGCGCCGAAGAACCGAACTCGAAGGTTGTGCGGGCTACTTCGTCCGCACGCGCCCGCACAGGCGAACAAGCTCATCGACGCTCTGCTTGATCGCCGCGAGGTCTTGCTCCTCCCCATGATCGATCTGCGAGGTGAGCTGCAGCTCCAGATGCGCCGCGGCCCGGCCGAGCTGACTGAAGCCGTACCCCCCGCTGGAGCCCTTGAGCTGGTGCGCCAGCCGACGCATCTCGCGGAGGTCGTGGTTCTGCCACGAATCGAGCATCGTGCTCATCCGCTGCGGAAGCTCGCTCACGAACATCTCCACGAGCTCGACCATGTCCGGATCGCCCGCAAGCTGGCTGAAGATCGGGGCGTCCGCTTCACCCCTCACGGGCGATGGCGACTCTGGCGTGTGTGGCAGTTCGGTGGGCATGAAGGACTCTCCAGGTCCTGAATCGGAGATTCCGCAGCCCGTGTTCATCGCCCCGACCCGGCCAGCACCGAATTCGGTGATCCCACGCCGCCCAGCATTCTCGGACCACCTCGATTTCCCCAACCCCGGTCCCTCAACCCCCACGCCTCCTCCTGGCCCTCAGGCGCGGACCCCGACACGCTCCCCAGAACCTCTTCAAGGCAGACCCATCGATGACGGTCGGCATCAGGAGGACTCAAGCCATAACCCCAGTGCGTCACTCAAAGCCCCAGCGTGCGAACACCCATGGCGACGCGTCGCGGCATGTGTCTGATCGGTCACCATCCACGCTCATGCGCTCGGCGGGGATGGTGACCCGGGCGGATCCGATCAGGCAACAAAAAACCCCCGCCAAAGCGGGGGCAATGACCCCATGGGGATTCGAACCCCAGTTTCAAGGATGAGAACCTTGCGTCCTGGACCGGACTAGACGATGGGGCCGCTAGTCAGGTCCAACTCTACGCGTTGCCCGTGCGACCGTCCACCCAGGCGTCGAACCGGTGGGATGCAGGTTACACCGCCGACAGCGAACGCCGAAGCTGGGCCAGGGCATGTACCGCGGCCTCGTCACGGGAGGCGCTCACGACGCTTCCGGCCGGTTCGGTCGCACCCGCTTCACGCCACTCTGCGCGGAAGCAGTTGAACTGACCGACATGCGTCACCTCCAGCTCAAACCCGGCCGAGCTGAACTCGCGCTCGACCCGGGACAGGCCGGGATAGGCCCGACCAGCAGAGTCGTACTGACAACCCGATGAATCGAGCCCCGACCACCCCGTCGCCAACAGCTCATCCAGGACGATGGACATGCTCATGAACAGTCCTTTCCGCGTCGGGTGCGCCTGCACACTCGACGAGTGCGAAACCGCCTCCGGGTCGGTCCCGAAGTCTAGCGATCCTGGGCTACCGTCGGTGCATGGATTCCGACAGCTCCCGACAGCCCAGAGTATTCCCGGGCCATGCGAGCTGACGGCCGCGTGCGTCCCTCGTTTTCGGACACGCCGGCCTTCCTCTTGAGTGCATCATGGCCCTGGAAACCGATCTGGTCCAACCTCCCGCACCGCCTCCGACCATCAAGACACTCGGGGAGCTCCGGGCCAGCGGCTATCGCGCTCGGACGGTGAAGCAGGAGCTTCGAGCCAATGCGCTGGCGCGACTCGGGGCGAAGGCACCCCTTTTTCCAGGGATCGTCGGGTATGACGATTCGGTGGTGCCGCAGATCGCCGCGGGTCTGCTGAGTCTGCACGATCTGCTCCTCTTGGGTCTTCGCGGGCAGGCCAAGACCCGGATCCTGCGGTCCATGGTGGGGTTGCTCGATGAGTGGGTCCCGGTGATCGATGATCCGACGGTGGAGCTGCGGGACGATCCGGTGGCTCCTCGCACCTCGGCAGGCAAGCGCGTGGCGGCGTTGCGTGGCGAGCAGCTCCCGGTGCGCTGGGTGCATCGGAGCGAGCGGTATGTGGAGAAGCTGGCCACCCCGGACGTGACCATCGCGGACCTCATCGGCGAGATCGATCTGGTCCGGTACGCCCAGGGGCGTTCGCTCAGTGACGAGAGCACGGTGCACTTTGGAATGATCCCCCGGGCCAACCGGGGCCTCTTCGTCATCAACGAGCTGCCCGACCTCTCCCCCAGGATCCAGGTCGGTCTGTTCAACGTGCTCGAGGAGCGGGACGTGCAGATCCGCGGGTTCACGGTTCGCCTGGATCTGGACGTGTGCCTGATGTTCAGCGCGAATCCCGAGGACTACACGAATCGCGGCCGGATCGTCACGCCGCTCAAGGACCGCATCGGCAGCGTGGTGCGCACCCACTATCCCACAGACAATCAGGAAGCGATGCGCATCACGCGGGAGAACGCGTTTGTTGATCGGGTCGCACAGCCCGCGGCGACGCGCGAGCGGGTCCCCGAGGTGGTCCTCCCGCGGATCATGCACGAGATCATCGAGGAGAGCATCCGGCAGGCCCGGCGAAGCCCGCACATCAATCAGGCCTCCGGCGTGAGCGTGCGTGCCTCGATCGCGGCGGTGGAGAACGTCGTCTCCGGAGCCGAGCTGCGCGGCGTTCGCACCGGCGAAGCCGCCGTCTGCGTCCGGCCGTGCGACCTGGCGCTGGTCGGGCCCGCGCTCCGAGGGAAGATCGAGCTCATGCTCTCTGACGACGGGGGCGGCAAGGATGGCCGGCCCGTCGAGGACAAGCTCATCGACGCTCTCGTCGGGGAGGCGCTCAAGGCCGTGCTTGCCCGCGCGCTGAATCTCGACGCCCTGGCGACGATCGCCGACGCGTTCAAGGCGGGGCTCAAGCTGGAACTCGGCGACGCCGTGAGTGCGGCCGACGCCTATGCCGGCATGAAGCTCGTTCCCGGTCTCCCCGAGGCCATCGGACAACTCGCCAAGAAGCTGGAGATCGACGCCAAGGATGAGCAGCACCGGGCCATGCTGGGCGAGCTTGTGCTGGAGTTCCTGTACGTGAACAACCGGCTCAGCAAGCGGGGCGGGACCTACACGCGATGACCAGGCGACCCTCAGACTCCTCGCGGTCCACCCCGTCCGGGGATGGGCGTTCGGCTCGCGGCGGATCGGGCGTGCCGTGGTTCATGCTCGCGGCACTGGTGGTGCCGGTGGTCATCGGCGCCGTGATGTTTCTGTTGCACGCGCTGGGTGTGCTCAAGCACCGGTAGTTTGCCGGCTTGGGTTCACCACGGAGCGCTCCACCGCCGATAACAGGAGCATGCTGACCCAGGATCCCCCGCAGGCGGCCGTCTCCGAGGCCTTGCCTCAGCCCGCGCAACCCCTGCACGTGACCGCGGGGATGAACGTTCTGCGCACCGTGGTCGCCGCGGGCGAGTGGGCCCTTGCCGTGGAGGCCATCTCGGCGGTCGCCCTGCTGGACATCCAGCGGCATCAGCAGCAGTTCCTGAAGGACGCTGGTGCGGCGGCGACACTGGGCCGCCTGTATGGGCAGGTGTTCTCGGCGGCGGGGCTTCGGCAAGGCGCAGCGACGCCCGGCCGCATCGGCAATCGCCGCATCCGCGTGCTGATCAGCACGTTTGCGCTCACCGACGGCCAGTCGGCGGCGACGAGCATCGCCCGATGGGTGGAGCTGCTGGACAGCGCCAGATATGACGTGGCCGTCATGAGCTGCGAGGAGCTGACGGAGCGTCGCCCGGCGTTGCACATGGTCAAGCGGCCCGTCGACGGCTCCAGAGTGCACGGCGCGGACGTGCTCGCCGCGCTCGAAAAGACCGCGTCGGCCGTGCGGCTGGTGCCCGTCGAGGGCACGCTGCTGGACGGCGCGATGTCGGCGATCGCCACGACCAAAGCCCATGAGCCCGACGTGCTTCTGAGCGTTGCCAGCCCCGCATGTCCGATCCAGGCGGCATTGATCCATGCGGGCGTCGCCCCGGTGCAACTGGTCATGAACATCGGCGTGCCGCTGGTCATGCCCGGCTCGGCGATCGTGTACCACAACGACGCCAAGGCCGCCGACGATGCGGCGACGCTCGAGAATCTCGGCATCCGCCAGCACCAAGTGGCCACGATCGGGACGGATCTCCGGTTGTGTGCGTCGGCGGGGCGCATGGACCGCCGCGCGATCAACGTGCCCGATGACGCCGTGCTGCTGCTCAGCGTGGGCAACCAGCTCGTGAAGCGGTTCGTCTTTGCCGGATATGCCCAGCGGCTGGCGAGGTTCCTCGCCGAGCACCCGCGGTGCTACTGGGCGGGTGTGGGCAAGGGCGACTTTGCACCGGTGCTGGAGATCATGCGTCGGGCGGGGGTCGAGGATCGCGTGCGGATCGTCGGAGCTGTCACGGACCCGCGACCGGTGATGAAGGCCGCCGACGTGCTGCTCAATGAGTATCCCGAGGGCGGCGGCAACACGGTGCTGGAGGCCATGGGGTGCGGCCTGCCGGTGCTGGCGATGCACGCCGGCACCGGTCACGCCGAACGCATCGGAGCCATGCTCGTCGGCGACGACGCGATCGCGAGCATGAACGAGGGGGCGTACTGGGACCTGCTCTCGGCGTGGACGAAGGACCCGGGAGTGCGAGCCGCGGCCGGGGCTCGACAGCGGTCGCGTGCCGAGGCACACTTTGATTACTCGGCGATCGTGCGCGGGTACGAGCGGATCATCGCCGAAGAACTGCGGATCAGAGGATCTCTTTGATCTCAAACCGCTTGATGCCCCGCGGCCCTCGCACCGCGATCACCTCGCCCACGCGGGCCTTGTGCAGGGCCTCCCCGAAGGGGCTGGAGATGGTCGCCTCGATCACGTCGGCGCCCGGCGCGTTGGAGCCGCTGTGCTCGCCGACGAGACGGAACGTCTCGATCTCATCCGAGCCGACCTCCTGAATGCGGATGGTCGCGCCGACGTACACCACGCCGATGTTCTTCTGCTGATCACCGACGACCTGCACCTTGGAGAGCCGCTCTTCCAAACGGCGGATCTCGGCTTCCTGCAGGCCCTGATCCTCCCTCGCGGCGTGATACTCGGCGTTCTCGCGGAGGTCGCCCAGTTCGCGCGCCTCGGCAATCCGCTTCGCCAGGTGCGGGCGGTTCTCGACCAGTGCTCGAAGCTTGGCTTCCAGCACGGACTTTTCCTCGGGCGTGACAAACTCCATGGGTGACTCCAACGCAGCAGGCAGAACCGAGCGACAAAGCACCACATCGGCGCACGCCGGACGTGCGCTGGAAACGTCCCCTTGACTGTCCGTGGGGGGCGAGTGGTGGGGAAATCTACGCCTCGGCCCGCCGATTTCCAATCCGATCCCGAACAAACGCCAAGACCCAGACACACGCCCCTGCGAGCCCCACCCCCAGCATCGTCTGCCATTGTGCCGGAGAGATCGGGTTCTGCGGCCCGAGCATGCCCCGCCCGGTCAGCGTCGCCACGCTTGTCACCGGGCTGAGCATCGCGAGCGTTCCCGGATCGACCGTCGGGGACCGAACAAGTCGGAGCAACTGGTCCAAGATCGGAGCGCCCAGCGTGAGCACAACCATCAGCAGCATCCATCCCGTTCGGCTCCGCAGCCGCGGATCGCGCGGATTTGCCAGTGGGGGGCCCGCGAGCGCGAGCGCCAGCACGCCCCCCGTCAGCGCTCCCCACGCCAGAAGGTTGCCCGCGACCCCCAGCACGATGTTCGTCGGCCAGCCCGCGAGAAAGACCAGTGGCCAGAGCACCATCTGCACGGGCACGAGCACGATCCACGTGTCCACCAACACGTGTCCGATGACCGGTCTCGGGGGAGACTGCTGGCTCAGCCGGACCATCGGCCACAGCAGCGTCATGCCCACGCCCACGACCATGAGCATGATCCTGGCCGCCGGGGCATAGGCCCCGGATGTGAGCGCGGCATATCGGGCGACCCACATCACGCTCCCCGCGACCGCGATCAGCACGAACATCGTCCAGAAGAATGCGAACGTCCGTGGCTCGCCCCGCCGATGGGCCCAGGGGTCGGGCCGATGCTTCGGACCAAGCAGTTCATCGCGAAGCGAGATCGGCGCCGCCTCCGTTTCCGCCTCGCCCGTGACCGGGGCGACGCCCGGCACCATCGCTTCATCCGCGCCATGTCGGTGCAGGGTGAGGTCCGGGATCACCTGCCAATCGCCCGGAGCGTGCGGTCGATCGGCTGACCCGGTCGATGCCGTGACGGCGGGCGGTCGTGGCGGCGATGGCGGCTCTGGATCGGGCCGGGCAAGGGCGTCGCCGGGCTCACGCGATTGGGCCAAAGGGCCCAGGGAATCTGCATGCGGGTGGGAGGGGGGCACGTCGCGTCGGGGTGGCTGCTCGTCGGATGGAGCGCCGCTCACCGACGCACCCTGTCGCCCTGCCGGCTTTGCGGTGCGTCGGCGGCCTGGGATTCGGCGCGCGCCAGCACGCCGGCAGTGTCGTGCACATAGACCCCGTCGGCGAGGCGCACATCCAGAACGGCACGACCCGCGTCCACCCGCCCGTGCTCGCGGAACAGCCGAGACAGCCGGGCCAGTTTGGTCGTCGTCGGCGCCTGCCCCGGGCTGAAGGCGTCGACCGGACCGCCCCACAGGATCCGGTTGCCAAGGTCGGTCACGATCGTGAGCGATCGCGTCGTCGCGAACTCCGTGGTGTCGACGCTCGCGATCTGATGTACGCCCTGCACGGCGGCCAGATGGGCCAGCAGCTTCAGGCCCGCCTGAACTTCTCCGCCGAGCCAGACCTTGCCGGGTTCCGGCGGCGGCGACGGGACGCCGAGGATGACCTTGAACCCCGATGAGCCCTGGGCATAGCTCAACGGCAGAAGCTCCGCTGAGCGGGTGACGAGATGGTCGCGGTCATTGAACCGGACCGCGGCAACGGGCACACGCCACGTGCCCGAGACGCGAACGACCCCGTCGTCCTGCCGGATGAGCGTCAGGTCGGACGTGATCCACCCGGTGCGCAGCAGATCCTCGCGTGCGGCGTTCAGGCCATCATGGTCGAACGGATCGCTCGAGAGACGCTTGAGCACCAGCCGCTCAAGGTCGGAACGGATTTCCGCGTTGACCCACGTGCGCGGCTCGCCGCCGGGCACGGCTGGCTCAGCACTGGCAAGTCCGGCGAGCGGCGGCCAGGAGAACTGCACGCTGGGAGCGGCGGCCTGCAACTGACCAGCCCGTGCCTGGAGCATCGGATAGGCAACCACAAGCGTCGCCAGGAGCGTGATGAACAGCAGCGTGCTGATGATGCTCGAGGCCATCCCCAGCCACGAACGCTCGGCCAGCGGGGGCTGAGGCGCCGGGCCCTCCGAGGTCTCGGCCAGCGCTGGCGGAGCTTTGCCGATCGGCGGGTCGGATTGTCCGGAGGTCGAGGGCATGGCGGTCTGGGTGCAGAGCGGGCGCAGGGAGAGCGGTGCGGGGATGCCGCACGCCATGATATCGACGGATCTTGCGCCGTTTCCCCGGTTTTTTGGGGTCGATCCGATGTCGATTCAGCTCCGCCGATGGTCGCGCAGCGCCAGATCGATGAGCTTGCCGCAGAGGTCGGGCATCGGCAGGCCGATATGCCGGGCGGCCATGGGGACCAGGGAGTGATCGGTGAACCCGGGGAGCGTGTTGATCTCCAGGAACCACGCCGTGCACGTGCTTGCCGACGGCCCGTCGTTGTCGGCATCGAGCATGAAGTCCGCGCGGGCCAGATGGCGGATGCCCATGGCCTTGGCCAGTTCGGCGGTGTGTGCCTGGATGCGCTGCGTGACCCCCGGTGGAAGCGCCGGGGCGACGACATAGGCCGTGTCGTTGCGTGTGTACTTCTCTTCGTACCCGTAGAGCTCCGTGGCGGGGGTGATCTCGATCACAGGCAGCGGCTGGCCATCGATCACGCCGACGGTGAGTTCGCGGGCCTTCTTCCCGCCAGGACGCTGGATGCACGGCTCGACCATGTACACCCGCTCGACGCCGGCGACGGAGCGTTGCTCGGCGATCATGGCGCACGACCACGACCAATCCTGGGGCGTTTTGCAGACAAACAGCCCGACAGTCGAGCCCTCGTGCACGGGCTTGATGATCACCGGAAACGGGAGCGGGCAGACGCCGTCGCGGACGTCGAGAATCCGCACCTCCGGGGTGGGAATGCCCAGTGACCGCGCGGTGAACTTGGTCGCGATCTTGTCCATGGCGTGCCGGGCCGCGCGGGACATGGAGCCCACGAACGGTCGGCCGTCGGCTTCGAGCAGGTCCTGCAGCGGCCCGCCCTCGCCCCACCCGCCGTGGAGGGCCGGAAAGATGACGTCGCCGGGGAGTTTTCTGAGCTCGTCGCTGGTGAGCCGGTCGATGGTCTGGTTGTGGACGTTGGCGAATCGCCCGCTGTCGCGCAGCGCCTGGGCGATGAAGTGGGCGGACTTCAGGGAGACTTCGCGTTCGGAGTCGGGACCGCCGCCGAGGACGAGTACGGAGTTCATTGGTGGGGTTCCTGCGCCTGCATGCGAACGAGAACGAACTGCCTAGGCGGTGCGGCGCCAGACGACGACTTCGGGTGTGAGCGTGACGCCGAACTCCGAGCGGACCCGATCGGTCACGAGGTCCATGAGCGTGATGACGTCGCGGGCCTTGGCGCCGGGCGCGGTGACGATGAAGTTCGCGTGCCGCTCGCTCACGCACGCGCCGCCGCTGCGGAGGCCCTTGCACCCGGCCTTGTCGATGAGCATGCCCGCGCTGACCCGAAGGCCGGGCGTGGAGCCGGGGATGCCCGGAATCGCCCGGTCCAGCGTCGGATTCTTGAAAACGCACCCGGCGGACCGGTCCGCCATCGGCTGCGAGGACTTCTTGTACTCCATCACGTCCTTGAGCTTGGTGCGGAGCGCGGGCGCATCGTCCGGGACAAGCTGCAACTCGACCTCGGTGATGATCAGATCGTCCAGCCCCGAGTGCCGATAGTCGAACGCGATCCGTTCACGAGCGAGTTCCAGCGGCGAGCCCGTTCGATCCAGCCCTCGGACGACGCGCACGACATCGGCGATCTGCCCGAACGCCCCGCCGGCGTTCATGCGCACCGCTCCGCCCAGCGACGCGGGAATGCCGCCGAGGCCCTCGATTCCTCGCAGGCCACGGCGCACCGACTCGGTGATGAGCTTGGGCAGGTTGGCTCCCGCTCCGGCGCGGACCACGCCGGTCCGATCATCCCAACGCACGCCCGTGAACGCCTGAGATGACAGCACGCAGACCAGTTCGCGCACGCCCTCATCGTCCACCAGCAGGTTGGCCCCGTCGCCGAGGATCCGCAGATCCGGGTCGATCCGCAGGCACTCGGCCAGTTGCGCCACGTCGGCGGGCACGGCGAGCCGATCCGCACCGCCGCCGATGCCGAACCAGGTCGGGATCGGCGCGTGCGGGATGATGCTCAGGGGTGTGCTGCGCACGGGCGCCTCGATCGTGGTCATGCCCCGCGTCCTTCCGGGCCGGATGTCGACCCCTCAACCTGCTCTCCGGCGGCCAGAAAGCCCCGGGCCACAGTGTCCACCGGACCGGCGCCCATGACCACGAGGACGTCGCCCGGCCGGCACACGATCTCGAGCTGCTCGATGATCGCCTCGAAGGGATACAGGTGCATCGCCTGCACCTTCTTGGATCGAAGCCGGTCCACGAGGTCCGCCGCGGTGACCTTGGTCTTCTCCTCGATGCTGTCGCGCACAAAGTAGATGTGCGGCACGATCACGATGTCCGCCTCGCTGAAGGCGGAGGCGAACTCCTCGAGCAGGTGTCGCGTGCGCGAATGCTGGTGCGGCTGGAAGACGCAGA
>DHLW01000087.1:48762-54052 GCA_002405485.1 Phycisphaerales bacterium UBA4658
CAGCCGACCCCCGCGCTGCTCCGGCCGCTCATACGCCCGCAGCGCACGCAGCGTGGTCTCGACCTCGGTGGGGTGATGCCCGTAATCGTCGTACACCCTGACCGCCTTGCCGCCCGAGTCCAGCCGGCGCTCGCCCAGCAGTTGCATCCGGCGATCGATCCCGCGAAACTGGCTCAGCGCCTTGGCGCAGAGGTCGGCATCGGCGCCCGCATGGATCGCCAGCACGCACGCGGTCGCTGAGTTCATCGCGTTGTGTTCGCCCGGCAGGGCCGTGACCCACGCCGCCACCAGCCCCTCGCCCTTGCGGACAAGCCCGGTTCTGCGAGACTCCGGCTCATACTGCACCGACCAGTCGGCGCTCGGCGACCAGCCGATGGTCTCGACCTTGCACTCCAGCCCCGCGCACACCTCGCGACGATGAGCGTTCTGATCCGCGATCAGCAGTACGCCACCCTGGCTCGCCGGCGGGAGCAGCTTCGCGAACTCATGGAAGCTCCTCACCACCTCCTCAAGCGAGCCGTACACGTCCAGGTGGTCCGCCTCCACGCTCGTGATCACCGCGATCTTGGGCGAATAGTTGTGGAAACTCCGGTTGTACTCGCACGCCTCCACGACCAGCAGGCCCGGTTCGCCCCGGCCGCTCCCCGCGGGAATGCTCTGGGCGCCGAGTCGGAAACCCGTGTTCCCGAAGTGGGCGCAGTTGGCCCCGACGATCACGCTTGGCTCAAGCCCCGCCTCCGCAAGCACGAACCCCAGCATCGCCGTCGTCGTGCTCTTGCCGTGCGTCCCGGCCACGCACACTCCCGACATGCCCACCATCGTCCAGCCCAGAGCTTCGGCATAGTTCAGGACGGCAATCCCTCGACGCTCGGCTTCCATGACCTGCGGGTGGTCCGGGCGGATCGCCGCCGACGCCACCACCAGATCGCACTCCTCAGGAAGCCAGCTCCTGGACTGGTCAAACCCGACCTGCACGCCCTCGGCCTGCAGCATGTCGGTATAGGGGCTGTGCGTCGAGTCGGATCCGGAAATCACCCCGCCCCGGGCCCGGAGCATCCGCGCCAGCCCCGACATCCCGCACCCGCCGATCCCGATCATGTACACGTGCTTCCCAGCCACCGCGAGCGGCCGGGAACGCTGATCGACCCGCGATACGCCCTCCCCCGCGGGCAAGCGCACGGGCCAGGTACCAGACGGCGGAGTTCTCGATGGTCCGGGCATGGTTTGGCGGGTGACGGGTTCCGGCAGGGCGGCGGCCGGGCATGGTCCAGTGATGGAGGTCTTGACGTCGGACAGTGTCGGCATGGCGGACGCTTAGATCGGATTGTTCGCACCCCGGGCGTGAGGGATCGGCCGACGGTCATCGTGCCCGGCAAGCCGAGCCCCGGCCCCCCCGGGTCCCTCGCCGAAAACACTCCGGCCAATCGCTCAACAGGGTCGATGGGGGGCGGCGGTGAGGTCGCAGTTCCGGCAGTCAACGCCGCGCTCGCGGCAAGCCGGACGCTGGGCGTTCGTCGGACGCACTGGCATCCTGCGGTTCCCCTCCACCGGCACGCCGTATGCTGTCCTTGGCCTGTCCAGAACGCAGCTCGCCTCGGCCGTTCGCTCCCCAGCCGCGAAACGCAACCGGCGGACATCGTTGATGGTTCACGAGAGACTGATCGGGAGAGTCGTCATCGGTGTGACCGCCCTATGCCCCTGACCATCAGCGCTCGAGCCCTCGGTTCTCGGCGTCCGATCTTTGCGGACTGGTCGATCCCATTCCATCCGATCCACGACGGTGATCCGGGTGATCATGGGCTGACGCTCCGGGATCTGATCGACCGAATCGTTCGCGCCGAGGTTGCTGCCTATGAGACCCGGCGCGAGGCGCGTCGGCTTGATCGCGTCTTTACAAAGCATCAGATCGATGCTCAGGCCGCCGCCGGCCGTGTCGCTCCAGAAGGACGCGAGACACCGCCGGCGCCAAGTCCCGATGAAGCCGTCGCCGCCGCCCTTGTTGCATTCGAGGATGGTCTGTACATTGTCGCAATCGACGGGCGGGAGGTGCGCAGTCTGGATGAACAGGTGTTCATCACGACTGACAGCCGCGTGACGTTCATTCGGCTGGTGTTCCTGGCTGGGGCGTGAGTAAAGACCAGATCGTTAGGTGCCGCGGCAAGCTGCCCGCGTGGTGCGGAGGGACTAGCACGTGCTCAAGAAGGAAACCCTGAGCTCCCAGTTGGAAGACATGGCCGATCCTCAGTGGACGGACCATCGCGTCAAGTCGGTGCACGACATCGCGCACGCATCGGCCTGGCTGCGCGAGTGCGTGCCGATCGATCCGCTCTCGCCGGCAGACCGGGAGCTGACCGCGGAGGCCAGAAGGTTCTCGGCGGTGACGCTCACGGACGATCAGCGCACGCGGTTCTTCCACGCGCTCTTCCCGAAACTCGCCGGGCTCATGGAGCGCGTCTGGCAACGCCTGCCCCACCAGACCTATCAGCGATCGATGTACGAAAGGTCTCCGTTTCGAGCGCCTCGGCACGGGGGCTTCGTCGCAAGCCTGCGAAACCGATGGATTCGAGGCGTCTGTCGCGAACTCTCCGGTCACGATCCCGACCCGATCTGGCTGGCAACCTGGGGCGCGCACATCAGATGGTCAGGGGTCGAGGACTCGGCGTTGCTGCTCTCCTGCGCGATGGACCAACCCGGCCCGGTCGGGGATGAGGTCTTCGAGATCCTCAAGGCCTCTGCCTCGGGGACCCACAAAATCGGCGGGATGGGTCAGCACGTCGTGACCGCGATGCACTGTTCCGAGCGCGAGGAGGCGTGGGCATTCCTCGAGAAGATGCTCTTGGCCGCCCAGCGGCAGGAGGGGTTGCGCCAGTCCATTCTCGAGCCCGGGTGCCACGCACACCCCGTCGCGTTCCGTCGGCTGCTTCGGCTCATCCTCGAGGAAAATCTGGTCCGATTCGCGTCCACCGTTCGGGCCATCGATGTGTGGTTCGGTTTTCAGTGGGAGTCCATGTCCACGGCCCACGCCAAGTCCATTCTGGAGCGGGTGCTGCCGATGCTTGACGATCCCGCGGCGAGGGACGAGGCCATTCGGGGAAAGGACCCGGAGTCCGCCTATCTCGCCCTCTGGTGCCGCGCCCACGAAGACGCACAGGCCGCCGCAGACGAGGCGACGAAGCTGCTCTCCCACACTTCCGCGGACAAGCGGTGGGTGGGCTTGTACGCGCTGGAGTCGATCGGGTTCTCCGAGTACGTCCCGGCCGTCATTCCGGCGCTGGACGACGCTGACGCGTCCGTCGCCGCTCAAGCCCTGGTCGTGTGCGCGACGGCCATGACCGGCCGTGAGACTGCTGCGAGCGATGAGGACTTCGACGACGCTTCCTCCCTGCCCGACGCTGATCAGCACGGCGAGCCCGACTCCGCCGAGCTCTCCGGCTTGCTCGACGCGATCGAACGGCTCTTGGGGCGCATCAGCGGCAAGGAGCTGAAGTTCAAGCCACGGGTCTTCCCCTGGGGCCGCTCCACGCTCACCGCCGCCGAGGTCGGCGCCACGCTGACGCACTGCTGTCCGCCTCAGGAAAGCGAGCGACTCGTCGGCATTCTCGACCGACTCGATTCTCACTCCCGAGGTTTCGCGGCGATGATGATCGCGGGTCAGCCGGTCGATGCGTTCTATTCCAGTCGTCGGTTCGAAGCCAAGCCGCTTACCCCTCTTGCTCGTGCCACGCTCATCAGCCTGCTCGGTGCCCCCGCCAAGGCCGTGCGATCGGCGGTCGCAAGGATTCTGGAGCTCGAGCCCGCAACCCCCGAAGAGATCGCTCGGCACGAGTCGCTCCTGGACCGAGCCGCCGACGACATCCGCGCCCGTGCCATCGCCCGCGTTGTCACGCTCCCGGATGCTGCCGCGCTCCAGGTCGCCTCCCGCCTGCTTTCTGGAAAGAACGCCCGTCAGACCGCAGGTCTGGAGGTGCTCCGCACCATGGTGGTCGCGGGGCGATCGGTTGAAGACGTGCGGACGCTCACTCGGCCGCTTCGGGACGGGGGCAAGGCCCTGGGCAAGGACCCGCAAAAGGCGCTCGACGCGATCTTCGACGGCGGTCCAGCCATCGGCATCCGGGTCGATGACGCGTTCGGCTTGGCCCGAGTGGGCGCTCCAAGGCCGCTGCCGGTTCCTCGTGATCGGAGCATCAGCCCGTTGAGCAAAGCCGCCGTCGCGTGCGTGCTCTCACTGGACGCTCTCGTGCACGCAAACGCCACGATGGAACTGAAGACCGACCATCCACGTCAGGGCGATCTGGATGAGCATCGCCTGCTCGGCTCGATCCAGTACACCTGGCAGTTCGCCCCGCGCAGATCGATCCCCGATCGGTCCTCGCCGGTCTCGGAGATTCTCGAGCCCTGGCTTGCGCAGCGCGGCCCGGATCTCCGCGATGACGACGGGCTGGAACTGCTCCGCGCGTGGGCGCTCGTCACGGTCGGAACCGCCAGACGATCCGGAAAGGGCGAAAACGCGTTTGCCCGGACCCTCCAGCGGCACGCCCCTGCCGGCCATGACGGGACGCTCGTCTACGCCGACGCCGTGGGCCTGATCCTGGAGTGGGCCCTCAAACTGCACCCGCCCGCGGGTGCGATCGCGTTCCTGCTCGATGGCATGGAGTCGGCCATCGCACGCGGCGAACTGATCCGACTTTCGGAGAGCACATACGCGGCCGAGTACGACTTCAACGATCTGCTCTGGTCGGCGCACACGTGGCGCGGCCTGCTCCAATCCTGTCCCGCGGCGTGGTCGATCTCCGCCGACGTAACCACGCTGGAGAGGTATGAGGGGCTGATCCGATCGGCCGCGATCGCCTTGACCAAGGGTGCGCTCCACGACGAGAGCGCCGGGAGCTTCACCGTCGAACTCGACGACTTCATGACCCTCTGGCGAACCGGGCGCGTTTCCGACGACGAACTGCTCGTGCGCCTGGTCACCGGTCAAGAAGGGGGGTATCGCCGATCGTTCAGCGATCTGGGCAGGCTCTTCGAGCTGCGCAAGCCGGGAAAATCCACCCAGCATCGCGGCACACTGACACTGACTCCGCAGCTCGACGCGCTCCTCGAACGCTTGCGACGACGTGTGCTGGAGATCGAACTTGGCCGGGGGGACGCCGAAACCCCGGCCACCCGGCATGCCATGGCCATGGACCCATCGGGCGGGATCGACGCCGCGGTCCCAGCGCTTGCCAGACTGGGCAAGCGCTCGCTCATCCGCGGGTACATCTACAACGACTGGGGCAAGGCCGCGTCGATG
>DHLW01000087.1:54216-58848 GCA_002405485.1 Phycisphaerales bacterium UBA4658
CCAAGGCCGCGCGCGATGCGGGGCTCTCTGACCAGCGGCTTGTCGAGCTTGCGCTGTATCAGCCAAGGTGGGCCGCGCACGTGCAGCACGCCACCGGCTGGCCGATGCTCGAGGACGCCGTGCTCTGGCTGCGCACCCACACCAAGGAGCGCAAGGACGGGTATCGCATCGATGAGGACCAGGAGCTCTGGGAGGCCCGGGCCGGCGAGCTGACGCCGATCACGCGGGAGAGTCTCTCCGACGGCGCTGTGGATCGCGCATGGTTCGAACGATGCCACTCGGCGCTCGGACCCAAGCGATGGGAGGTGCTCTACGAGGCGGCGAAGTTCGCCTCGTCCGGCGCCGGACACACGCGAGCCCGGTTGTTTGCCGACGCCATCCTCGGGAACATCACCGAGAAACAGCTCACGCTGCGCATCACCGGCAAACGCCATCAAGATTCCGCTCGGGCCCTCGGCCTGCTCGCGATCAAGCCCGGCGACGCCGGAAAGAAGCAGGTCATGGCCCGGTTCAAGGTCCTGCAGGAAATGCGCCGCACCAGTTCCAAGCACGGCGGAGCCATGCTCCAGGCCAGCGAGAAGCGGGCCGTCGAGATCGGCATGGAGAACCTCGCATGGACCGCCGGATACCCAGACCCCCTCCGGCTCCAGTGGGCGATGGAGATCCAGGACTTCGCCGATCTGGCCAACGGACCGATCACGGTCACCGTCGGCGAGGTTGCGGTCTCTCTCGCCGTGGATGATGACGGCGCGCCGTCGCTCACCTCGTCCAGGAAGGGCAAGGCCCTCAAGAGCGTGCCTCCGGACGTCAAGAAGGACAAGCGAGTCGCCGCGCTGCAGCAGCGCATGACCGAACTCCGCCGACAGACCACGCGCGTGCGGTCCGCCCTGGAACTGGCGATGTGTCGCGGGGATGCGTTCTCCGGCGCCGATCTTCCGCCGCTCTTTGACCACCCGGTGCTCCGAAGACTCCTGAGTCGACTGGTCTTCATCGGCAAGACCCGAAGCGGCGGTTCGCTGCTGGGCTATCCGGACAAGAACGGCAAGGCGCTTCGGTCAGTGACCGGCGCGATCGAACCGCTCCGCGCGACCGACGAGCTCCGCGTCGCGCATCCTCTTGACCTGCTCAAGACCGCGCAATGGCACGCGTGGCAGCGCGAGTGCTTCGCCGCCGAACGCGTCCAGCCCTTCAAGCAGGTCTTTCGAGAGGTCTACGTGCCGGTCGGGCCGGAACTCGGTGACGCCTCGGGCGATGGTCCAAGCCGCTCTCGGCGCTATGCCGGGCAGCAGGTGCAGCCCCGCCAGGCGATCGCGCTCTTCGGTTCTCGGGGGTGGGTCGCACGGCATGAGGAGGGCATCCAGCGGACGTTCCACGCCGAGCGGCTGACGGCACAGGTCGCCTTCGAGGAGGGGTTCTACACCCCCGCCGAGATCGATGGCTTCACCATCGATGGTCTGGCGTTCTTCAAGGCGGGGACCTTTCATCCGGTGCCCATCGCCCAGGTCCCGCCGCGGGTGTTCAGCGAGGTGATGCGGGACATGGATCTGGTCGTGAGCGTGGCCCACCGCGGCGGGGTTGATCCGGAGGCCTCGCAGAGCACCGTCGAACTCCGGGCGTCGCTGCTGCGGGAGACCTGCGAGCTGCTCTCGCTGGGCAACGTGGCGATCGAGGGTCCACGGGCCCTGATCCAGGGAGAACTCGCCCGATACGCCCTGCACCTTGGCAGCGGGAGCATCCACACGCTCCCGGGCGGTCATCTGTGGATCATCCCGGTGCACAGCCAGCATCGAGGCCGGCTGTTTCTTCCCTTCGCCGACGACGATCCGAAGACCGCGGAGATCATCAGCAAGGCCCTGCTGCTGGCGCGGGATCGCGAGATCCAGGATCCCGCGATCCTCGCGCAGATTCGGAACATCTGACACGCGGCCTGGGCCGGTGGCTCAGACGATGACCTTGGTCACGGCGTCGATCGCCTTGGCGGCGAGTTCGATCGTCTCGGCGACCTTGTTCAGTGTCTCGATGGTGGAGCGCAGCTTGGCGTTGGCCTTCTTCAGGTCGCCGATGGCTTTGGTATACGCCGCGCCCGCCTGCTGGGTGTTTTCCGACATCAGTCGGCCGATGACCTTCTGCAGCTCGTACATCTGCTTGCCGATCTGGTCGCGGTGGCCCTCGTTGTCGGTGGCTTGCCAGAGCGCGTCGAGCTGGTCCCACATCTTCAAGGTCGCATTGGCCATTTCAACGGTTGTCGCCATGAGTCGTCCTCCTGTGGATCATTCGATGTGCTTTTCTGATGTGCCGGCGTTGACCTTGAGCGGGCCCGGTCGCCCTGGGCCATCAGTCGCGCAGGATCTTGATCGCCCGGCTGAGTTCCTGCGCCTGGGTCGCGAAGGCGTCGATCGCCGTGCCGATCGAGATCTGGTCGGTCTGCACGGCGATGACCAGCTTGTCGTGCGCCTTGTCCATGGCGGAGAATGACTTGGCCAGTTCGGCGCTGGCGGCGGCGCGGTCGGCGATGCGCCGGTCCAGGTCAACGAGCATTTCCTGGGCGCAGGCGTGCAGATCGCCCCACTGAGAGTCATCGGGCGTGAACGACGGCGAGGGCACGATGCTCGGCGGCCGCTTGGATGTAATCTCTCTGGCCATCGCGCCGGCGAATCGTCGCTCGACGTTCAGCGTGCGGCTCCAGTCAAAGCCGGTGAGCGTGAGCGTGTCGGAGGCCTCGATGGCGAGATCGGCCTGCAACTGGCGGATCACGGTCTTGATGGGCTCCTCGGTCTCGACCACGACGGCCTTGATCGCATTCGCACGGGCCGACTCGATGCCCATGCGTCCGGCGGCGATCACGATCGCGCCGATGGCCCCGGCCTTCTCCGGCGAGAGGTTCACGCCTTGCACCGACTGCAGACTGGTCAGGAATCGATCCGTCGCCGTCGCGAACCGCTCGGTCTGGTCGCCTGTTGCCAGCGTGTTCAGAAGATTGGCAAAGTCGGCGACGGCGGTCGCGGCGGCGAGGCGTGGCTGGGCGTTCTCCAATTCCACAAGATGATCCAGCCGAGACCGTTCGTTGGCCTCGTCCAGTTCGCCGAACACTCGGGCGATGGCGTGCTGCCGGGTGCGCGTCGCGATGACATCGGTGCGAACCTGGACGATCTCACGAGCGGAATGATCGGCGACGGTTGCGGCGGCCTCGCTGAACTTGGCGACTGCGGTCCGCTGATCGGGGCTCAGGCCGCACCCGGCATGAAACAGAGCTCCAACCGCCGCGACAACCAACGCCGCGACCGACGGCCACGATCCGACCCGTCGCACGATGGGCGTGCGACCTCGACGCATGACGGCAGACATGACGGACCCCTTTCTCCACGCCAATGGGGCGTGATTGCACTTCCCCGATAAGTACCAAACAGAATACGATCGAAATCATCCTCGTCAAGGACAATCTTCGGGAAAGTGCGATTCTGGTCGCTAGCATCCGCCCCCCGTGGAATCGGAGCCGGCACGCTGCGGCGGGCGGGGGTGAGGGCTCACCACTTGTGGGGGGAGTTTTGCAGGAGTCCGGGGTAGCCGGAGTGCAGGGTCGAGTGTCGGGGGACGCTGGTGCGTGAAGCGGGGGGGACGAGGGTGCGGCGGGGTTGGTGGGGTCGGGTGAGCGCGAGCAGGAGTGGAGCGTCATGGAAGCTGGGATCGTCGGACTGCCGAACGTCGGGAAGAGCACGCTGTTCAACGCCCTGACCAAGGCGGGGGCGCTTGCGGCGAACTATCCGTTCGCCACGATCGAGCCCAACGTGGGGGTGGTGCCGATCCCGGATGCGCGGCTGGAGATCATCCGTGCGTTGATCGAGACGCAGAAGGTGGTTCCGGCGATGCTCCGGCTGGTGGACATCGCGGGGATCGTGCGCGGCGCGAGCAAGGGCGAGGGGCTTGGGAACAAGTTCCTGTCGCACATCCGAGAGGTGGACGCGATCGTGCAGGTGGTGCGGTGCTTTGAGAAAGCGCCGGGCGGCGAGGACGTGACGCACGTGGACGGGACGGTGGATCCGGTGCGGGACATGGAGACGATCAACGCGGAGTTGATCCTCGCGGACCTGCAGACGGTGGAGAACTCGTACTCGAAGGCGGAGCGGGCCGCGAAGAGCCAGTCGAAGGAAGACGTGGCGCGGTTCGAGGTGCTCAAGAAGGTGAGGCCGATCCTCGAGGCGGGCAAGCCGATCCGCGGGGCGAAGCTGGAGGGGATGGACGGCGAGCAGGTCAAGGCGCTCAAGGGGCTTGGGATGATCAGCGCCAAGCCGATGCTGTACGTGGCGAACGTGGACGAAAACGATCCGCACGGCCGCGGGCCGCTGGCGATGAAGGTGCGCGAGTATGTGAAGGGGCACGGGGGCGATCCTGAGTTCGACGTGGTGCCGGTGTGCGCACGGATCGAGAGCGAGCTCATCGAGCTGTCGGATGCGGATCGACTGGAGATGCTGAACTCACTGGGGATGGACGAGCCCGCGCTGAACGCGCTGGCACGGTCGGCGTATCACCTGCTGGGGCTGCAGAGCTATTACACCGCCGGGCCGAAGGAAATCCGTGCATGGACGATTCCGCAGGGGGCGACCGCGCCGCAGGCGGCGGGCGTGATCCACACCG
>DHLW01000087.1:58960-64991 GCA_002405485.1 Phycisphaerales bacterium UBA4658
GATCCACACCGACTTCGAGCGCGGGTTCATCCGCGCCGAGGTGTATTCGGTGAAGGACCTGCAGGAGTTCAAGAACGAGAAGGCGATCAAGGAGCACGGCCGGATGCGCGTGGAGGGCAAGGACTACGTGATGCAGGACGGGGACGTGTGCCACTTCCTGTTCAACGTGTGATTGCCGCGGGCGCGGGGTGAGTCGACGTCTGGATTACACGACGGCAGCGCGATGACATCGGTCGAGTCGGCGGAGGACGCTCTCGCGGCCAAGAGCGGCGAGGGTCTCGGCGATGCCTGGGCTGACGCCCGCGCCGGTCACGCCGACGCGGAGGGGCTGGGCGAGTTGCCCGATGCCGACGCCGAGCTGCTGGGCGAGCTGCTCGAGCAGCGTGTGGATGGCCGGGACGGTCCAGTCGGCGGTCGGGAGCGCGGACAGCCGCTCGCGGGAGGCGGCGAGGAGCTCGACGCCGGTGCGCGGCGGCGCGCCAGGAGCCGCGTTCTTGGCGTCCGGGGATCGCAGCTTGTCGATGGCCTTAGGGTCAAAGGCGACGTCGTCGTCGGCGACGAGGGCGAAGCGCACGGCGTTGATGCCGTCGCGCAGCGTTCTGGCGCGTGGCTTGACGGCGGCAGCGAGGATTGTGAAGGCCGCGCTGCCGCGGGCGTCGAGTCTCGCCAGCACGTGCGGCTCATACTCCGCGAGGAAGGCGCGCCACTTGGCGGCAAACTGCGCATCGGTGAGCGCGTTGATCGCGTCGGCGTTGAAGGACTGGAGCTTGGCGCGGTCGAACTTGGCGGGCGTCTTGCCCACGCGATCGACCGAGAAACGCTCGGCCATGAACGCGGCGTCGAACTTCTCCAGGTCCTTCCCATCGGGGAGCTTCATCCCCGGATTCCAGCCCAGAAGCGCGATGAAGTTGATGATTGCCTCCGGCAGATAGCCGTTGCGGCGGAAGTCGTAGACCTCGATCTCCGGGAGCGTGACGTTGAGCAGCGCGGCGATCTGGCCCGCGAGGTCGAGGTTGTCGTTCTCGCCGGCGAGAAAATCGGCGACGAGCTTGGGGTCCTGGTTCAGCGACTGCGCGAGCGAGGCGGGGGTGAGCGGAGCGGCGCCGGGAGCGGGGGGTTTGGCGATGGCGTCCTTGGCGGCCTTGCGGGCGGCCTTGGCCTTGTCGCGCTTGCTCATCTTGCTGCCGTCCATGTTCATGATGAGCGGCATGTGCGCGAAGCTGGGCGTGCGGAAGGGCTGGTGTGTGTCCAGGCGCGTGAGGGCTCGCTGCAGCGCGACGTGGCGGGGCGTGTTGGCGAGGTGCTCCTGGGCGCGCATGACGTGGGTCACGCCCATGAGTTCGTCGTCGATGACGACGGCGAAGTGGTAGGTGGGAAAGCCGTCGGCCTTGCGGATCACGAAGTCGTCGACTTCACCCGGGGCGATCTTGACCTCGCCGAGAATCTCGTCTCGCACCACCACGGCGGCAGAGTCCATCGCGAAACGAACGACGTGCGGCTCGCCCTTCTTGGCGCGATCGATGCGGGCGGTGCAGGGCTGGCCGAAGGTGAAGTCGGCGGGTCGCGGGTATTTGAAGGTCTGCTTCGCCGCGGTGGCCTGTTTGCGGAGCTTGTCGAGTTCCTCGGCGGTGTCGAAGGCCGGGTAGGCCCTGCCGATGCTCATGAGGTGATCGATGTATGCGTTGTAGACGGCCACGCGGCGGGCCTGGAAGTATGAGCCGACATCGCGGGCGTGAGAGCCGATGGTCCGACGTGTCCCATCGGGGTTGGCGAGGTCGAGCGTCGGGCCGTCGTCCCACTCGATGCCGAGCCAGGCGAGGTCTTCGAGGATGCCACGGGCGGATTCGTCGCTGGAGCGGGCCTGATCGGTGTCCTCGATGCGGATCATGAAGCGTCCGCCCTGTCCGGGCGTGCCCCCGCGGGCGCGGTGCTCGAGTTCGGCCCGCCTGGCGAAGGCCCAGCAGAAGAGAGCCGAGCGTGCCCCACCGATGTGGAGGTGGCCGGTGGGTGACGGGGCGAAGCGGGTGATGACTGGTCCTTCGGGCATAGGAAGGGAGGGTATTCGCGTTCTGAGGGGTGCTGCGGTCATCTCGCGTGCTCGATGGTGGCAACAATCTGAGGTCATGCCGCGACGACGCACATCACGGATGCAGTCCAAACCGCCCTCCCGGAGCGCTCAAAGCGCCGGTGCGAGGGGGCGTTCGGCCAAGGCGGTGGCGAGGCCGAACGCGGAGGCCGCGCTCTCTGTGCACGCGGTGCTGGAGATGCGTCGGCTGTACTGGTCGAACCTGCTGCGCGACATGCTGATGGGACTGGCGGCGTTGCAGGACAAGCAGCCGGAGCTGTTTGATGGGCGGAGCGCGGTGCTGACGCATCAGGGCGAACGCATCGCGATCTCGAGCATCCAGCCGGTGCTGGCGCTGAGCATGGCCATGCCCGGCCCGCAGCGGGAGGCCTCTTTGGCGGTGCAGTGCACGGTGTTTCGCATCCAAACTCCGGGCGGCGAGGTGTTCACGCTCCCGCTGGAGGAAATTCGCGGGGTGCACATGCTCACGGCGGAGCTGGTGGACAAGCTCCAGAAGCTTGCCGACCAGGAGGAAGACGAGTCGGAAGGAACGGGCGGATCGTCGGGTCATGCGCCGTTCGGGTTTGCCGCGTTCGCGGCGCTTCCGAAGCGGCCCCCGGGGCCACCCCCGGAACATCCCTCGGAATAGCCTGGATTTGTCGGGTCAATGGGCTGGGCGTGAGCGTGTGCGGGTGGGATCGAACCGCCGGCCCGGCTTGATCGTATCGAAGTACGTCGATATCTTGATCGACTGAGCCATCGGTTGGTCCGTGAGCGGTTGTTCTGCGATCCCTCGGCGGGGCGGGCGTATCGGGCCCGGAGCGTGGGGCATCCAAGCGGGCGGGGCGTTCGAAGAGTTCAGCACGGTCGGACATGCTCGATGCCGCGGCGTCGGGTGCAGCAGGAGACACGCAGATGCGAACGCTCGTCGCCATTCCGGTCTATAACGAGGAGCGGACGGTGCAGCGTGTGCTTGCGCACGTGCTGCAGTATGCCGACGACGTGCTGGTGATCGATGACGGATCGACGGACAGGACGGTGGCGATGCTGCCCAAGCTGCCGGTGGATGTGATTCGCCATGCCCGCAACCGCGGGTACGGGCACGCGCTCATCGACGCGTTTGCGTGGGCGGCGAGCCATCAGTACGACTGGATCATCACGATGGACTGCGATGAGCAGCATGAGCCGCAGTCGATTCCGGCGTTTCTTGAGGCGGCGAGGCAGAACAGCGCGGATGTCATCAGCGGGTCTCGGTACGTGAATCTCGACGACGCCGAGGGTGCGGCGCCTCCGGACCGGCGAGCGATCAACGCGACGATCACGGAAGAGATCAATGCCCGGCTTGGACTGCGGCTGACGGACGCGTTCTGTGGGTTCAAGGCCCACCGCGTGGATGCGCTCCGTCGGCTGACGCTGACGGAGAACGGGTATGCGTTTCCGATGCAGTTCTGGACGCAGGTGGCGGCCCAGGGGCTTCGCGTCCAGGAGCTTCCCGTGAAGCTCATCTACACCGGAGCGAAGCGGTCGTTTGGCGCGGGGCTGGATGATCCGGAGCGTCGTCTGCGGCACTATCGCTGCGTGCTGAACACTGAGATCGGGAAGTGGGCGAAGAAACTCCCGCCCGCCGCGGCGGGGTCCGACGACGCGATCTCCCCCGGCCAAGGATCCTTCACGTGCCCGATGCCGTGAACACCACCGCTGCGTCGGACCTGGCATCGCCGATCGACTTGACGCTGCGTCCGAGTGCAACGACATGGCAGGCGCTGGTGCATGGTCGACACGCCGAGCTTGACGGGCGTGCCCGTGTGTTTCGAAGGCAGCTTGGGCTGGATCCGGACCGGCCGGTGGTCATGTCCGGACACCAGCCGCAGTTCTGGCATCCGGGGATCCTCGCCAAGCTCATGGCCCTTGGCGAAGCTGCCCGCCGAACCGGTGCGCAGGCGGTGTGGCTAGTTGTGGATCACGACGAAGCGGTCACGCGTGTGCGGTATCCGGTGATCGAGGCGACGGGTCGTCTGGTGGATCGATTTCTGGAGTTGCGCGGCGAAGGTGGTGGCGCGGCGATCGAACGCGGGGTGCCGCTGTGCAGATTGCGGACGCGGCAGGGGCTGGCGGTGCCGACCCTTGGACGGGGTGAGCGATTCGGCGCTCGGCATGTTGCCGCGGGCCTGAAGGACATCGTCGGGGCGATGGGGCGCCACGCTGGCGAGGCGGATCTTGCGCGGCAGATCGCGCGCGCATCGCTGGAGCTGGCCTGTGCCGGCGGTGAGCAACCGGTGATCGTGCTGGCGTCTGGTCTGGCGCAGACGGATCTCATGCGCGAGCTTGTGGAGCAGATGGCCGACGATCCGGCGCGTTGCGTCAGCACGTACAACGCGGCGGCGGCCGGGTCCGCCGGCGCCGGAGTCGGGCCGCTGCAGGTGGGTGAAGACGTTGAACTGCCGCTGTGGCGACTTGGCCGTGCGATGGGATCGCCTCGGCGTCATGCCAGGGCCGGCATGGTTTCAGGTGCGCGTGGTCGCGAGCTGATCGGCGCCGGCGAGTTTCTGCCGCGGGCGCTGCTCCTGACGGGGATCATGCGGCTGGCCGGGTGCGATCTGTTCATCCACGGCCTTGGCGGCGGCGGATCGGAGGGCGAAGGGGGATACGACGCGATCACGGCGGACTGGCTCGGAGCGTGGCTCGGGGCGCGACTTGCGCCGATGGCGGTGGTCTCGGCGACGGTGCGGCTACGGATGGCGATCGATGGCGATGTGATGACGCCCGAGGGCGTTGCCCGCGCCCGCTGGCTGGCGCACGCCGCGGCGCACCGCCCGCTGCTGCTGAATGATGCCGAGGGTGAGCGTGTCCGGGAGACGCTCGTGACCACGCTGACGAAGCTCCGCAACAAGCGCGACAAGGCCTCAAGGGCCTTGAAGCGGGACGCGTACCGGATGCTCCACCAGACGCTGCTTGACGCCCGAGTTCGAGGTCGATCGGCTCTGGATGCGCTCACGAAGTCCGCGTCCGACGCGGCGGCGAGGCGGATCGAGGCTGAACTGGCGGCGGATCGAACCTGGCCCAGCTCGCTCTACGAGCCGGACCAGGTGCGAGGGCTTGCCCGGAGGATCGCCGTCGCGTTCGACGCGACATGAGGGCGCGACAAACGGACCTCGATGGGCGAATCAGATCTCGTGGGCGAGTTCCCAGCGCTCGGGGGAGCGCCACAGCCGGGAACGCATGAGCTCGCGTTCAAGGACGAACTCCTTCGGGAGCCGGTCGAGGAACTTGTCGAAAAGCTCCTCGTGCGATCGCGCCTCGGAAGCACCCGCGTCTCGGCCGACGGACATCAGGTCGTAGAACGCGCTCGGGGGGAAGTCGAGGCCCTTCCACTCGATGTCCTCGTGCCGGGGCATCCATCCCAGCGGGCTTTCGACGGCGAAGCCGCGTCCGTGGACGCGATCGACGATCCACTTGAGGACGCGCATGTTCTCGCCGAAGCCGGGCCAGATGAACTTGCCCTGGTCGTTCTTGCGGAACCAGTTCACGCGGAAGATGCGAGGCGGGTTGTTGACGCGGCGACCGACGTTGAGCCAGTGGGTGAAGTAGTCGGCCATGTTGTACCCGCAGAAGGGGAGCATGGCCATGGGATCTCGACGCATGGCGGCCTGGCCGATGGCGGCGGCGGTCGCTTCGGAGCCCATGGTGGCGGCGAGGTACACCCCGTGCGACCAGTTGAAGGCCTGGAAGACCAGGGGCATGTCCTTGCTGACGCGGCCGCCGAAGACGAACGCGGAGATGGGAACGCCGGCGGGGTTCTCCCACTCGGGATCAATGCACGGGCACTGGCTGGCCGGGGCGGTGAAGCGTGCGTTCGGATGGGCGGCGGGCCGGCCGCAGCCCGGGGTCCAGTCCTCGCCCTTCCAGTCGATGAGGTGGGCGGGGGGCTGCTCGGTCATGCCTTCCCACCAGACGTCGCCGTCGTCG